>SEEV01000170.1 GCA_004211695.1 Rhodococcus sp. (in: high G+C Gram-positive bacteria)
CACTCTTTCAAGCCTACGAACACAGAAGCTGCGACCAGTTGTAGTCAACCATGAACTCCGCGAACGCAACAGTCGAAATCCGAACAATTCACACAAAAAGTTGATCTTGTAGCGAACAGCCCCGGAACAGCGGATTCACCGGCCGATCGCCGCACCCCGAGCGACGGCGCCGAAAGAGCACTCGTTATCATTAAATGCGCAGGTCGTGGCGGTGTGGAAGCTACTCGCCCGTCCCCTACGACAGCCCGGAGATATCAGTGAGCACACCGTTTTCACCACCGGACAACAGTGGAAATACGGGCGAAACATACGGCCGTGCGCTGCTGAACCGAGTCCTCGAGGGCGTTCCCCGAGACGAAAACCCGCTCACTTTCGCCGCGGAAATGCCGGCCCGCAGTTCCGCGGTCACCGAATGGCCCTCGTGGGCACACCCCAGCGTCGTCCGGGCCATGCAGGAGAACGGGATCCCCCGCCCATGGACCCATCAGGCCGCCGCCGCCGACCTGGCCCACGCCGGGACGAACGTCGTGGTGTCGACCGGCACGGCCTCGGGCAAGTCGCTCGCCTACCAGCTTCCGGTACTCACCACTCTGGCAACGGATCCGCGGGCGACCGCCCTCTACCTCTCCCCGACCAAGGCGCTGGGAGCCGACCAGCTGCGGTCCGTGACTTCACTCATCGACTCGGACGTCCTCGACGCCGGGGACGACCTCCGCGGCGCGTGCCCGTGTGTGTTCGACGGCGACACGCCGCTGGAGGTGCGGCACTGGGCCCGGGAGAACTCGCGGTGGCTCTTCACGAACCCCGACATGCTCCACATCTCCCTCCTCCGGACCCACCAGCGATGGGCGCATTTCTTCCGCAATCTGGCGTTCGTAGTGATCGACGAATGCCACTCCTACCGTGGCGTCTTCGGCTCGAATGTCGCGCTCGTGCTGCGCCGGCTCCGGCGCATCGCCGCACGATACGGCGCCAACCCCGTCTTCATCCTCGCGTCCGCCACCACAGCGGACCCCGGTGCGGCGGCGTCGCGGCTGATCGGAGCACCCTGCACCGAGGTGGTGGATGACGGTTCCCCGCACGGCCCCCGGACGGTCGCACTGTGGGAACCCCCGCTCATGCGGGAGGTGACCGGGGAGAACGGAAGCCCCGTCCGGCGGCCCGCCGGCTCGGAAGCCGCCCGCATCATGGCCGATCTGATGGTCGAAGGGGCCCGCACCCTCACCTTCGTGCGCTCCCGCCGGGGCGCCGAGTTGACCGCGATGGCGACCAAACGCCTACTCGGGGAGATCGATCCCGAACTCTCGTCGCGAGTCGCGTCGTATCGCGCCGGTTACCTCGCCGAGGATCGGCGTGAGCTCGAAACGGCACTCGCCGACGGCACCCTACTGGGGGCGGCGACGACGAACGCGCTGGAACTCGGCGTGGACATCGCCGGACTCGACGCCGTGGTGGTCGCCGGATTCCCCGGGACGGTGGCGTCGTTCTGGCAGCAGGGAGGCCGATCCGGCAGGCGAGGAGAAGGATCACTGGTGGTCCTGGTCGCCCGTGACGATCCCCTCGACACCTACCTCGTCCACCATCCGTCCGCGCTGCTCGACAAGCCCGTCGAGGCGACCGTCACCGACCCGAGCAACCCGTACGTCCTCGGCCCACAGTTGCTCTGCGCGGCAATGGAACTACCCCTGTCCGACGCCGAGGCGGAGGCATTCGGGGCGCTCGACGTGCTCGCCAAGCTGGCGGAGCAGGGCCTGATCCGGCGGCGAGCACACGGCTGGTTCGTCACCGCCGGGACAAATCCTCATGGCGCAGTGGATATCCGCGGCGGAATCGGCACCCAGGTTGCGATTGTGGTGTCTGAATCCGGACGGATGCTCGGGACCGTCGACACCGGCCGGGCACCGGCCACCGCGCACCCCGGCGCCGTGCACATCCACCAGGGCGAGTCATACGTCGTCGACGAACTCGACCTCGACCAGGGTCTCGCCCTGGTGCACGCGGAAGACCCAGATTGGACGACGTCCGCCCGGGAAACCACCGAGATCACCGTCACCTCGGTGCTCGAGCAGAAGCAGTTCGGCGAAGTCGAGGTCGCGCTCGTCGAGGTCGAGGTGACCCATCAGGTCATCGGGTACCTGCGACGACTGTCGTCGGGCGAGGTCCTCGACGCGGTCGAACTGGACATGCCGAAGCACACCCTCCCCACTCGCGCGGTGATGTACACCGTCACCCCGGAACTGCTGGTGCAGGCGGGTGTCCCGGCCGAACGCGTGCCGGGTTCGCTCCACGCCGCGGAGCACGCCGCGATCGGGCTCCTGCCCCTCGTCGCGACGTGCGATCGAGGCGACATCGGCGGCGTCTCGACCGCGTTGCACGCCGACACCGGACTCCCCACCGTCTTCGTCTACGACGGGCACGCCGGCGGAGCAGGATTCGCCGACCGTGGTCATGCCGAACTCTCCCGCTGGCTCGGCGCGACCCGTCAGGCGATCGAATCGTGCGAATGCACCTCGGGTTGCCCGTCCTGCGTGTACTCGCCGAAGTGCGGGAACGGCAACGACCCCCTCGACAAGGACGGAGCGATCCGGGTCCTGACAGCTGTATTGGACTCGCTCGGCTGAGCCAGCGGCTGCGCCGCTCAGTGCAAACGGATCGCGGCTGCGCCGCTCAGCGCAGGTAGAGCCGGACCTTGTCGATCACATCCCGCAGCAGGTGAATTTCCTCGGCGGTCGGCGGGGCCGTGACGGTGAGGTTCTCCGCCACCTTCAACTCCCAGCCGGTCTGCGCCCGCACGTCGTCGACGGAAACACCCTCGTGCACGCTGACCAACTCGAGCTCGTCGAACGGGCCCTGCCGGGACAACACCCCGAGGTTCGTGAACACCCTCGTCACCCCTCTGCCCCGAGGCATGATCCCGTCACCGGCCTCCCGGGCCCGAACAGGACTCGGCGACGTGCAGAAGTCGAGTTCCGCCGGGAAGGCGCTCGGGTCGTGTCGCCGCATCACGACGAAGATCTCGCCGGCGTTCGGCATGATCTCCACTGCGCCACCGGCACCGGGCAACCGGACCGTCGGCTTGTCCCAGTCGCCGATGATGCTCGTATTGAGGCTGCCGTATCTGTCGATCTGGGCGGCGCCGAGAAACCCGACGTCGACGTTGCCACCCTGCAGCACGTAACCGAACAGCGCCGACATCGACACCACCGATTCCGCGCCCGACACCACGACCGAGTCCGCGATCCCCTCGGCCATCGCGGCGGGATGAGCGCCGCACACACCCGATTCGTAGATCAGTTCGACGTCCGGGTTGCTGGTGCGCTTGGCGAGATCGACGGCGAGCGTCGGCAGGCCCACGCCGGCGAACACGCGCCCCTTTCCGGCGAGTTCGCGGGCGGCGACGGACACGATGACCTCCGTCGCCGAGATCGCTCCGGCTGGTGCTGTGGTCATTTCCGGCTCCCGTAGTCGACTGGTTCGGAGAATCGAGGTGCGACGGCGAGGTCGTCCCAGTAATCGCCGCCGAGCTTGTCCAGGTATTCCTCGTGATTCGCGGTGCCGTGGATCCACTCCTTCAGCCAGGCCTGCAGCAGTCCGGAGTCCTTGCTGATCGCGGTCCATTGCCGGTAGAACGCGCAGTCGCGGTCGTAGTAGCCCTGCGCGTAGGACGGATGCGCCCCGCGCGGGCACACGACGACGGCGTCGACCGCGTGGGACGGGATCAACGTGCGGTTGGGGTCGGAACGGACGACGTCGTCGTCGACGATCTCCTCGACCACCACGATCGCCTTCTTCGCCGCGTACACCGCCTCCTGCTGGACGCCGGAGATACCCCAGATCTGAACGTTGCCGTGACGGTCGGCCCGCTGCGCGTGGACGATGGTGACGTCGGGGTTCAGCGGCGGCACCACGTACACGGTGCCCTCCCCGTAGGGATCGTCGACGAGTCGGATCCGAGGGTTGAGCCGCGGAAGGTCGCTGCCCGCGTAGGACCTCAGCGGAAAGAACGGGAGACCGGCGGCGCCCGCCTGATAACGGCAGACCATCCCGTAGTGGCTGTACTCCTCGACCTCGAGTGCCACCGGATCGTGGTGCTCGATACGCCGCCTCAACTCGTGCAGCGATCCGGCCGAACCGCTGGCGAAGAACGAGGCCACCAGCTTGGTGACGCAGCCGGCGGCCACGAGTTGATCCGACACGATGTCCGGCGTCATCCGGCACAGCGTGAGATTCTGCCGCTCCTGCCGGATGATCTCGTGCGCGGCCGCGAAAGAGATGAGATGCGAGAATCCCTCGAGGCACACGGTCATGCCGTCTTCCACGTACGTCCCGATGGCTTCCGCCATGCCGACCACTTTGCTCATCGTCGTGCCCTTCTCCGCAACGCCCCCCGGGCGACGGCCCGGATTGCATTCGTCGCGCTCACTAGTGTTGACAGCTCTATTGCTCGAACTGCAATAGTTCTGTCGTGGAGATTTCTCAGATCACTGCCTTTCTCGCGGTCGCCGAGGAGTTGCACTTCGGACGAGCCGCCCAGCGCCTGCACTCGGCCCAGCCCCCGCTGAGCAGAACGATTCGGCAACTGGAAACAGCTCGGAGCAACCCTTTTCGAGAGGAATACGCGGAACGTCCGCCTCACTCCCGCCGGTGAGGCGCTGCTCGGTCCTGCCCGCGAAATTCTGGACGCCTGCCGGCTCGCGGAGATCGCCGTGGCCGCCGCCGGGCGCGGGCAGGTCGGCCGGGTGCGCATCGGCTTCGCCGGAGTGTCGTCCCACCTCCTCATCGGACGTTGGGCCAAACTTGTCCGGCACACGAATCCGGGGATCGAATTCGTGCTGGACAGTTCCGCTTTCGCGAGCGAAGCGCTGAACAAGCTCCTCGACGGCACCCTCGACATCGGCCTGGTCCGGTGGATCTTCACTCCGCCGGGGATCGCGTCCCGCGTCATCCTCAACGAGGACTTCATCGTGGCGTTGCCCGCCGACCACCCGCTCGCAGGCAGGGACGACGTTCGCATCGAGGAGCTGGCGAACGAACCCTGGGTGACGCTGCCCGCCGATCCCGGATCGGCACTGCGCGACTCCCTGCAGAGGGCGGCCCACGATGCCGGTTTCACGCCGCGGATCGTGCAGAGCGCGCCGGACTCGATGGCGCTGATGGCGCTGGTGTCCGCGGAGGTCGGCTGTGCGTTGACCGTCTCCTCCGTGGCCGAGAACGTGAACAACCCGGACGTCGTGTTCCTCCCGCTGGCCGGAGGTCCGAGCACCCTGCAACTGCGGATCGCCTGGAGGGCGGACGACGACAGCGCCGCGTTGCGGGAGGTTCTCAGGCTGTCCGAGCAGGCGTTGCCCACCCCGGAGTGAACGTCGCCGGTCAGGTATGGGCTGTCGCACGTGCCTGCCCTGTGCTCCGAGCGTCGCCGACCGTGTCGTCCTGATCGATGTCGTCCCGATCGGTGTCGAGCTGCAGTTCGTCCGCGTCGGATTGCTCCGCGGTCGACAACCGCCGCGCGTCGAATCCGGTCCGGTTCAGCAACAACAGCGTGCAGATCAGGGAGACCGCCGCATACCCGGCCGAGACGAAGGCGACCCCGACGATGTTTCCGGACGAGTTGAGCATCCATTGCGCCAGCACCGGGGTGCCGCCGCCGACCACCAGCGAACAGAGCTGGTACGCGAGGGAGAGGCCGGTGTAGCGGATGTTGGCCGGGAAGGCCCGGGCGAGCACGCCGGCGATGGCGCCGTAGAACATCGAGTGCGGAATGGTGGCGAGGCACATCGCGACGACCGCGATGGTGAAGTTCTCGGTGCGGATCGCGAAGAACATCGCCGGCATCAGGACGAATTCGGGAATGACCATGATGCACATGGCCTTCCGCATGTCGATACGCGACACCAGGACGGCGCCGAACGGCTGGACGATGAACTGGACCACGAGGGCGATCGCGATCGCCCCGAGGAACGTGCCCCTGTCGTATCCGAGTTCGCTCGTGGCCCACGACAACGCGAAGGTGTTCTTGAAGTACGTCACCTGTGCCAGTGGGAGCGCGCCCGCGCCGAGGAGGACGAGGACCCAGTGCTTCCGCACCACCTCGCCGATCGGCAGTGCGACGGTCTTCTTCTTCTTCAGCACGGTCTTCATGGCGTCCGACTCTTCGAGCTTGAGACGGATGATCATGCCGACGATCACCAGTGCCGCGGAGATCAGGAACGGGATTCGCCACCCGTAGAGCACGAAGTCGGGGGTGGGCATCGCGGAGAGCAGGAAGAACGCCATCGTGGCCAGGAGGTTTCCGGCGGGCGACCCTTGCTGGGCGAACGCGGAGTACAGAATCCCCTTGCCCTTGGGCGCGTTCTCGCTGGCGATCAGCACCGCACCGCCCCACTCACCGCCGACCGCCACACCCTGAATGACGCGGAGGAAGACCAGTGCGGCCGGCGCCCACACCCCGATCTGCGCATAGGACGGCAGGAGGCCGATTCCCACGGTGGCGGTGCCCATCATCATGAGGGTGATGACGAGGGTGTTCTTCCGGCCTATCTTGTCTCCGAGGTGCCCGAAGACGATGCCGCCGATCGGCCGGGCGAGGAACCCGGCCCACAGAGTGACGAAGGCGAGCAGGGTGCCCATTCCCGCCGGCAGGGTGTCGGAGAAGAACACCTGACCGAAGACCAGGGCCGACGCCGTGCCGTAGATGTAGAAGTCGTACCACTCGATCGTGGTGCCGATGAACGAGGCGATGCCCGCTCTCCGTGCCTTCGTCTCGGCGTCGGTCCGCTTCGGTGGTGCCGTTGTCATGTAGTGCCCTCTCTCGCCAAAGGGGAGCAATTTCGACGGAAATCAGCTCGCTTCAGTGAGACTCGCATCACAAGATCCATGCCGTCCAATACTTCCTCAGTGGGGAATTGATACTGATCTGGTCATAATTGCGAGAAACGTCGCTCATGCTGCAGTGATGCGGGCCACCGAGCCGCTCGCACCACGCGTCACTCTGCCGGACCTGCCCGCGCCACTGCCCGGGCATCCCGGACCCCCAGCGAGGCCAGCAACACCGGGGCGGTGACCGTGACCTCGACATCCCAGTCGTCGACCTCGCAGGACACCAGTTCGGTGCGCATTCGCCCCGCGACCTCCTGCGCCGCGGCACAGGCCGCAGCGGTGCCGTGATCCAGCCCGACGGCACCGGCGAGAGCCGCCAGATCCGCGGCGGACTGCGCCCGATGCCGCACGGACACCGCCGATCCGACATGCACCAGCATCGCCGTGACCACGACCAGCGCCGCGAGCGCACAGCAGGCCAGCACCGTCGCGGCTCCGCGGTCGTCGGTAATCCCCGAGCTCACCTTCCTCCCCCGCTTCATCCCGGGACCGTCGGCTCGAGAGCCGCGACCGCTTCGGCCGAGATGTTCACGAGCGGAAGGAGTGGGCTGCGTACCCGCACGGTGGCGACGACGAACTCCCCCTCGGTCCGGACCTCCACGTCGGCGCGGGGCGGGGCCACCGTGACCGCCGTGGAGATCGCCGACTCGCGATCTCCACGTGCCGCGAGTCGGGCAGCCTCACGCGCCGAATCGACACACCGGACGTGCAAGGTGGCCGCGGTGATCGCGCCGACACACAGCACGACCACCGCCACGATCGACACGATCGCGATGGCCGCCTCGACAGTGACACCGCCCGCCTCCGACCGGCGCAGATCCTTGACGGAACTCATCACACCGCGGTGTTCAACGCTTTGTCGATGATGTTCGTCAAGGCCGTGACGATGCTGTCGCCGGTGACCACCGAATACAGCACGGCCCCGAAAGCCGCGGCCGCGATGGTGCCGATGGCGTACTCGGCCGTCGACATGCCGTCCTCGTCCACCGCGAGCAGAGTCAAGCGGGCCTGCAGTTCCCGAACTCCCGCCAAGGCCCGAACTCCAGCCAAGGCCTGGATTCCGTGTTCCATGATGTTCCCCCTTCTGAGTGCCCGGAGCAGCGGTTCTGCGCCGGAAGTGTCGATGTGTCACAACAACCCGCCATCCAGCACGCGCGAGGCCAGCCCGACCACGACCGGGATGATCCCGAGACAGATGAATGCCGGCAGGAAGCACAGCCCGAGCGGACCGCTGATGAGCACGCCCGCCCGTTCCGCCGAGGCCGCGGCGAGGTGCTCGACCTGGATTCGGCCGTCGGTGGCGAGTTCGGTCATCGAACCCGCGAGGGACGAACCCGAACGGGCCGACCGCTGCGCCATGCGGGCGAGCGATTCGGTAGCCGGGTCCGACGCGGCCGCCTCCCACGCGGTCGGCGCATCCGCTCCCAGGGACAGCAGGTCGGCGGCGCGGCGTAGCGATTCCGACAGCGGCGCCGGCGCCGACCTCGACACGGCCTGCGCGGCGGTCGCGACCGGAAGCCCCGCGCGCAGACAGGCTGCCAGCAGGTCGAACGTCGCCGCGACGGCGAGCGGGTCTGCGCGGCGCGTGCTGTCGTCCGTCGTGGTTCCGGCATCACCCGGGCACGCGTTGCCTCCGCGCAACCGCTGCGCCGGCGATCGCGGTCCGGGCAGGACGAGTACGGCGCAGGCGAGAAGGAGTACCGCACACCAGATCATCCGGTCACCCGTCCGGTGATCCGGTCGGTCCACAGCAGTCCCGCACACACTAGACCCGCACCGACGAGCAACAGAATTCCGCCGATGCCGCCGCCGAACAGCACCGTCAGCGGGGACGCACCCATCATCTGCCCGAGGCCGACACCGAGGATCGGCAGCCCGGCCAGAACCGTCGCCGTCGCCCTCGCACCTGCCAGCGCCGCCTCGGTTCGCAGACGGAAGCGACTGCGTCCCAACAGGTCCGCACGTGCCGCTTCGAGCAGTTCCGCCAACGCCAGACCGTGCGTCTCGGCCACCGCCCAGATGTCGGCGATCCGCCCCAACTCGGTGCCGACGTGGGAGTCGGCGATCCGGAACCCCTCGGCGGCAGACCCCCCGAGGCGCGAGCGCGCCGACGCGGCGCGGAAGGCCGCCGACACACTGCCTGCCGATTCCTCGGCCGCCGTCTCGCACGCCGCAGCCGGGTGGGCGCCCACGCGAAGTTCCGCCGTCACCACCTCGAGACTCGACAGGATGACCCGCAATTCGGCGTCCTTCGCCCGTGCCAAACTGCGCCTCGCTGCCCTGAACCGCACTGTCGCGCAGACGATCACCGCAGCGGCGACCCGCGTACGGACCACCCAGATCGTAGACCACCGGGACGCCGACGAGCGCCGCCGGAACCGCCCAGGGCAGACGCACCCGGCGGCGACCCACTTCGCCGCCCGCGACCGCGAGCAACCGGGGCCGCGACCTCGACGACGGCATCGCCAGCATCGCGCAGGCGAGCACCACCAGACCTGCGATCACGACCGCACCCCCTCCACCGAATCCACCGGTCCACGCCGAGAACACAACTGGTGGAGCCGGTCCACCGCCGGCCCCTCACCCGAGTCGTGACTCCAGGCGGGCACGATGGTGACGTGCCCGTGCGCGTCGCGCGTGACGACGCCGATTTGTGTCAGCCGACGCGACCCACTGGACGACCGGTGGACGTGCAGGACCACCTGCACTGCAGCGGCGAGCTGACTGTGCAGCGCCGCACGATCCATTCCACCCAGTGCCGCAAGTGCTTCGAGCCTGGCCGGAACCTCTTCGGGCGAATTGGCGTGCACCGTTCCGGCCCCTCCGTCGTGGCCCGTGTTGAGCGCGGTCAACAAGTCGACCACCTCGGCGCCCCGCACCTCACCCACGACGATCCGATCGGGACGCATCCGCAGGGATTGCCGGACGAGGTCCCGGACGGTCACCTCGCCCACACCCTCGACGTTGGGGGCGCGAGCCACCAGCCGGACCACGTGCGGGTGCGTCGGCGCCAGTTCGGCGGCATCTTCCACGCACACGATCCGTTCCGCAGGGTCGACCGCCCCCAGCAGCGCGGCCAACAGCGTGGTCTTGCCCGCCCCGGTGCCGCCGGTGACCAGGAAGGCGAGCCGCGCATGCACGACCTTCACCAGCAGGTCGTGTGCCGCCTCGGTGACGGCGCCGCCCGCGACGAGCGCCCCGAGGCCCTGGGTGGCCGGGCGCAGCACTCTCAGCGACAGGCAGGTGCCGCCCTGGGCGACGGGAGCGAGGACGGCGTGCAGCCGGACGCCGAACGAGCCGTTCCCGACGTCCCGCAGCCTTCCGTCGACCCACGGCTGTGCGTCGTCGAGACGGCGCCCCGCGGACAGCGCGAGACGTTGGGCGAGCCGGCGCACCGCGGCCTCGTCGGTGAATCTGATTGCTGTGCGCTCGAGACCACGGCCTCGATCGACCCACACCTGGTCGGGCGCGGTGACCAGCACGTCTGCGACGCCGGGCTCGGTGAGCAACGACTCGAGTGGGCCCGCACCCGTCAGTTCGGTCATGAGGACTCGCAGCGCCCCGAGCAGGTCCGTGTCGCCGAGCACGCCACCCGACTCGGTGCGGATGGCCGCCGCGACCGTCGCCGGCGTCGGTTCGCCCGACGTGTGCGCGAGACGTTCACGCACCCGGTCGAGAAGATCGGGGGTGACGAGCGAACTCACGCCGCCCACTCCCGCGTTCGCGGTCTGCTGCCGACCGTGTCGAGTACCGCTTCGGCCGCGGCTCCCAGCGGCGAGCGCCGACCCGGTCTCAGCCCACCGTGTTCGAGCATTCCGGTGAGTGTGCGCTCTGCACGCATCGACGCGATCAGCGGCAGGTCGAGCACTTCCGCGACATCGGCACCCCGGAGTCCGCCGGGTGCCGGACCGCGAACCACCAATCCCTGGTTGGGGTTACGCTCGGTGATCCACTGCGACACCTTGCCCGCGGCGATACAGGCGCGCACGGTGGCGGGCACGAGGAGAACCACCAGGTCCGCGATTTCGAGGACGGTTTCCGTGACCGGCCCGGGGAACCGCGACACGTCGCACACGACCAGATCGCCCGCATGGCGGCCGGCGTCGGCTACCGCGCGCACCGCGGCCGCCGTGGGCCCCGCACCGCCGTTGCCTTTCCTGCTGCAGGCGAGGACCCGCAGTTGCTCGCCGCGGGCGGGAAGCGCATCCCTGAGCGCCCCCGAAGAGATTCGGCCGCCCTCGATCGACAGACCCGCCCACCGCAGTCCGGGCACGTCCTCGATCCCCAGCAGTACGTCGAGGCCGGACCCCCAGGCGTCCGTCTCGACCAGAAGCGTGGACTGCGGTCGCGACGCCGCGGTGAGTGCCGTGGCCGCCGCCAGCGTGGATGCTCCCGCACCGCCGCAGCCACCGACGACGGCGAGGACGGTGCCGTCCGCGTCGGGTCGCTGGGGTTGCTCTCCGAAGACGGCGACCAGCGCCGACTCGTCTTCCGGTACCGCCAGCACATGCTCCGCGCCGACTGCGGTCGCGATCCGCCACTCGTCGATGCCGGGCGGCCCGTCGCACAGCAGGACGACACGGCGTCGACGCGGGAGCCGGTTCCGGCACGCCGCGGCGGCCCGGGTATCGAGTACGACGATCGGGGCGGTACCCCACACGTGCCGCGCGTCGGCGACGTCGACTTCGTTGACCGCTCGGTCTGCCGCCGCAGCGACCCGCCTGATGCTGTGTAGCAGCGCCGGATCGTCGACCAGAACCAGCACTTCGCCCCCACCGTCTGCGTCCATGCAGCGAGCGTGCCTGCTGAACGAGTCCGCGGGGAGGGCTCGGCGCGATCTGTGGACAACTTCGGACCTGTGGATAGAAACTGGTACGGACGCACCAATTCACGATGGAAGTCGAGACAGCGGCCGACCTGCCGCACACAGAGGACGACCCTCGCCAGGGGGGGAGGAGGCGAGGGTCGTCAGTGTTCAGCCCCGGGGGGTCGGGCTGAACATCGTCCGGATCAAATCCGGACAGAAGCAATACTACACCTCCCCTGATCAGTATTTGCAAGTTCAACTGTTGAACTGTTTTGCCGTGTCGGGGGCGCCGGAAACCCCTCACCCGGGTCCTCCGCGGGAGTACGCGCTCCGGGCCGAAGTCCGCATATCCTTGGACATTGTGACCGCGAAGCCACAGAGAAGTGCCAAGACAGGTCGACATACCGAGACGGGTCGGATTGCCGCATTCTTCGACCTCGACAAGACGATCATCGCGAAATCCAGCACGCTCGCCTTCAGCAAACCGTTCTTCGACCAGGGGCTGATCAACCGGCGATCGGTCCTCAAGAGCAGTTACGCGCAATTCCTGTTCCTGCTCTCGGGCGCGGACCACGATCAGATGGAGCGAATGCGCGCGTACCTCACGAGCATGTGCGCGGGCTGGAACGTGGAGCAGATCCGGTCGGTGGTCGCCGAGACCCTCCACGACATCGTGGACCCCCTGGTGTTCGCCGAAGCGGCCGACCTCATTGCGGACCACAAGCTGCGGGGCCACGACGTCATCGTGGTCTCCGCGTCGGGCGAGGAGGTGGTGGCGCCGATCGCCGACGCGCTGGGGGCGACACACAGCACCGCCACCCGGATGGCGGTCGCGGACGGGCTGTACACGGGCGAGGTGGAGTTCTACTGCTACGGCGAGGGCAAAGTGGAAGCGATACAGGAACTCGCCGAGAAATACCACTACGACCTGTCGGCATGCTACGCCTACTCCGACTCGGTGACCGACCTCCCCATGCTGACCTCGGTCGGGCACCCGACGGCGGTCAACCCGGACCGCGCCCTGCGGAAGGTGGCGGCCGGAAATGGTTGGCCCATATTGACTTTCTCGAATCCGGTATCCCTCCGGGCACGCCTCCAGTCGCCGTCCGCCGCCACCGTCGCGGCCACGGCGGCGGTGAGCGTCGGAGCCCTGGTCGCGGGCGCTTTCACCTACGGAGTGTTGCGCCGCAAGCGCTGAGCGCGGCAACCCGCGACACGGTCACAAACCGAATTTGATACTTGCTGTGAGGGGGGTCACGGGGTACAAAGGAGTTACGGAAGAACGGAAGGCCAAGGTCGACCCAGAAGAGAAGGATCGATCTCGCAGCAGAGGACCACCCAGCTCCCGACTCCCTGCGGCTCGCCCGACGCGAACGCGGCGGCACCGTTGCGGTACGCCTGTTGCCGGCGCAGCCAGCTGACCTCCGGGACCCCCAGATTGTGTGGATCGAGCCCGCTCGACACGGCAACCAGACGTGACGCGGCGCGCGCGACGATGCCGTCGCCGACCCCGAATGGCCTCAGCGTCAACAGTTCCCCGTGCACCACGGCCGCCACGACCGGCGCCGGGACATCCGTTCCGCCCGTCACCAGCTGGGCGAGACCGTCGAGCCGCTCCGCCACGCCGGACCCGGCGCGCGGCCTGCCCAGCAATTCCTGATCGTCCACGAGGTCGGCCGCAGCCAGGAGATGCAACCTCGCGAGCGCCTGGAGAGGAGCCCGCTGCCAAGTGGACTGCAGCAGGGTGAGCGCGTCGCCGTCGAGGGCCTGCCCGACCCGGAGTGCCCCCGACAGTATCGGGTCGCCGGCCTCGCCGGGAGCGGGCAGTTCGGTACTGCCCCCGTCGAGCGAAGCCGAGGCGCGGGCTGCCCGGACCGCTGCCTCGGCCGCGGTGGTCGGCCAGCCGCGCCGATTGGTCTTGTGCCGGTGAACCGCGCCGAGCGCGTCGCGCGCACGGTCCGCGGCTTCGCGGACACCGGGAAGGTCGACGAGGGGCTGCAACGGGTCGCTCACATACCGGAACGCTACCCGTCGCCGTCCCGGGTCAGGCGCCGAGCCGGATCGATCCACCGGGAATCGCGTCCAGCAGCTTCCGTGTGTAGTCCTCCCTCGGGGAGTTGAAGACTTCGTCCGTCGTGGCCTTCTCCACGATGGCGCCGGCGGACATGACGAGCATGTCGTCGGCGATCTGCCGCACCACGGCCAGGTCGTGGGTGATGAACAGGTACGTCAGCCCCAATTCCGCCTGAAGGTCGTTCAGCAGGGTGAGGATCTGGTCCTGGACCAGCACGTCGAGCGCCGACACGGCCTCGTCGCACACCACCATCTCCGGCTGCAGCGCCAGCGCCCGGGCGATCGCCACCCGCTGCCGCTGGCCGCCGGACAGCTCGTTCGGGAACCTCCGCATCACCGACGCCGGCAACGCGACCTTGTCCAGCAGGTCCCGGACCCGCGCCTCCCGCTCCGCCTTCGTCCCCACCTTGTGGGTGCGCAGGGGCTCCTCGACCGTGCGGAAGATCGAGTACATCGGGTCGAGCGTGCCGTACGGGTTCTGGAAGATCGGCTGCACCCGGCGGCGGAACGCCAGCGTTTCCCGGCGGTCCAGCGTCGCGACGTCCTTGCCGTCGAACACGACGTTCCCGGAGGTGGGGGCGAGCAGTCCGAGGACCATCTGCGCCACCGTCGACTTGCCCGACCCCGACTCGCCGACGATCGCCGTCGTCGTGCCGCGCCGGACCGCGAACGAGACGTCGTCGACCGCCGTGAAGTCCGTGGACTTCCGCAGACCGTGGCGGATCTTGAACATCTTGGTCAGCCCGGTGGCCACGACCACGTCGTCGGTGGCCTTGCCGAACTCGACGCCGATCTCGCCGTGTTGTTCGGCCTCACCCACCACCTCGAGTGCCTGCTCCCGGATGTCCGCACGCGCCAGCGCGGAGCTCCGGCGCTGCGACGCCAGCGACGGGGCCGCCGCCACCAGCTTCCGGGTGTAGGGATGGCGCGGCCGCTGCAGGATCTCCAGCGCCGGACCCGCCTCGACGACCCGCCCCTTGCTCATGACGATCAGATGCTCCGCCCGCTCGGCGGCGAGCCCGAGGTCGTGGGTGATGAGCAGAACCGCGGTGCCGAGCTCGTTGGTGAGACCGTCGAGATGGTCGAGGATCTGGCGTTGGACCGTGACGTCGAGCGCCGACGTGGGCTCGTCCGCGATCAGCAGCTGCGGCCGGGCCGACAGCCCGATCGCGATGAGCGCCCGCTGCCGCATGCCGCCGGAGAACTCGTGCGGATACTGACCGAGACGGTTCTCGGCGTCGGCGAGCCCGGCCTCCTCGAGCAGTTCGGCGGCACGCGCCTTTGCGGCCTTGCCCTTCGCGATCCCGTTGGCTTCCAAGGCCTCCTCGATCTGGAAACCGACCTTCCACACCGGGTTGAGGTTCGACATCGGATCCTGCGGGACGAGGCCGATCTTCCGGCCCCGCAACGCGACGAACTGGCGCTCGTCCGACTGCGTCACGTCCTGCCCCTCGAAGAGGATCCGGCCCCCGGTCACGGTGCCGGTTCCGGGCAGCAGGTCGATGATCGCGTGCGCGATGGTGGACTTGCCCGAACCGGACTCCCCGACGATGGCCACCGTCTGCCCCGGATACACCGTGAGGCTGACACCACGCACCGCGGGCACCAGCCCGGAATGGGACCGGAACGACACCTCCAGGTCCCGGATCTCGAGCAGAGGAACCTCTTCGGACGAATTCTGCGGTCCGGCCGAGTCGTTCGAGGACATCGCGCTCACCTCTTCCGCGCCTTGGGATCGAGCGCGTCGCGGAGAGCGTCGCCCATCATGATGAAACCGAGCACCGTGATCGCCAGTGCGGTCGCCGGATAGAACAGGATCGGCGAACCCTGCCGCAACGTGACCTGGGCGGTGCTGATGTCTCCACCCCACGAGATCTCCGTGGACGGCAGACCGATGCCGAGGAACGACAGCGTCGCCTCCGCCACGATGTAGATTCCGAGGGAGATGGTCGCGATCACGATGATCGGGGCCAGCGAGTTCGGCAGCACGTGCCGGACGAGGGTACGCACATTCGACACTCCCAGCGCCCGCGACGCCATCACGTAGTCGTTGTTCTTCGCCGAGATCACCGAGCCGCGAGCAATTCTCGCCATCTGCGGCCAGCCGAACAGGGCGAGAACGACGATCAGGGTCCAGATGGTGCGGTCCGCGAACAGCTGCATCAGAACGATCGCGGCGAGGATGAGCGGGATGCCGAAGAAGATGTCGGCCACCCGCGACAGCAGCGAGTCCGCCCAGCCGCCGTAGTACCCCGCGACCGCGCCGAACACCACACCCACGACGAGCACGATCGACGTGACACCGACACCCACCAGCACCGACGCCCGCGCCCCGTAGATCGTGCGGGAATAGATGTCGCAGCCCTGCTTGTCGAATCCGAACCAGTGCCCCGCCGACGGACCCTGCATGCTGAAGGCCAGGTCGCAGAACCTCGGGTCGGTGCTGGTGAACAGACCGGGGAAGGCTGCCACGGCGATCACGACGACGATGATCACCGACGCCACCAGGAACAGCGGACGTTTCCGAAGGTCCCGCCACGCATCCGACCACATGCTCGTCGGCGGCTGGTCGATGTGAACGGCGTCGATCTCGCCCGGCGCCGCCACTTCTTCCCGCGCGACGAAATGCGCCTGCCGCGTCTTCCGGTCGCCCAACGGGGCGGACTCGTCCTTCTCCAGTTTCTCAGACATAACGGATCCTCGGGTCGAGCGCGGCGTACAGGAGGTCGACGAGCAGGTTGGCGACCAGATAAATGACGATCAGCACGGTCACGAACGACACGACCGTCGGCGCCTCACCGCGGGTGACCGCCTGATAGATTGTGCCGCCCACGCCGTTGATGTTGAAGATGCCCTCCGTGACGATCGCGCCGCCCATCAGGGTGGCGAGATCGGCGCCGAGGAACGTGACCACCGGGATCAGCGAGTTGCGCAGCACGTGCACCTGCACGACACGGCGACGCGAAAGACCCTTCGCCGTAGCGGTTCTCACGTAGTCTGCCGTCAGGTTCTCCGCGACCGACGTCCGGGTGAGCCGGAGAACGTACGCGAACGACACCGAAGCCAGCACGAAGGCGGGCAACAGCAGATTCTTGAAACTGGTATTGCCGCCGACCGTCGGCGGCACCCACCCCCACTTCACGCCGATGAAGAACTGGGCGAGGAAGCCGATGACGAAGATCGGGATGGCGATGATCACCAGACTCACGAGGAGGACGGAACTGTCGAAGATGCCACCCTTGCGGAGCCCGGCGAACAGTCCGAAACCGATCCCGAAGATCCCCTCGATGGCCAGCGCCATCAGAGACAACTTGATGGTGATCGGAAAAGCCTGCGCCAGAACCTCACTGACGGGGCGGCCGGAGAAGGACACACCGAAGTCGAGGGTGAAGATGCCCTTCAGATACAGGAGATACTGCGTCAGGAACGGCTCGTCGAGGTGGTAACGGGCACGGAGCTGGGCCGCCACCGCGGGGCTGAGCGCCTTGTCGCCCGCCAGTGCGGCGATCGGGTCTCCGGGCAACAGGAACACCATGGCGTAGATCAGGAACGTGGCCCCGAGGAACACGGGGATCATCTGGAGCAAACGGCGACCGACGTACCAGAGCATCGGATCACCTCCTATTCGTCGGGGGCAGTGACGTCAGGAATCTGCGAGCCTCGGCTCGTACTCCCGAGAGTGGGGCCGCGAACCGACGGCTCGCGGCCCCAGCCCCTCGTCCCGGAGATCTCCGGTGCGTCAGTTCTTCTCGATGTCGGAATACATCGGGATGCCCTTCCAGTCGATGACGACGTTCGACACGTTCTCCGACCAACCGCTGGCGGCGTTGCGGTACCACGTCGGGACGGCGGGCAGGTCACGCAGGAGAACCTCCTGCGC
>SEEV01000171.1 GCA_004211695.1 Rhodococcus sp. (in: high G+C Gram-positive bacteria)
CGGATCTGGGACTCGAACGGCAAGAGCTACCTCGACGGACTGTCCGGACTGTTCGTCGTCCAGGCCGGACACGGCCGCACCGAACTCGCCGAGGCCGCCGCCAAACAGGCCGAACAGCTGGCGTTCTTCCCGCTCTGGTCCTACGCCACCCCACCGGCCATCGAACTCGCCGAACGCCTCGCCGGCTACGCCCCCGCCGACCTGAACCGGGTCTTCTTCACCACCGGCGGCGGCGAAGCCGTCGAAAGCGCCTGGAAACTGGCCAAACAGTACTTCAAGAAGGTCGGCAAACCCGGCAAACACAAGGTCATCTCCCGCTCCATCGCCTACCACGGCACCCCACAGGGCGCCCTCGCCATCACCGGCATCCCCGCCCTCAAGGCCCCGTTCGAGCCGCTCACCCCCGGCGCGTTCCGGGTGCCCAACACCAACATCTACCGGGCCCCCGCACCCCTGGACACCGACCCCGCCGCGTTCGGGATCTGGGCGGCCGACCGGATCGCCGAGGCCATCGAATTCGAGGGCCCCGACACCGTCGCCGCCGTCTTCCTCGAACCGGTGCAGAACGCCGGCGGCTGCTTCCCGCCGCCGCCCGGCTACTTCGAACGGGTCCGGCAGATCTGCGACGACTACGACGTGCTGCTGGTCTCCGACGAGGTGATCTGCGCGTTCGGGAGGATCGGGTCGATGTTCGCGTGCGACGACTTCGGATACGTCCCCGACATCATCACCTGCGCCAAGGGCCTCACCTCGGGGTATTCGCCGATCGGGGCGATGATCGCCTCCGACCGGCTGTTCGAACCGTTCGCCGACGGTTCGTCGATGTTCGCGCACGGCTACACCTTCGGTGGGCACCCCGTCTCCGCGGCGGTGGCAATGGCGAACCTGGACATCTTCGAACGCGAGGGCCTCAACCACCACGTGGCCACACAGGCGCCGGCGTTCCGGGCCACCCTCGACAAGCTCACCGATCTGCCGATGGTCGGCGACGTGCGCGGGGAGGGCTTCTTCTACGGCATCGAACTGGTCAAGGACAAGGCCACCAAGGAATCGTTCACCGACGACGAGGCCGAACGGATCCTGCACGGATTCCTCTCCACCGCCCTGTTCGATGCGGGCCTGTACTGCCGCGCCGACGACCGCGGCGACCCGGTCATCCAGCTCGCACCCCCACTGATCTGCGGGCAGGCCGAATTCGACGAGATGGAACGCATCCTGCGCAGCGTCCTCACCGAAGCCTGGACCCTGTTGTAACGCAACCGGTCCCACGCCCGCAGGCGGCACCTCGACAACGGCGTGGAGGTGCCGCCTTCGCGTTTTCCGGTGAGGCTGCGCAATACGCAGCAAAGTTCACCAATAGATGACGCAAAGCGATGATGCTTCGGGGTTGTGTAGCGGTTTGCGCGCTGTTAATGTGGTCTGCAACACGCAAAGCGTTGAATCATCACCCATTGACTGTCGAAATGCGCAGTATCGCACGGGAGTCATACCAGCCGCCGGGAGCGGCGCAATCGACGAGGAGGACGTCTTGACGATTCAGGGCATTCCCACTGCAGACTGGCCGGGCAGCAAGGCGGCCGCGGTGTCGTTGACCTTCGACGTCGACGCCGAGGCCGGCTGGCTAGGCGAGGGCGAGGAGTACGCACGCCGACTGACCATCCTGTCGGAAGGCCGCTACGGCGTCACCCGCGGCGTGCCGCGCATCCTCGACCTGCTGGGCCGGTACGACATCTCGGCGACGTTCTTCGTCCCCGGACACACCGCGGAGCATCACCCCGCGATGGTGGAGAGTTTGCTCGACGCGGGGCACGAGATCGGTCACCACGGGCACCTGCACCTGCGCAGCGACAAGGTGAGCACGCAGCAGCAGATCGACGAGATCGACCAGGGCCTCGATGCACTGGAACGACTCGGCGTTCCGCGGCCACGTGGATACCGTTCCACGTCCTGGGAACTCACCCCCGAGACGTTCGCATTGCTCGTCGAACGCGGCTTCCTCTACGACTCGAGTTGCATGGGCGACGACCGTCCGTACGTCGAGTCCTGGGACGGCCTCGAGATTCTCGAACTGCCCGTGCACTGGTCGTTGGACGACTGGCCGCGCTTCGGCTGGAACATCGACGGCGGCGGCAACGTCGCCGACGCCGAAGAGTTGCGTCGTTGCTGGACAGCCGAATTCGAGTCGGCTCGCGCCGAACGCAGGCACACGAGCTTCACCATGCACCCCGAGGTCATCGGACGCCCCTACCGGCTCGCCCAGTTCGAACAGGTGGTGGCACACATGGCCGAATCCGGTGACGTGTGGTTCGCGCGCCTCGACGAGGTCGCCGAACTGGTGGCGCCGCAGCTGCAGGTCGCGTCGTGACCCGCCGCTTCCGCTCCACGCAGACCCGCCCGTGGGACCGCGGATACGAATTCGGCAGCGTCCACGCGGAACAGGTCGTCGCCTCCGTGGCCGCCTACCGGCAGTTGTTCGGCCGCGCTGCCGGCACGGCCGTCGACCTGGACCACTGGGGGACACTGGCCCTCGAACGGATCAAGGCGGCCGCGCCCGCACTCGCCGAGGAGATCGACGGCATCGCCGAAGGCGCCGGTCTGCCGGTGACCGCGGTCGCGGCGATCAATGCGCGCACCGAGGTGCTGGCCGCCGTCGGTGGGGTCACCCCGAGCGAATGTTCGACCGTCGTCCGGCTCCGCGGGGGTGCCGCGCCCGTCTCCATCCAGGCGTGGGACTGGTTCGCCGAACTAGCCGACCTGTGGCTCGTCTGGGAAATCCCGCACGAGGACGGCCATCTGACCACCACCGTCACTGAATACGGCATCGTCGGCAAGATCGGCGTCAACGACCGCGGACTCGGCGTGCACTTCAACATCCTCCATCACACGCAGGACGGGAACGGGATCGGCGTCCCGGTGCACGTCCTGGCCCGTGCGGTACTCGACGAGTCGCGCGATCTCAACCACGCCCTCATCCGGCTCGCCCAGGCGGCGGTCTCGGCATCGACGTCGCTCACGCTCGTCGCGAGTCACGGCGGTGAATCCGCCGCCGTGAGTGTCGAACTCAATCCCGGCGGCATCGGGTACGCCCTGCCGGACCACGACGGTCTGCTCGTCCACACCAACCACTTCCTCAGCAGCCCGGCGAACCTGCACGACAAGGAACTCCGGGACGGACCGGACACCGTGATCCGGTTCGACCTCCTCCGCCGTCGACTGGCCGGCCGGCCGGACGTCGATGCTTCCGCAGTCCTCGAGGCGATGACGTCGCACCTGCTCGGCGGCGGGGCGACATGCTGCCACGTCGACCCGTCGCTGCCGGCGTCGGCGCGTTTCGAAACCCTCGCCACCGTTTCGCTCGACGTCGAGAACGGCACCCTGACCGCCCATTCCGGTGGGCCCTGCACCATTCCTGCCGACTTCGCGGCACCGACCAAGGAGAACACCTTGCTGAAACTGAAGCGCATCGACAACATGGACATCCTCACGCGTGATGTCGACGCACTGGTGGAGTTCTACCACGGCGTCCTCGGGCTGCCCTTCCACCTCCCGTACGAGAAGGACGAGGAGTGGGCCGCCATCGACATGGGCAACGTGACGCTCTACATCTTCACATCCGAAGTGGGCGAACATGCGCCGCGCCGCACCTCGGTGAACGCTGACAACGCACCCGGTTACGACTCGATCGCGTTCGAGGTCGACAGCCTCGACGAAGCCGAGGCCGCGCTGGACGGACGCGTCGAATGGGTCGACGAGCGGATCCAGTGGAAGCACCCCAGCGGCACCTGGTATCAGTACCGTCCGTTCTTCGACCCCGACGGCAACATGCTGTACGTCACCGAGCCGCACATCGTCGGAGCGGGAGCATGAGTCTCGCCGCGATCCCCACCGTTCGGCTGGACGGCCGCGTCGCATTGGTCACCGGGGCCGCGCGGGGCATGGGCGCGGCACACGCGCGCACCCTCGCGTCCCGCGGCGCCGACCTGATCATCGCCGATCTCGACGCAGCGGAACTGTCGGCGGTCGCCAAGGAGATCCGCGACAGCACCGGCCGCCGCGTCGAATGCCTCGAACTGGACGTCACCGCACCAGATGCCGGTGAGCGGGTCGTCGCCGTCGCGAACGACAACTTCGGCCGCCTCGACATCCTGGTCCACAACGCCGGCATCGTGCACGACTGGAAGACCCTCGACGAGACACCCGTCGAGAACCTCCGGCCCTACCTCGACGTCAATGTCCTCGGGCCGTACGCCATCACCCGCGGCGCCGCGCCGCTCCTCGCCCGCAGCGAGGCCCCGCGCGTCATCTTCATCTCCTCGCAGTGGGGGCAGGTTCCGGGTGGGCACTCCTACGGCTACATGGTGTCCAAGACCGCGCAACTCGGCCTGATGAAGGCACTGTCCACCGAACTCGTCTCGCAGAAGATCCTCGTCAACGCCGTCGCCCCGGGCGCGATCCACACCCGGATGGTTCCCGACGACGTCTATGCCGAAGAACTCGCCGCCGTCCCCCTCGGCCGTCTCGGCGACGCCCACGAAATCGCCGCGGCCGTCGCCTTCCTCGCCTCCGACGGAGCCGCATTCATCACCGGTCAGACCCTCGCGGTCAACGGTGGAGCGCTCGTCGTCGGCGCCTGAACTTCCCGAAAGGACCATCGTGACCACCTCGATCCCCACACCCACCAAACGCGAACTGGCCGAAGCGTCGATGCGCCGCTCCTGGTTCCCCGTCGCGCGCCTCTGCGACCTCGACAAGCCCCAGACCGCCACGCTTCTCGGTGTCGGTCTGGTGATCTACCGCGACGGCGAGGGGCGGATCTCGGTACAGTCGCGACGCTGCCCGCACCGCGGCGGCGACCTGTCGATGGGCGAAGTGCACCGGAGTTCGATCGGCTGCCCCTACCACGGCTGGGAATTCTCCAGCGTCGACGGCAGTTGCAGCCGCATCCCGTCCCTGGCCGATCAGGGAAAGATCCCGCCTCGCGCGTCGATCGCCACCTACCCCGCGATCGAGCGGTTCGGCCACGTCTGGACGGTGCTCGAAGACCCGATCCGTGACATATACGAAATCGAGGAGTGGCAGGGTCTCGACCTCGAATGGCTCGCCGCCGATCCCATCGACTCGTCCGTCGGAGTCGGAGTGACGATCGAGAACTTCCGCGACGTTGCACACTTCCCCTTCGTCCACAAGGTGTCGATGGGCCCGACCCCGGAGGTCGTCGAACCGCTGAACGTCAACCGCGACGGGCTCGACGTCTGGATGGACCGGCCGCTCGACGCCGGCTCCGGCGACTGGGCCAACGACGGCGACTGCATGATGCGGTACCGCTGCTCCGCACCGGGTCTCGCGTCCATCACGTACCACTACGAGAAGCTCGGACGCCGCGTCGTCGCCGGATTCCCGTCGCCGATCGACTACGAACACGTCAAGATCTTCTGGGGTGTCGCCAACGAGGTCGGATACCGGGGCGCCGACCTCGAGGAGTGCCTGCGCGTCGAGGAGATGGTGTACCTCGAGGACATCCCGATCGTCGAGTTCATCGAACCCCGCGAAATCCCCTGGGACTCCGAGTTCCAGGAATTCTCGGTGCCGGCAGATCTTTTCACGCTCAACTACCGGCGCTCGTTCACCGAGCTGATGAACCGCGTCAAGGACGGTAGTCATGTCAACGAGTTCGTCTGATCCGCAGACTCTTCCACTTCGCGTGGTCGCCGCCCGCTGGGAGGCGGAGTCGATCGCGTCGTACGAGTTCGCGCACGCCGACGGCGGGGAACTGCCCGCGTGGGAACCGGGCGCGCACGTCGACGTGCACCTGCCGTCGGGGACGGTCCGGCAGTACTCGCTGTGCGGCGACCCCGCCGACTCGACCCGCTACCGCATCGCCGTCCTCGAACTTCCCTCGGGCCGCGGCGGTTCGGTGGAGGTGCATCGCGAGCTGCGTCCGGGGCAGCTGATCGAGATCGGCCGGCCGCGCTCCAATTTCGTCCTGGCAGAAGCGGACCGGTACGTGTTCGTCGCCGGCGGAATCGGCATCACCCCGATGCTGCCGATGATCCGCGAAGTGCAGCGGCGCGGCGGAACCTGGGAACTGGTGTACGGCGCGCGCACGGCCGATCACTTCGCGTTCCTGAACGAGCTGGATCCGTCCGCAGTGCAACTGGTGCCCCAGGACACGCACGGTCACCTCGACCTGGAGTCCGTCGTGGGGTCCTCGTTCGGGGCGGCGGTCTACTGCTGCGGGCCCACACCACTCATGGACACTTTGATGGAACGGATGTCGCAGGCGGGTCGTGCCGGCGACCTCCACCTCGAGCGGTTCGCCGCGGCGGCACCCGCGGCCCGGTCGAGTGGCGAGTTCGAGGTCGAATTGGCACGCAGCGAGAAGGTCGTCCCGGTGCGGCCCGACCAGACCGTGCTCGAGGCAGTCCGCGACGCCGGCATCGATCATCCGTCGTCGTGCGAGATGGGCATCTGCGGGTCGTGCGAGGTGAAGGTCCTCGGCGGCGACGTCGATCATCGCGACGATCTCCTCACCGAAAGCGAACGCGCGCAGTGCAACAGCATGATGATCTGCGTGTCCCGGGCCCGGGGAGCCTGCCTCGTCCTCGACCTGTGAGTACTTGTCAACCACGGGCGGTTAATAAGTACTCACGGGCGCGAAGCGCACGACGACGCCGGGGCGGAGCAGGGCCGGGGGAGTGCGTGCGGCGTCCCAGATCGGTTCGTCCGTTGTCCCGATGAGTTGCCACCCTCCGGGCGAGCTGCGGGGATAGATTCCGGTGAACTCCCCTCCGAGCGCCACGGTCCCGGCGGGGACGGACGTCCGCGGCGTCGAGCGGCGCGGCACGTGCAGTTCGGGTGGGCCGCCGGTGAGGTACCCGAAACCGGGGCGAAGCCGCAGAAGGCTACCGTCCACGGTGTTCCGGTGTGTGCCGCGAGGACACCGTCGACACCGAGACCGGTCAACTCGGCCACGTCCTCGAGGTCGGGCCCGTCGTAGCGCACGGATATCCGGATCTCGTCCGGGGCGTCCTCGGCGACCGCCGCCTTCGGCTGCGTCGTCCGCACCCACTTGGCGACGCGGTCGCGGCTCGTCGCGCCGTGGTCGAACCGCACCAGGATGGTGCGCGCAGCCGGAATCACCTCCCGGACGCCCGGTGGCCGGAACTCGTCCAGCGCACGGAAGTGCGCGAGCACGGTGCGTTGATCCTCGAACTCGGCGAGGATCGCGCTTTCTCCGACATCGAGGATGCGCATCAGACGAACGGCTCCACCGTGATGCCCTCGGCGTCGAGCAACGATCGGATGGCGGTGGCCATCTCGACGGCCGCGGGGCGTATCGCCGTGCACGCAGACGGATTCGGCGGGGACCGCGAGGACGGTACCGTCGATCGCTTCGAGCGTGTGATCGACGACGAGTCGACGCACCCGCGCGGCCACCGCCGCCGGATCGTGCAAGACGGCGCCGTCCGTCGAACGAGGTACGAGCGTGCCCTCGGGTGTGTACGCGCGGTCGGCGAACGCCTCGATGACCGTCTGCAGTCCGGCCTTCTCGGACTCCTCGAGAAACACCGAACCGGGCAGCCCCAGGGCGGGAAGCGTCTCGTCGTAGGCGCGGACCGCCGCGACCACCGCGCGCGCCTGCTCGCGGTGATGCACGATCGCGTTGTACAGCGCGCCGTGCGGCTTCACCTACGCCACAGCAGATCCCGAAGCCTGTGCGAGACCGTCGAGGGCGCCGATCTGATAGATGACGTCGGCCGTCAGGTCGCGTGGGGTGACGTCGATGAACCGTCGCCCGAACCCGGCGAGGTCGCGGTACCCCACCTGCGCGCCGATGCGGACCATGAGGTCGGCGGCAGCCGAACAGGTCGACAGCAATGTCGCGGGATCTCCGGCATGAAAGCCGCAGGCCTTGGCGCTGGTCACGGGTTTCAGCATCGCCATGTCGTCGCCCAGGGTCCAGGCGCCGAAGCCCTCGCCGAGGTCGCTGTTCAGATCGATTGCCGGCACATATTCGATACTAGGGTTCCGAGTGCCGTGTTGTAGATTCTCTCGCGGGGGCGGGCGGAACCGGTGAGGGTCCTGCTGCGTCAGAACAATTGACCGTGTGTGGAGGACTGCGCCATCGGAGGGGGAAACGTGACCGACCCGGCATACATCAAGGATCCCGAGAACTTTCATTCGGATCAGTGGGATCACGCGAGGATTGCGAGCGCCGTCGCCAACATGGACGCCGAGCACGTGGGCGGCATCGCGCGAGCCTGGACCGAGCTGGGGACGACGGCCCACGACGCGATCGTCGAATTCAGCGATGCGATCAAGAAGACGATCAGTGAGAGCTGGCACGGTGCTGCCGCGTCGGCGGCCTACGGCGAGACCGAGCGGTACTCGTCCTCCGCACCGCAGGCACAGGGGCAACTCCACGGAGTGGCGGGGGCGTTGACGCCGCTCGTCGAGACCGTCGCGTCGCTGCGGGCCCAGGTTCCGGAGACCATCGGCACCGGACTGTGGGACAAGATAACGCCCTGGGACACGGATACCGAAGACGAGTACTACCGGCGCGAAAGCGAAGCGCGTGAGAAGATGGTCACGATCTATAACCCGGGACTCGCGACGTCGGACGGCAACGTGCCGTCGTTCACGAAACCGGAGAGCATCGTCGATATTCCGTCGGGTCCTACCGGGCCCGGTGTCGGCGACGGAGGCGGTGCCCCCAGTTCGGGTGAGCAGTTCGGGGGACCGAATGCCGGACAGCCGAATTCCGGTGGAGGTCCCGACAGCGAGGCTTCCGCTGCGCCTGCTGTGGACGGCACACCCGCTGTGGATGACACGCAGCAGGACGCGGCCACGTCGGCGTCCTCGGCCGCACCTGCGGCGACCACCCCGACGTCCGTCACTGGTGATCAGACCCAGGGCCGGTCGGGTCTCGCGCAGGGTGCCGATTCGTCCTCGGGCGCCGGATCGCGATCCGCGGGTGCCGGATCGGGCGGCGGATCGGGCGGCGGAGCCGGAGGCGGCGGACTGGGAGTCGGTGGACTGGGCGGTGGCGCCGGCCTCGGGAACCGGCCGGGGTCTGGGGCATCGCCGGGAGCGAAACCGGGGGCCGCGGGGCTCGCGGCCGGTGGCCGTACCGGTGCGGGCGTGCGGGGCACCGGCCCGATGGGTGGAGGAATGATGGGCGGCGGTGCAGGAGCCGGCAAGGGCGGCGGTGAGGACAAGGAACACAAGACGCCCGACTACCTGATCACCCTCGACAACGGCAACGAGTTGATCGGCACACTGCCGCTCGTCTCGCCGCCCGTGATCGGCGCATGAGCATGCGCAACTGGCAGTTGCGTCCAGAACTGTTCGACGCACTGTGGGCCGCCACCGGGCAGGACCGCATCCCGTACCCGTTCCGAATCGTGAGCGCGCATCCCGGGCTCAATGCATATGTGGCAGAGCAGAACCGGATTCGGGACGCCTTCGCCGGTGCCGAGCACGACGGTCTGAAGTCGGCGCTGGGGGTGCTCGCCGACCCCGAACTGTATGTCGAGATCTCCGGGTCCACCGTCGACGAGACGCCGATCCGCATCATCGGTGCACAGGGACGGCAGTGGACGGTCATCGCGTCGCAACTTCCCGGCCTGGCACCGCAGATCGGCGGCGACGTGGTGGTCGGGGCCGGGCCGGCCGGGCGTCTGGGTGCCCAGTTGATCGGACTCGTTCCGCAGAACGCCGCCGGCCGGCACCGGTTCCAGCGGCGGGACGAAGAGGACACCCACTTCTCCCGGGGAATCCTGCAGGAGGTCAATCGGGCGGCGCCCGCTCCGCGACTCGAAACCGCCGTGCAACGCGGATACGCGGGACGCGGGAAGGTCCGGGTCTTCCGCGGTCCCCGCTACGGCACCGGCCGGGACGTCGGCATCCTGCAGTGGATCGACATCGCCGGCGACGGACGCTACGTCATCGGCCCACACGATCCCGCGGCCGCGCACCCCGCAGGTCCCGAACACCTCGTCGCCGCACTCGACACCCTGATCAGGGTGGGCACCACCCCGCGAGCAGGGTCGGTGAGTGCCCGCGGTTGGTAGATTGCCACGCGCGAGCACAGGTGGGGAAACAGCAACACCGACGGAGGGGACACGAACATGGCGGGGCCAGAGGCACCGGAAGCCGGTTGGAAGGCTTTCATCGAAAACGTCGTCGGAGGAGGCAGGCTCGAACTCGACCCCGCCGGCATCGAGCAGTGCATCAAGCTGTGCCAGGAGCATGCGGAGGATATGCGCCTTCTCGCGGACCGGGCACGCGACGACCTACGAGCAACTGAACTCGGGATCGGCGAGAGAGACATCGACTCGGCGAAGGAACTTGCACGGAAGTTCGACGAGAAGGCAGTCGGAGGCAGTGACGTCATCGCCGTCGCGAATACTGCCGTTGGGCTGTTCCTGGCCCACCAGGCTTACGCGAAAGACATGGGATCGATGTTCGAAGCGGTGCTGCGGCGCTACCGCGAGCAAGATGCTGCACTCGCCGCTGAGCTCAGATCGGCGGGTGCGGACGTATGAATCGACCTCGCCGGGCCTCGCTACTCGTACTTGCCGCCTCCTCGATCCTGATGACTGCGGGCTGCTCACAGACGACTGAGGGTGATCCGGGCGCGGAACCGGCTCCCGACATCACGTTTCATCCCTGCGATGCAATGCCCGCCGAGGCCATTCAGGGTTTGGGGCTCGATGTTCGCCCGCCCGACCGTCGCGACCACGACAATCCGAAGTCTCTGGGATGCGGGTATCTATCGAATGATCCCGAATATGGGCTGACGATCGCTGCGCGCCCTGACACGCTCGACGAGGTAAAGAGCGACGACCGCTTCAACGTCCTGAACGAGACCGAGATCGGCGGGCGTCGTGCGTTGTTGTCGGATTTCCGTGGCGGCAGTGCGTGCACGGTGTCGGTGGCGATCGAGCCGGGGATTCTCGAGTTCATGATCGGGTACAGCGAACTGGAGGATTTCGCGACCGTCGATGCGGCGTGCGATCAGGCGACGAAGGTGGCGACGACGTTGGCGCCCTATTTCCCCGACAATCTGTAGGTGAGGTGTACTGAGCCGCCACTCGTCGGCGTTTGGTGGCCGATTCGGCCGTGGAGTCGCGAAGAGTGGAGGCTCAGTGCGTGTGGGCGTGTGATGTGGCGATCCGGCCGGCGTTCTTGCGTCGTGAGGATCCGCTGAGCCGGCAGACGAGGTAGATGACGAACGAGATCGTGGTGACGAAGCTCGACACCGGTACGCCGGGTGCGAGGGAGAGCAGGATGCCGCCGACGGCGGCGAGTTCGGCGAACACGATCGACAGGATCGTGGCCTTGAGGGGGCTTGCGGTGACGTAGGCGGCGGCTGCGGCGGGGGTGATGAGCAGTGCCATCACGAGCAGGGCGCCGACGATCTGCACGCCGAGGGCGGCCGTGATGCCGACGAGCACGGCGAATACGATCGACAGCGCACGCACGGGGACGCCGCGGGCTTCGGCGACGTCGGGGTCGGTGCTCGCGAACAGGAGGGGCCGGTAGATCAGGCCGAGGACGCCGATGACCAGTACGGCGCAGAGCAGCAGTAGTTGCAGGCCGCTGTTGCCGGGTGCCACGATCTGTCCGATCAGCAGCGAGAAACTGGTGCCGGTGCGACCTTGGTACGACCAGATGAACAGGACGGACAGTCCGAGCCCGAACGCCATGATGACGCCGATGACCGAGTCGCGGTCGCGGGCCTTCGCGCCGAGGAGCCCGAACAGCACAGCCGCGACCACCGACCCGGCGATGGCGCCGGCCCCGACGCTGACACCGATGAGCAGCGCCGCCGACGCACCGGTCAGCGACAGTTCGCTCGTGCCGTGCACGGCGAACGACATCTGCCGGCTGACGATCAGCGGGCCGATGGCGCCGGCGAGCAGGCCGAGGATGGCGCCCGCGATCAACGCCTGCTGAACGAAGTCGTACTGCAGGAGGTCGACGGTGGCGGAGACGTCGAACATGTGCGACATCGCGTCGGTGAACTTGTTGCTCATGCGTGTCCCTCGTCCGTGTGGTGCACACCCTCGCCGGGGCGGAGGCCGCCCGCGCTGCCGAGCGCGTCGATGGCGTCGCCGGTGCCGATGACGACGAGGCGGCCGCGTACGTGCAGCACCTCGACGTCGGTGCGGTACAACTCGGACAGCACCTCCGAAGTCATGACTTCTTCGGGTTTGCCGATGCGGAACTGTCCGTCGACGAGGTAGAGCACGCGGTCGACGAGGGGGAGGATCGGGTTGATCTCGTGGGTGACGAACAGCACCGCGGTGTCGTGGGTGCGTCGGCGCCGGTCGATGAGACCGGACACGAGACTCTGGTTGGCCAGGTCGAGGCTGAGCAGCGGTTCGTCGCAGAGCAGGATCTGCGGGTTGCCGACGAGGGCCTGCGCGATACGCAGTCGTTGCTGCTCACCACCGGACATGGACCCGATCGGTGCGTCCGCGTAGTTCTGGGCGCCGACCTCGGCGATCGCGGAGTCGACGATCGCCCGCCGTCGACCGCGCCGCAACAGTCCCGTTCCCCACTGGTGGCCGTCGACGCCGAGCCCGACGAGGTCGCGGCCCCGCAGCGGCAATCCGTCGTCGAGCGACTTCTGCTGGGGGATGTACCCGACGTGCGAATTGCCCTTCCGTGCCGGTGATCCGGCGATGTGCGCGGTGCCGGCGCTGAGGGCGAGCTGGCCGAGCAGCACCTTGAGCAGCGACGTCTTGCCCGACCCGTTGGGCCCGAGGACGGCGACGAATTCGCCGGGTTCCACGGTGAGGTCGAGGTCCTGCCACAGTGTGCGTGCGCCGAAGGACAGTCGCGCCCCCGTCAGGTCCAGTGCGGGGACGCGACCGTTGCCGGCGTTCTTCGAAGTGGGTTCTGTCACAAGCCGATCAGTTCTATTGCAGAGCCGCAGCAAGCGACTCGGCGGTGTTGGTCTGCCACTGAATGT
>SEEV01000172.1 GCA_004211695.1 Rhodococcus sp. (in: high G+C Gram-positive bacteria)
ACCGCCGTCGAACGCGTCAAGATCATGAAGGCACTGTGGGATTCGATCGGCAGCGAGTTCGGTGGCCGCCACGAACTCTACGAGCGCAACTACTCCGGCAACCACGAAAACGTCAAGGCCGAACTGCTGTTCGCCGCCGAGAACCGTGGTGACGTCGCCTCCATGAAGGGCTTCGCCGAACAGTGCCTGTCCGAGTACGACCTCGACGGCTGGACGGTCCCCGACCTCATCGGCAACGACGACGTCTCGTACTTCGGCAACAAGTAGTCACACACGACAACAGTCGCGCAGTCCCCGTCAGAAGCGAACGAGCTCTGACGGGGATTTGCCGTACCGGCGACGGTACGCAGCGGAGAACCTGCCCGCGTGGGTGAAGCCCCACCTCGCCGCGACTTCGGAGACGGTGCCACCCGGGCCCAGCGCTCTCAGGTCGGCGTGGGCGCGGCTGAGCCGGATGTCGAGGAGGCACTCGGACGGGCTGCGCCCGACGTACTGACGGAACCCCTCCTGCAACCGGCGCACACTGGTGCCGGCGAGCTCGGCCATGTCGGCCGCCGTCCAGGCCCGGGCCGGGTCGTCGTTCAACCCGTCGAGGACCCGCTTGACGATCCGCGGTCGGGGCGCGCCGCCGCGCACCCCCTCGTCGGGCGTGACGGCGAGGACGAAGGCCGACGTGATCGCGCCGGCGAGCTGCGGGCCGACCACCGGGTTGGCGAGGAGGTCGGCCGGCTCCCGCAGCTGCGCGGTCAGCGAGCGGACCAGGCGAAACCAGCTGCTCTCCGATGCACCGGTGAGATCGATCTGGGACGGCAGGCGCAGCCCTAGCCGCAGGTCGGCGCCGAGGATCCGGTCGGCCTCCCGCTGGAGGTAGTCGCTGTCGAACTTGACGCCGAGCACCGTGCAATCGCCGCTCCACCGGCTGATCAGGGTCGGCTCGTCGGCCCGGAAGACCGTGGCCTGCCCCGGACGCGACACCACCGTGTCGCCCTGCGAACAGGATTCCAGCGAACCGGACAGCGGGATGTTGACTTCGTACGCACCCGGGTAGTCGCATTCGATCGACACGTCCGCGCCCCAGTCCAGCCTGCCGAGCGTGACGGGACCGAAGTCGACGGTCCGCATCGACAGCGTCATCGCACCGCCTGACGACAAATCGGTCAGCGTGTGCGGGAAATACGCACCGGCCACCGCTCTCGACGCCGCATCCCAGTCGTGGGTCTCGGTGATCGTCGATGCCATCGTCATGCACCTGCCTCGGTAAGAGTCGTTCCGACCTATTGAAGCTGCGCCGGGACGCCGAGTCGAGGATAACTGAGACCCCGATCACAACTAGTCGCGCACATCGTCCAGACCCCGCGCAGAATGGCTAGACGACCCACCGACCTGCGCAATACGTTCTCCTCCACGCCGCCATGGCCGCGAAAGTTGTTTCCGAAGAGGAGAATTGACATGACCGCCACCCTGTCTTGGATCGACGAGATCACGATGACGGAACTCGAGCGCAACCCGTACCCGGTGTACGAACGGCTACGCGCCGAGGCGCCGCTGGCGTACGTCACGGTCCTCGGTTCGTTCGTCGCGACCACCGCCGACCTCTGCCGAACCATCGCCAACAGCCCCGACTTCGAGGGAATCATCACCAAGGCCGGTGGCCGCACGTTCGGTCACCCCGCCGTGATCGGGGTCAACGGCGAGATCCACCGCGACCTCCGCTCGATGGTCGACCCCGCACTGCAGCCGTCGGAGGTGGACCGCTGGGTCGACGGACTCGTCCGCCCCATCGCCCGGCGTTACGTGGAGCAGTTCGAGAACGACGGCAAGGCCGACCTGGTCTCCCAGTATTGCGAGCCCGTCAGCGTCCGCGCACTCGGCGACCTGCTCGGCCTGAACGATGTCAGCTCGGACACGCTGCGCGACTGGTTCCACCGGCTGTCGAACTCCTTCACCAACGCCGGCGTGGACGCGAACGGCGAGTTCACCAACCCCGAGGGATTCGTCCAGGGTGACGAGGCGAAAGCCGAGATCCGGGCGATCGTCGATCCGCTGATCGACAACTGGATCGTCAACCCCGACGACAGCGCAATCTCGCACTGGTTGCACGACGGCATGCCCGAGGGCCGGGTTCGCGACCGGGAGTACATCTACCCCACCCTCTTCGTCTACCTGCTGGGCGCGATGCAGGAACCCGGCCACGGCATGGCGTCGACGCTGGTCGGCCTGTTCACCCGGCCCGAGCAACTGGAAGCCGTCGTCGACGAGCCTGCCCTGATTCCGCGGGCCATCTCCGAGGGGATGCGCTGGACTTCCCCGATCTGGTCGGCCACGGCACGCATCAGCACCACGGATGTCACGCTCGGCGACGTGTTCCTCCCTGAGGGGTCCGTCGTCCTGCTGTCGTACGGTTCGGCCAACCACGACACGGAGGTCTACGACGCCCCCACCCAGTACGACATGACCCGTCCCCCGCTCCCCCACCTCGCGTTCGGTTCGGGCAACCACGCGTGCGCGGGAATCTATTTCGCCAACCACGTGTGCCGGATCGGACTGGAGGAACTGTTCGAGGCGATCCCGAACCTGGAGCGCGACACCGCCGCGGACGTCGAGTTCTGGGGCTGGGGTTTCCGCGGCCCGACCGCGCTCCAGACCACGTGGGAGGTGTAGCCGTGACCTTCACCGTTGCGGTCGCCGCCGACACCGTGGAGTGCGGACCGGACCAATCACTGCTGGACGCGTTTCTCCGGGGCGGCGTGTGGGTGCCGAACTCCTGCAATCAGGGCACGTGCGGAACCTGCAAGCTGCGGGTCGTGTCGGGGTCCGTCGATCACCGTCGGTCGCCCGAACACACGCTTTCCCAGGCCGAACGCGAGCGGGGGTTTGCGCTGGCCTGCCAGGCCACTCCGTGCAGCGACACGGTGATGGAGCGGCTCGACGCGGCGCCCGTGACCACCGTCCACGCGCTTCGGGACCTCGTCGGCACCGTGAGCGCGATCGAGGACGTCGCCCGCGACACCCGGCGCGTTCTCGTCACGCTCGACATCCCGCTCGAATTCTCGGCGGGCCAGTACGTCGAATTGCGGGTACCCGGCACCGAACAGGGTCGTCAGTACTCCATGGCCAATCCACCCGGTGAATCGAAGGTGCTCGAATTCCACATCCGCCGGCAGCCGGGCGGAGTGGCCACGGACGGTTGGGTTTTCGGATCGATGTCCGTCGGCGAGCGCGTCGACCTGCTGGGCCCGCTCGGCGACTTCCGTCTCGATCCGGACGGCGAGGGTCCGATGGTCCTGCTCGGCGGCGGGACCGGGCTTGCCCCGCTGAAAGCCATGGCCCGCCAGGCACTCACGTCGGCTCCGGACCGCGCGATCCACCTGTATCACGGCGTGCGCGAGGAGTCCGACCTGTACGACGTCGACCTGTTCCAGGAGTGGGAGCGCGCGCACCCGGGCTTCCGGTACGTGCCGTGCCTGAGCGATCAGTCGTGGTCCGGGCGGTCCGGCTACGTCACGGCCGCGTTCGTGGAGGACTTCGACACCTGTCGCGGATACTCCGGGTATCTGTGCGGACCGCCGGCCATGGTCGACGCCGGCGTCAAGGCGTTCAAACGCCGGCGCATGGCTCCGCGGCGCATCTTCCGGGAGAAATTCACGCCTGCCGTCTGATCGCGGCGCCGACGCACGCCGGGGTCGCCCGAGGCCCCGGTGTGCGCATGCCGAACACGTCCTAGTCAGCACTCGGCAAATGCCTAGTGTGATGCAGCGCACAGCCTGCAAGAGTGGAATCCATTGCCGGACCCGGGCGCCCCCGCAGGGCGCAAGCCCCGGAGATCTTGGAGGATCCCATGACTGAAACCCTGTACACAGCGCCGTCCGAGGACCTGCGCACCAAGTTGGCCGACGCGCTGATCGAGGACGCAGAAACCGGCCGCTACCAGGTGCGACGCAGCGTCTTCACGGACGAGGACCTGTTCGAACTCGAGATGAAGCACATCTTCGAGGGCAACTGGATCTACCTGGCCCACGAGAGCCAGATCCCGAACGTCGGAAGGTCAAGGACCCGCGTGAGGCCGGCTACCCGGAGCAGTTCAACAAGGACGGCTCCCACGACCTCACCAAGGTCGCGCGGTTCGAGAACTACCGCGGATTTTTGTTCGGCAGCCTCAACGCCGACGTCCCGCCGCTCGAGGAACACCTCGGTGACACCACGAAGATCATCGACATGATCGTCGACCAGTCGCCCGACGGCCTCGAGGTGCTGCGCGGAGCGTCCACCTACACGTACGACGGCAACTGGAAGCTGCAGACCGAGAACGGTGCGGACGGGTACCACGTGTCCGCGACCCACTGGAACTACGCCGCGACCACGTCGAGGCGCGAGTCGGGTGAGTCCACCAACGCCACGAAGGCGATGGACGCCGGCAAGTGGTCGAAGCAGCAGGGCGGCTACTACTCGTTCGACAACGGCCATCTGCTGCTGTGGACGAAGTGGGCCGACCCCGCCAACCGTCCGCTGAACGAGCGCCGCGACGAACTCGTCGCCGAGTACGGCGAAGACCGCGCCGACTGGATGATCGGCGTGTCCCGCAACCTGTGCCTGTACCCGAACGTGTACCTGATGGACCAGTTCGGTTCGCAGATCCGGCATTTCCGGCCGATCTCCGTCGACAAGACCGAGGTCACCATCTACTGCATCGCCCCCAAGGGTGAGAGCCGCACCGCACGCGCCGCCCGCATCCGGCAGTACGAGGACTTCTTCAACGCCACCGGCATGGCCACCCCGGATGATCTCGAGGAGTTCCGCTCCTGCCAGAAGACGTACCAGGCCGGAGCAGCGCCGTTCAACGACCTCAGCCGCGGTGTCACCCACCAGCTCCAGGGCCCGGACGAGGACGCGAAGAAGATCGGCATCAACCCCATCTCCAGCGGTGTGAAGACCGAGGACGAGGGCCTCTACCCGATCCAGCACGGCTACTGGGTGCAGGCGCTCACCAAGGCACTCGACGCCGACGCTGCCGCTGCCGCGAACAACCGCTGAGGGAGACGAGAGACATGACTGCAGTAGCCGAAAACACCGTCACCCAGCACGATATCGAGCAGTTCCTCTATCGTGAGGCCCGCTACCTCGACGACCGTGAGTTCGAGAAGTGGATCGAGTGCTATCACCCCGACTCCGAGTTCTGGATGCCGGCGTGGGCCGACGACGGTGAATTGACCACCGACCCGATGACCGAGATCTCGCTGATCTACTACGCCAACCGCGGCGGCATCGAGGACCGGGTGTTCCGCATCAAGACCGACAGGTCGAGTGCGACGAGCCTTCCGGAACCCCGCACCGGTCACAACATCTCGAACGTCGAGGTCACCGATCGTCGCGGCAAAGTCGTGGATGTCCGGTTCAACTGGTTCACGCTCTACTTCCGGTACAACACGGTCGACACGTACTTCGGAAACTCCTTCTACACGATCGATTTCTCCGGTGAGCAGCCTCTGATCCTGAAGAAGAAGGTCGTGCTCAAGAACGACTACATCCACCACGTGGTCGACATCTACCACATCTGAGTTCCTCCCCCATCTTTGCGAATCGAGCTGTTTCCATGACTTTCCAAGTTGCACTGAGTTTCGAGGACGGGATCACCCGCTTCATCAAGTGTGACGGCGACGAGACGGTCGCCGACGCGTCCTACCGTGCGCGGATCAACATCCCCCTCGACTGCCGGGACGGGGCGTGCGGCACCTGCAAGTCGCTCTGCGAATCCGGCACGTACGACGGCGGCGACTACATCGAGGAAGCGCTCACCGACGAAGAGGCGGAGCAGGGTTACTGCCTTCCGTGCCAGATGATGCCGGAAAGCGATCTGGTGTTGCAGATCCCGACGACGTCCGACGTCGCCAAGACGGCCGCGGGAACGTTCTCGTCGACGATCACCGAGATCCGGAAGTTCTCCGACACCACCATCGGGTTCACGATCGACATCGCGAACCGCGACGACCTCGTGTTCCTCCCCGGGCAGTACGTCAACATCACCGTTCCCGGGACGGAAGCGACCCGCTCGTACTCGTTCAGCACCGGACCCACGTCGAAGGAACTGTCGTTCCTGGTCAAGATCACCGACGGCGGCCTGATGTCGGAGTACCTGCGCGACCGCGCACAGGTCGGCGACACGCTCGAATTCACCGGCCCGATGGGGAGCTTCTTCCTGCGTGAGCAGAAGCGTCGCGCTCTGCTGCTGGCCGGCGGCACCGGGCTGGCCCCGCTGCTGTCGATCCTCGACAAGATGCGCACCGACGCCGCCGACCACCCGGTACACCTTGTCTACGGGGTGTCCTCCGACGCCGACCTGGTGGAGCTGGACAAGCTCGAGGAATACACGAAGTCCCTGCCGCAGTTCACGTTCGACTACTGCGTGTCCGACCCCGCCAGCAGCGCCCCGAACAAGGGGTACGTCACCGGCCTGTTCGAGCCCACGCATCTGAACGACGGCGACGTGGACGTGTACCTGTGCGGCCCGCCTCCGATGGTGGAGGCCGTCCGCGACCACCTGAAGTCGGAGGGCGTCACTCCGGCGAACTTCTACTTCGAGAAGTTCAACAATGCGGCGACACCGGGTGGCTCGGCGGCGGCCGCGGCGCCGGAAGCAGAGGTCGTCGAGATGGTCGAGGCCGCTCCCGAGTACGAGATCGGCGAGGAACACCAGCCGCTGTCGCAGTCGGACGCGCAGTTCGACGCCCGCATGGCACTCGAACTCGGCGCGATGGAACTGACCATCGGCCGGATGACGCAGGAACAGCTGTCCGAGTACCGGATTCTCGCCGAGGCCTCGTGCAAGTCGATCGAGAACGACCACTTCACGGACGCCGGCGCCTTCACCGACACCAACGCCTCCTTTCACGAATTCCTGTTCCGGTGCACTACCAACGACGTACTCCTCGAGGCGTACAACCGCCTGGAGGTCACGCAGCTCATGACCAAGGTGCTGCGCACCGCGGACTGGGTGGACGAGCACATCCAGCACGACCACCTCGACATCGTCGCCGCGTTCGAGAAGGGCGACCGGGCCGCCGCTCACGAGTTGATCGTCAGCCACAGCGCGCACGCGAAGGCCACCATGTGCCGCGCCATCGAGAGGAGCACCGTCGCATGAGCGGATTCGTCACCCCGCACCGCTTCGACGGCAAGGTCGTCGCGGTCACCGGCGCGGCGCAGGGAATCGGCCTGACGGTCGCCACCCGACTCGCGGCCGAGGGTGCAGCGCTGATCCTGATCGACCGCGCCGAACTCGTCCACGACGTCGCGAAGGGCCTGCGCGAGGACGGCACCGAGGCGCACAGCATCACCGCCGATCTGGAGCAGTTCGCCGGCGCCGAAGCGGCGATCGACGAGGCGCGGCAGCAGCACGGGCGACTCGACGTGCTGATCAACAACGTCGGCGGCACCATCTGGGCCAAGCCGTACGAGCACTACACCGCCGAGCAGATCCAGGCAGAGGTGCAGCGGTCGCTGTTCCCGACGCTGTGGACCTGCCGCGCCGTGCTTCCCCACCTGATCGCGCAGCAGTCGGGCACCATCGTCAACGTGTCCTCCGTCGCCACCCGAGGCGTCAACCGCGTGCCCTACGCGGCGTCGAAGGGCGGGGTCAACGCCCTCACCGCGTCCCTTGCTCTCGAAGCCGCACAGTACGGAATCCGCGTGGTGGCCACCGCTCCCGGCGGCACCGAGGCGCCGGCCCGCCTGGTTCCCCGCGGCCCCGGCGCGGAGACCGATCAGGAAAAGGCCTGGTACCAGCAGATCGTCGACCAGACGGTCGACTCGTCTCTGATGAAGCGGTACGGAACGCTGGACGAGCAGGCCGCGGCCATCGTCTTCCTCGCCTCCGACGAGGCCACCTACATCACCGGGACGGTACTTCCCGTCGCCGGTGGCGACCTCGGCTAGCAGCCCACAGATCTCGACCGCCTCATCGGCGGGGCGCATTGCATCGTCTCGCCGATGGGGCATTTTTCTACCCCAATTCGATTGTGACACAACGCACTTTCGATTTCGTCACGGTTCCCCGTCACACTCACCGAGCGGAGATCACCATGAATCCATCCACCCCCGACACCTGGGCCGGCCCGAGACACCGCAGCGCCGTCACCTGGATCGTCGCGATTGCCACCCTCGCGATCATCTTCGACGGCTACGACCTCGTCGTGTACGGCACCATCCTCCCGACATTGATGAACGATCCCGGCCAGCTCGGCGAGATCTCCGCCCAGCAGGCCGGTGCGCTCGGCTCGTACGCCCTCATCGGCGTCATGGTGGGAGCACTCGCCGCCGGCGCCGTGGGCGACTACCTGGGACGCCGGCGGATGATGCTGATCAACATCGCCTGGTTCTCCGTCGGAATGGGACTCGCCGCGATGTCGACCAGCGTCACCATGTTCGGTCTGCTGCGCTTCTTCACCGGAATCGGCGTCGGTGGCCTCGTCGCCACCGCCGGCGCGATGGTGGCGGAATTCGCACCTCCCGGGAAGCGGAACCTGTACAACGCCATCGTCTACAGCGGCGTCCCCGCCGGCGGAGTGCTCGCATCCCTCCTCGCGATCGTCCTGCGCGACACGATCGGGTGGCGCGGCCTCTTCTGGATCGGCGCCCTGCCCATCGTGATCCTGCTTCCGCTGGCCCTCGTGAAGCTGCCTGAGTCGCCGAAGTGGCTCGTCGCCCGCGGACACGAGGACAAGGCGCGTCGCATCTCCGAACGCACGGGTATCCCGATGCCCGACGCCCAAGAGATCGCCGCGGAACGCGCATCGGTCGAGAAGGTCGGCTTCGCCGCGCTCGCGACCCGCCGTTACGCCTGGGGCACCGCGCTTCTCGGATTGATGAGCTTCTCCGGGCTGCTACTCACCTACGGACTCAACACCTGGCTCCCGAAGATCATGGAAGACGCCGGTTTCAATGCGAAGGGTTCGCTGTCTTTCCTGCTCGTCCTCAACGGCGGCGCCATCCTCGGCGGTCTGATCGCCTCCAAGGTCGCCGACGGCATCGGACCGCAACGCGTCGTCGCCACGACGTTCGGGCTCGCCGCGCTGGCCCTGATACTCCTCACGCTCGGGTTCCCGCTGCCGGTGCTCCTCGCGTCCGTCGCCGTCGCCGGAGTCGGCACCATCGGCACCCAGGTCCTGATCTACGGATTCGTCTCCAACTACTACTCCACGTCCGCACGCGGCGCCGGCGTCGCCTGGTGCGCCGGGTTCGGCCGGCTGGGCGGCATCTTCGGCCCCCTGATCGGCGGCGCCCTGATCAGCGCAGGCATCAGCAGCCAGGTGGCGTTCTACGTCTTCGCGGGCATCGCCGTGCTCGGCGGGTTCGTCACCTTCTTCGTCCCACGCGCACGGGCCACCCGTCCCGAGCCGGCGACCGCCTACTCCACCGTCCACGTGTCGTGACCGGTCAGCAGGCGCTGCAGCGAGCCGTCGTCGACGGGATCGTTCTCCCGTGCGATCTCGTTCTGCAGGCGAACCATGTCGTCGTACGTGTCCCGCGCGACGCTGCGGAACACCCCGGTCACGGTGTGGGTGAGGTCCTGATCGGAGAGCCGCGACAGCGCGTACGCGTAATCGGGGTCGTCGGTGTGGGCGTCGTGCACCACGATCTCGTCACAGTCGACGTCGGCGGTCGCGACCACCGTCAATCCGAAACCCGATCGGACGACGCAGTATTCGCCTGCACCGCCGAACACGATCGGCTCACCGTGGGTCAGCGGGATCAGGCGCTGCTCCGACCCGTCCTTGCGCAAGACGTCGAAGGAGCCGTCGTTGAAGATCGGGCAGTCCTGGTAGATCTCCACGAACGACGTGCCGCGGTGGGCCGCCGCCTGCCGCAGCACCTCGGTCAGACCCTTGCGGTCCGAGTCCATCGCACGGGCTGCGAACGTCGCCTCCGCTCCCAACACGAGGGACAGCGTGTTGAACGGGTGGTCCACCGACCCCAGCGGGGTCGACTTGGTGATCTTGCCGACCTCGGAGGTCGGTGAGTACTGCCCCTTGGTCAGCCCGTAGATCCTGTTGTTGAACAGCAGGATCGTCATGTTGACGTTTCTCCGCAGGGCGTGGATGAGGTGGTTGCCGCCGATCGAGAGGGCGTCGCCGTCACCGGTCACCACCCACACCGACAGGTCGGGTCGCGTCACCGCCAGCCCGGTCGCGATGGCGGGGGCGCGACCGTGGATCGAATGCAGGCCGTAGGTGTCGAGGTAGTACGGGAACCGGCTCGAGCATCCGATGCCGGAGACGAACATCAGATTCTCGCGTCGGAGTCCCAACTCCGGCAGGAAACTTCGGATGGTGGCGAGAATGACGTAGTCTCCGCACCCCGGACACCAACGGACCTCCTGGTCCGAGGTGAAGTCCTTGGCCTTCTGCGGTTCGTCGGTCGTGGGAACGTGAGCTGTGGCGCTCAGTCCCAGATCTGCACCGACACGACTGATCATCTGTGTCACACCGATTCCTCCCACCGGGGTCCGGTCGATCGGTAGGTCGCCGACGCGAGCGCGTCGGTGGTCTTCGCGAGCTCGTGCTCACGCAACGTGCCGGCCAGGGCGGAGTCGATCACCTCGTGCAGCTCGTCGCTCAGGAAGGCGAGTCCCTGCACCTTCGTCACCGACTGCACGTCGACGAGGAACCTCGAACGCAGGATCATCGCCAGTTGGCCGAGATTCATCTCGGGTGCGACGACGGTCCCGTAGCTGCGCAGCACCGCACCGAGATTCGCCGGCAGCGGGTTGAGGTTGCGCACGTGCACGTGGGCAACCTTCTTGCCCTCACGACGAGCACGCCGGCAGGCCTCGCCGATCGGCCCGTACGAGCTGCCCCACCCGACGAGCAACAGGTCAGCTTCCCCGGAGGGGTCGTCGACGACCACGTCGGGAACTGCGATCCCGTCGATCTTCGCCTGCCGCAACCGGACCATCAGGTCGTGGTTGGCGGGATCGTAGGAGATGTCGCCGCTGCCATCGGCCTTCTCGAGACCACCGATGCGGTGTTCGAGGCCCGCGGCGCCGGGAATCGCCATCGCCCTGGCGAGCGTCTCCCGATCGCGGGCGTACGGCTGGAAGATCCCGTCCACGGGCGGTGTCGTCATGAAATCGGTGTCGATCAAGTCCATCTCCGCCACGTCGGGGATCGCCCACGGTTCGCTGCCGTTCGCGATGGCGCCGTCCGACAGCAACAGCACCGGCGTGCGGTAGGTGAACGCGATCCGCGCGGCCTCAACTGCGGCGTCGAAGCAGTCGGCAGGTGAGCGCGGCGCGATCACGGCGACCGGTGACTCGCCGTTGCGGCCGTACATCGCCTGCAACAGGTCCGACTGTTCGGTCTTCGTCGGGAGGCCGGTGGAGGGGCCGCCACGCTGGACGTCGATGACGAGCAACGGCACCTCCGTCATCACCGCCAGCCCGATCGCTTCGCTCTTCAAGGCCAGTCCGGGCCCGGACGTGCTCGTCACGCCGAGAGCACCCCCGATCGACGCGCCCAGCGCCGCGCCGATCCCCGCGATCTCGTCCTCGGCCTGGAACGTGGTGACGCCGAGGTTCCGGTGCTTGCTCAGTTCGTGCAGGATGTCCGACGCCGGGGTGATCGGATAGGTCCCGAGGAAGACGTCCCGGGACGCCAGCCGGCCCGCCGTCACCACCCCGTACGCCAGTGCGGTATTGCCGGTGACCTGACGGTACGTGGCGGGCGGGAGCGTCGCGGCCGACACCTCGTAGGTGGTCGCGAAGCTCTCCGTCGTCTCCCCGTAGTTCCACCCGGCCTTGAACGCGAGCAGGTTGCCCTCCGCGATCTGCGGCTTCGCGGCGAACTTGGTCTGCAGAAACCGCTCGATGCTGTGCGTGGGACGGTTGTACATCCACGACAGCAGCCCCAGTGCGAACATGTTCTTTGCCCGCTCGCCGTCCTTGCGGCTCAGCCCGGCGGGTTCGACCGCGCCGACCGTCAACGTCGACATCGCCACCGGGTGCACGACGTAGTCCTCGAGCGAGTCGTCGTCGAGGGGGCTGGCGGTGTACCCGACCTTCGCGAGATTCCGCTTGGTGAACTCGTCGGTGTTGACGATGATCGTCCCGCCCCGAGGTAGGTCGGCCAGGTTCGCCTTCAACGCCGCCGGGTTCATCGCGACCAGGACGTCCGGGCGGTCGCCGGCCGTGAGGATGTCGTAGTCCGCGATCTGGATCTGGAACGACGACACACCGGGGAGCGTGCCCTGCGGCGCCCGGATCTCGGCCGGGAAGTTGGGCTGGGTGGCGAGGTCGTTTCCGAACGCCGCCGCCTCCGACGTGAACCGGTCGCCGGTCAACTGCATGCCGTCGCCGGAGTCCCCGGCAAAGCGGATGGCCACCCGCTCCAGCTTCGTGGAGTTCGCCTCCATCGTCATGAATGCACCGAATCCTTCGACTCGTGGTCGAGCTGACCAGCAGCTTCTCACTTCACGTTACAAGCGATCCACGTTTTCGCCAGGCACACGCCGAAAAAACGCGTCGCGATACGGTGAGTGGTGTGAGTGATCCAGGCAGCATGGAACTTGTCGGACGTTCCCGCGAGCTCGCCGAACTCGCGGCCGTCCTGCAGGAGGCGGCCGAGAACGCGCCGGTCGTCGTGGTGGTCGAGGGCGTTCCGGGCATCGGCAAGACCACGCTCGTGGAGCACTTCCTCGCCGCGCATCCCGTCCTTCCCGCGTTCTCGGCGGTCTGCGCGCCGTGGGCGTCGGGTCATCCCTTCGGCGTCGCCGAACAGCTCCTGGGTGCGGCCGTGACGTCGGAGGACCCCGTCGATGTGGCCCGCGAACTCGTCGCGGCCGCGGCCACGCATACCGGAGACGAGCCGTTCGTCGTCGTGCTCGACGATGCGCACTGGGCCGACGTCGCCTCGCTGCAGGCGCTGACGTCCGCCGTGCATCTCCTCGACCGGCCGGCCCTGATCGTCCTCGTCACGAACTCGGAACCGCCCGGCGGCGTTCCCGCGGACGTTCTCGACCTTCTCGACCGGCATCGGCGGAATCGGGTACGCGTGTGCCCACTCGATGCGTCCGACGTCCGGAGACTCGCGAACGATCTTGCACACGTCGACCTTCCGGCCCCGGTGGCGCACCAACTGGTTCAGCACACTGCCGGGAACCCTCGGCACCTCACGCAGCTTCTGCAGGAAGTCGATCCGAGCGCGTGGGGCCAGTGGCAACCAGTCCTCCCGGTGCCGCGCACCTTCGCCGCGAAAGTACTGTCGCGGCTGTCGGCGTGCTCGCCCCCGGCCCGCACACTCGTCGAATCGGCCGCCGTCCTCGCCGGGGATCCCCGATTCGCCGACGCCGCCGCACTTGCCGGCATCGAGCAGCCGGTGGAAGCACTCGACGAAATCCATCGAGCAGGCCTTCTCACCGTCGGCGAGCGTCGCGGCGTGACCGTACTGACCTTCCCGTCACCGCTCATCCGCGCGGCCGTCTACCGCAGCCTCGGGCCGATCCGACTGCGCGACCTGCACGATCACGCCGCGCGGATCGTCGAGGACGAGGGCAGGCGGCTGGACCATCGCGCCGCTGCCGCCCCGTTCGCCGATCCCGCGCTCGCGGACGAACTCGACAAATACTCCGTGCGCAGGGCGACCGTCGGGGAGTGGTCGGCGGTCGCGGACGCGTTGATCAAGTCGAGCCGCCTCACCGCGGACCGCGGCGAACGCGAACAACGCCTCATCCGCGCCGTGGACGCTCTCGTCGGTGTCAGCAACCTTCCCCAGGCACTGGCCTTCGCACCGGAAATCGAAAGCTTCCCGGAGAGTCCGTTACGCGACGCCGTACTCGGTTATCTCGCGATCCTCCGGGGACGTCCCGCGGAGGCCGATCTGCTGCTCACCCAGTCGTGGGCCGCATGCGACCCGGACACCGATCCGGCGACCGCCGCGCTGATCTGCCAGCGCCGCGTCCTGGACTCACTCGTCCGCTGGCACGGACCGGACCTCGTCGAATGGGCCAGCCGGGCAGTGGCTCTCGTCGACCCGGCCGATCCGTCGGCCGTCGAATCGGCGGCGATCATGGGACTCGGACTCGCTGCCACGGGTCGGATCGCGGAGGCGCGGGCCGCATACGACACACTGTCCGCGAAGATCGCCCTCGGTGCCCAGTCCCAGCGCTTCGACATGGCCAGGGGCTGGCTCGACCTGGCGCTGGACGATCCCGAATCGGCACGCCAGGAACTCGAGAGCGCCGTCCCGACGGCCTTCCGGATGGGCTCGACGCGCATTTCGTTGTGGGCGCAAGCCTGGCTGGCGCGAACACAATTCGCCCTCGGCGACTGGAGTGGCGCCATCGCCACGGTCGACCGTGCCGGGCACCAACTCGAGGACGCCGCGCTCGACCTCGTCCGGCCCCTCGTGCACTGGACCGGCGCGCAGACCCACGCACTGCGCGGCAACTGGCCCGCGGCACGGGAGCACCTCCGACTTGCGGCGGCGAGTTCGCACGACTACCCGATGATGTTCATTCCGGCCTCACTGGCGCGCGCCCAGTGCGCCGAGGTGGAGGCCGACTACGCCACCGTCATCAGGGCACTGGAGCCACTCACCCGTCTGCAACCCCGGGAGGGCATCGATGAACCTGGTTTCTGGCAGTGGCCCGACGTCTACGCGAACGCGCTCGTGATGGCCGGTCGCGTCGACGACGCAGACACCTTCCTCATCCCCCACGAGGAACGTGCCGCGGAGCGGGGGCACCGGTCCGCGATGGCGCGACTCGGCTACGCCCGCGGCCGGATCGCCGGCGCACGAGGCGACATCGACGGTGCCCGGGACGTCTTCGAGAAGGCGTTGACGCATCTCGACACCTTGCCGCTCCCGTACGACCGCGCCCGCGTCAACTTCGCCTACGGCCAGACCCTGCGCCGGGCGGGCAAGCGGCGCGAGGCGGACGCCGTCATGCAGGCCGCCCGAGAAAGCTACTTCGCGCTCGGCGCAACCTCGTACGTGCAGCGGTGCGACCGCGAACTGAAGGCCGGCGGCCTCAACCTCAAACGCAGCCGGTTCACGCTCGACGAACTGACTCCGCAGGAACGCGCCGTGACGGAACTCGTCGCGGGCGGGGCCAGCAACAAGGAGGCGGCGGGAGAGCTGTTCCTGTCCGTCAAGACCGTGCAGTACCACCTGACCCGGGTCTACGCGAAGCTCGGCATCCGCTCGCGCAGCGAACTCGCCGCGCAATTCCGCGACCAGGATTGACGCCCCCGGGGGTGACGGGAACCCACCCCGAGGGTGCCTGTCGGAGACGACGCCGTCCGGCCAGGCTGGAACTCAACCGATACAGCCGACCTCCCTGGAGTTCCGAGATGGATGACACGATCGACGCAGTGCAAGCCGACCGCGAACTGAAGAACAAACACCGCGCGATGTGGGCACTCGGCGACTACCCCGCCCTGGCCACCGACATCATCGCGGACCTCGGCCCCGCCCTGGTCCGGGCAGGCCGCATCAGGCCCGGTGACCGTGTTCTCGACGTCGCGGCGGGATCCGGCAACGCCGCCATCCCCGCGGCGCTGTCCGGCGCGAGCGTCGTGGCCAGCGATCTCACCCCAGAACTGTTCGACGCCGGACGCCGACGCGCCGCCGAGGTCGGGGCCCACGTGGAATGGCAGCAGGCCGACGCCGAGGCCATGCCGTTCGCCGACGACGAGTTCGACACCGTGATGTCGTGCGTCGGTGTCATGTTCGCCCCACACCATCAGGCGAGCGCCGACGAATTGGTCCGCGTCTGCCGGCCCGGTGGAACGATCAGCCTGCTCAGCTGGACACCCGAGGGATTCATCGGTCAGATGTTCGCCACGATGAAACCGTACGCACCACCGCCCCCTCCCGGTGCGCAGCCCCCGCCGCTGTGGGGTCGCGAAGACCACGTCCGGGCCCTGTTCTCCCACCGGGTCACCGATGTCGTGGCGACCCGGAAGACGTTGCGCGTCGACCAGTTCCGATCACCGGAAGACTTCCGCGACTACTTCAAGACCCGTTACGGCCCGACCATCGCGGTGTACCGGAACATCGCCGACTACCCCGACCGGGTGGCCGCACTGGACCGCGAACTCGCCGATCTCGCACGTCGCTTCGACTACGGGACCGGCAGCACCGTCATGAATTGGGAGTACCTCTTGCTCACCGCACGGAAGTGGTAGCGAGTTCGACCACGATCGTGCTCTCGTTGCCCGGGTCGGCAGCGTCGTACCAGATCTTCGGTCATCGCCGTCGCTTTCGGACCTGAGAACCACGGATACTTCGCGTTGTCGTAATCCTGCGACGGGGAATACCCGACGCTGAAGCGCCTCGGCTCAGACGCTGGCTCGACGACGTCACAACCCGGAATCTCCACCGGAGGCTCGTTCAACAGGCCCGCAACCACGGTCCCCGCCGCAACAACCGACACGACCACTGTCACATCCATCCAGATACTCTTGCGCCACTCCGGCTCAGCCCGCTCGGTCATCGCACTCCCCTCCTCCCCAATCGTGCCCACGTTACCCAGTCGACGACGGGGGTATTGCCCGGTCCGGACTTGATTGATAGACTCGAACAAAGTTACTGCTTATCTGCTTAAGTGGACCTATGCTGGTCAAGTGGATTTCGCAGCTGAGGGCCCGGTGGGTGGCGTGGACTACCCGCGTACGTATCAGGAGTTTCGGGAATGGTTTCCCGACG
>SEEV01000610.1 GCA_004211695.1 Rhodococcus sp. (in: high G+C Gram-positive bacteria)
TCCAACAGCTCCCGGTCCACACGCGACTGCCCCTGCACAGCACGATCATTTCAGGTCTCCGGGCACACAACCGTCCGACACGACGGGCAACAGCACACCTTATTCAGTGGCGTCCTAGGCGGGTCCGGCGGGTGCCTGGCGCTCCCGTGAGCGCTCGATGGCGCCGTAGAGTACCTTGCCGCCGATGCCCAGGAGCGCCAGGTTGGTGATCATCTGGATGGTGACCACCGCGCGCCCGGTGTCCGAGAGGGCCGAGATGTCGCCGAATCCGACAGTGGAGAAGACGGTGACGGTGAAATACAGCGAGGCCATCCGGGACAGGCTGGTCGAGAAACTGCCCGGGTTCACCGCCGCCAACAGGTAATACAGGATCGAGAATCCGAGCAGGTAGAGCGGCAGGACGGTGGCGATCGTCTCGACGGCTTGTTGCACCGGGTACCGCGACCGCAGGATCCGGCTGAACTCCCAGGCGGTTACCGCACCGAAGACGCAGATCGCCCCGACGAGCAGTAGCCAGCGGCGCAGATCGTTCATATTATCCAGTGGCACAAAGAAATACAGCGCCAACAGCAGTGCCGTGGTCAGTATCGGACGCAGAATCGCACTCCGAAGTTGTGTGCGCCGGCTCGTGCGTGTCGGCGCCGGTGAGTGGTCGAACATCGAGTCGCCTCCCTGAGACGTGCACGGAAAGACCCTGCGGCCCGTCGTCGCGGTGACCTGCCGCGCTACTGCACCCGCTCGACCTCGCCGGGGCGCCAGGACTTGTCGAAGAAGGATGCGAGCGGGCTGTAGCAGCGCAGGATCACGAAATATCCCTTGCCGGGCATGGTCTGGATCCAATTGCCGTCATCGACGCCGTCCGGCTTTTCGGGGGCGAGGTGGACGGTGGTGGACCCGTCGGCGGCGGCTTCCGCGGCCGGGGTCGGATAGCTTTGGCTGCCGGCGCGGGGGAACCGCTGCGGGGTTTGCAGCATCGACCGGGTTCCGTTGTCGTAGAGAGTCAGCGACCAGAACCGGGCGGCGGGGATGTCCGGGGGCAGGGCCACCGTGTAATGCTGGGCGCCGTCGTAGAACTGGCCGTCGGAGTCCTTGAACGCGGCGAGGTATTGCGAACCGATGTTCGTCAGACGCATGCACATCGCAGGGCTGATGCCGGTATAGCCGTAGAAGAACAGCGTCCGCACGCTCAGCTTCTTCGCGCCCCCGGGCGGGAACGGCTTGATGCCGTCCTCGGTTACCAGCGGCGGGGGTGTCTCGAAGGTGTAGCCGCCCGGGAAAAGCATGTTGGTCCACGCCGAGTCCGGGTAGAACTGCACCCCGTCCTTGTCTGGGGTATCGAACATCAGCGACCGGGCGGTGGCGCTACCGATGGCCGCGGCCTCGTCCAGGATCTTGTGCATCCGCTCGTCGGGGGCGAACTTCTGGCCCTTGACGATGCCGATGGCCGCGAGCTGCCCCAGGGTCTCGGGATCGGTGGCAGTGGCGGGTTCCTCCTGGACCATCGCGTTCAGGGTTTCGTAGAAGCCGAAATCGGATGGGGGGATGGTGTTGAACGCCTTCCCGCTGGATTCGACGGACCGGGTTTCGGGGATGTCGGTGGGTACACCCGGACGGACCTCGCCCTCGAGGAGGGTGGCGACGCTGGTGCCGTATCCGCCCGGCGCGTACGGGTAGATCTTCAAGGTGTTCTTGATCAGGTTCGCGGTGGGTTCGGGGTCGTCGTTCTGCAGGAAGGAGCGGCCCAGCATCAGTACGCGGTGGGTGTTCGAGTGCCCTACGTGGAAGCCGCTGTCGGGCAGGGCGCCGTCGTAACCGGGGGGAACGAGCAGGTATGTGCCACCCTGGCCGCGGTCGGGCCCGGGCAGCCCGAAGTCGATGATCCAGTGGAACCACATGTCGTCGAAGATGCCCAGTGCCGCCGGTGGGGTCTCGACCACCATCGGACCATTGGTGAGGTCGATGATGCCGACGTAGTAGACGGTGTCGGCGTTGGCGGTCAGGAAAAGAGACTGCGAGTCCATCAGCTCGGAGAAGATGAGGACGGTGTTGTCCTCGGCGCCGGCGTCGAGGAAGCCTGGCGAAGCGCCCAGGTCGACGCTCCCGGGAAGGCGCCCAGGAAGACATCGACCCCGCGGATCAGGTCGAGGTTGTCGTAGACCTTCTCCAGGGTCTCCCGGTGCGGGGCGCCGTCGGTGAATTCGAGGGCACCGAGTCGGGTTTCGAGCCGGTCGGGGGTGGTGATCGCGGTCAGTGTGTCGCGGGTGGTGCTCATCGGGGTTCCTCTCCGATTCGATCGTTCGGCCGTGAATGCGTTGGGGCGATGGGTGTTCCGGCGGTTCGGTGACGGGGGTTCGGCTACTCGGTCGAGGGTGGGCCGGCGCGTGAGGCGGGTAGTTGCCGCATCTCGAGGACGTGCAGGCCGAGGTTTCGGAAGCGGGCGAGGAGCCCGTAGAGGTGGGCCTCATCGGTCACGTCGCCGTGGAACAGGGTTTGATCGGCCATACGGACGTGGTCGAGTTCGGGGAAGGCGTCGGCCAGTGCCGGTGACACGACGCCGTCGACACGAAATTCGTAACGCATGGGAGCTCGTTTCTCGGAGCCGAAGGCGAGTTGTCCTCATCATCTGCCCTGTCCCGGGCCGTTGGGATCACCCGGTTTGGGCGACCCGGCCGCTACAGCAGTCCGAGGTCGCGGGCGCGGTGCACGGCATCGCGGCGGCGGGCGACGTCGAGCTTGCGGTAGAGGTTCAGCAGGTGGGTTTTGACGGTGTTGGTGGAGATCGACAGGGCGACCGCGACCTCTTCGGTGCTTGACATCGCCGCGACCTGGTTCAGCACCTCGAGTTCTCGGGGGGTCAGGTGCTCGACCAGGGCGGGCAGTGCCGTGTCGTCGGCCGGGCGGGGAGAGGGGTGGAT
>SEEV01000173.1 GCA_004211695.1 Rhodococcus sp. (in: high G+C Gram-positive bacteria)
GTCTCGTGTTTGACCTTGCCGCCGTCACGGTAGGTGCGACGCAACAGGTAGGACACCGACTCCCGCGGCCCGGCCCGGGTCGTGTACTTCTTCGTCACCTTGGCTACATGCATCGCACCTGATCGGCTCGACATACCAGGAATCATAACCCGGCATCTGGCATCAGTAGGGCACCGACACGCGCAAGTCTTGGCTACACTTCTGCGACCTGTCCCGCCGGTTACCGCAGGTCATGTCCGAAGAACTGCCGTCAGCACTGCCGTAACTTCGGTTTAGGCGCTGGCGGGCAGCGCGATCGCCAGCGCTAACCCGTACTGGACTCGCTCGGGGCGACGATCCCGGCGACATGGAGTAACGGATCCGGCGTGCCGAAGCGGCTGGGCTTCCCCTCACTGAGGTAGTCGTGGGGCGGCAGCGGTAAGGCGATTCAGTGTTTGATGCCGAGTACGCGCAGAGCGTTCTGCTTGAAGATCAGGGGCTCGACCTCGGGTTTGATGTCGAGGTTCTCGAAGTCCTTCATCCAGCGGTCGACCTGGATGACGGGGAAGTCGGAGCCAAAGAGCACCTTGTTGCGGAGCATGCTGTTGGCGGCCTTGACCAGCTGCGGCGGGAAGTACTTGGGTGACCACCCGGACAGGTCGATGTAGACGTTCGCCTTGTGCGTGGCGATGGAGATCTGCGCGTCGACCCACGGCACGGCCGGGTGGGCCATGACGATGGTGAGCTCGGGGAAGTCGGCGGCGACGTCGTCGAGCAGCATCGGGTCGGAGTAGCGCAGTTTGATGCCGTGCCCGCCGGGCAGTCCGGCGCCGATTCCGGTCTGGCCGGTGTGGAACAGGGCGGGGACGCCGGCCTCGGTGATGGCCTGGTAGAGCGGGTAGAAGCGGCGGTCGTTCGGTTCGAAGCCCTGCATGCTGGGGTGGAACTTGAACCCCTTCACGCCGAACTCGTCGACGAGCCGGTGCACGCGCCGTACGGCGGCCTTGCCCTGCCAGGGGTCGACGGATCCGAAGGGGATCAGGACGTCGTTGTGGCGGGCGGCGCCCTCGGCGATCTCCTCGACGGAGTTGGCGGGGTGTCCGCTGGCCGAGGCCGCGTCGACGGTGAACACGACGGCGGCCATGTTGCGCGAGCGGTAGTGGTCGGCGATCGCGTCGATGGACGGGGTGCGTTCCTCACCGGACTTGAAGTACTTCGCCGAGGCGGCCATCAGTTCGTCGTCGAGGGACCGGTGCCCGCAGCCGTCGATCTCGACGTGGGTGTGGATGTCGATGGCGTCGATCTTGTCGAAGTCGATGCCGTACTCGTACTTGGTGCTCATCGGGCGTTTGCCCCCTCGGGAAGTTGTGTGTTCGACTCGCCCGCAGTTGCTTCGGTGCGGGTGGTTTCTTGGGCGGCGCGGAACGTGTGGGCTTGATTGATGTACCAGTCGATGGCCTCGGGGTTGGCCAGCGACCCGCGGTTGACGGCGGTGTCCGGGTTGTGGCCGGCGAGGAGTTTCTTGATCGGTACCTCGATCTTCTTGTTGGCGTGGGTGATCGGGATGGCGGGTGCGGTGATGATTTCGTCTGGGACGTGCCGCGGCGAGGTGTGTTCCCGGATGGTGCTGCGGATTCTGGCGTCGAGTTCGGCGGACAGCGGCACACCGGGGGCGAGCGTCACGAACAGCGGCATGTAGTAGCCACCGTTCGGTTGTTCGAGGCCGATCACCAAGGAGTCCAGTACTTCCGGGACGTGTTGGAGTGCGGCGTAGATGTCGGCGCTGCCGAGCCGGACTCCGCCCCGGTTGAGGGTGGCATCGGAGCGGCCGTGCACCACGAACGCCCCGTCGGTCGTTTCGGTGATCCAGTCTCCGTGGGTCCACACGTCGGGGAACTTCTCGAAATACGAGCTGCGGTACTTGGCACCGTCGGTGTCGCCCCAGAAGAACACCGGCATCGAGGGCATCGGGCGGGTGATGATCATTTCCCCGACGTCGCCGACGACCCGGTCGCCGGTCTCGGACCACGACTCGACGGCGACGCCCAGCAAGGGGCCCTGCAGCTCTCCGAGGTGCACTGGCTCGAGGGGGTTGGATCCGATGAAGCCGCTGCAGATGTCGGTGCCGCCGGAGTCGGAGCCGAGGTGCACATCGGGTTTGACGTGTTCGTGGACCCAGAGCCAGGTGGAGTCCGGGAGCGGGGATCCGGTGGAGAGGATCGCGCGCAGGCGGGACAGATCCCAGTCCGTGCGCGGTTGCAGGCCGGATTTTTCCACCACGGACAGGTAGGCGGCGCCGGTGGCGAACATGGTGGCGCCGGTCAGCGCGATGATCTCGAACTGGCGGTCCTTGCGTCCGAACATCGGCGAGCCGGCGTAGGTGACCACCGATGCCCCGGACATCAGGTTGTTGACCAGGGTGTTCCACACCATCCAGGAGGTGTTGGCGGCGACGTAGTAGCGGTCGCCGGGGCCCATGTCCTGGTTCAGGCCGGTGCCCTTCAAGGCCTCCAAGGTGATCCCGCCGTGTCCGTGGACGATGCCCTTGGGTGCGCCGGTGGTGCCGGAGGAGAACAGGATCCACAGCGGATGGTCGAACGCGACGCGGTGGTAGTCGGCGGCGGCGGTATCGGACACCAGGTCCGCGAAGTCGATTCGGGCGCAGTCCGATTCGGGCGCCGCCGGATACACGGTGTGGACGACGATGGTGTGCCGGACGCCGGGCAGGCCGGCTTCCACCGCTGTCAGGTGCTCGCGCCGGTCGAAGTCCTTTCCGTTGAAGCGGTAGCCGTCCACTCCGATCAGGATCTTCGGTTCGAGCTGGCGCAGGCGGTCCAGTGTGGCGGCCGCGGACAGGTCGGGTGAGTTGATGGTCCAGATCGCACCGATGCTCGCGGTCGCCAGCAGTCCGATGATGGCCTCGGGCAGGTTCGGCAGTACCGCCGCGACGCGGTCTCCCGGTTCGACACCGAGCCGTCGCAGGTGCCCGGCCAGGGAGGCGACCTGGGCCTCGAGTTGCCGCCAGGTGAGCTCGGTGACGGCGTTCTCCTCGGTCACGGTCAACAGCGCGGTGGTGCCGGCGAGGGCGGGGTCCTGGGCGTGCCGCAGCACGTTTTCGGCGAAGTTCAGTCTCGCGTTCGGATACCAGCGGGCGCCGGGCATCCGTTCCTCGGCCAGGGCGGGTCCGTCGAATCCGTCGCCGAGGACCCCGAAGTATTCGCGGACCGAGTCCCAGAAGGCGGACAGGTCCTGCACGGACCACTGCCAGAGAGCGCGATAGTCGGTCAGGTGGACGCGGCGGTGCTCACCCACCCAGGTCATGAAGTCCCAGAGCCTGGACTGTTGTTGTTGTCGAACGGTGGGTTGCCACGTGACGGGCCGGCCAGCGGTGGACTCGCTGAGAGGTGACATCGTTGGTCCTTGTCTATCCGAGCCGGGAGGGGGCACGCTGCGCCGTCGCGAGCAGTTCCAGCAACTCGCCGAGGGCGCCGATGATGAAGTCGGGTTGGTGCTCGGGCGGTGCCTGATTCGCGTCGGCCGCCGAATGGGTTCCGGTGGTCACCAGGGCGCCCAGTGCACCGCCGCGGCGTGCCATCGCGCATTCGAGGGTGAGGTCGTCGCCGATGATCAGCATCTGCTCGGGAGCGACCTGCAGGCGTCGGGTCAGGACCTCGAATGCCTCGGGGGCGGGTTTGCCGAGTACGCGGTAGGGGCGCTGGGTGACGTGGCTCAGACCCGCGGCGATGAAGCCGGATACTCCGACGTTCAGCCGGTGTTCGGAGGCGAAGGAGCGTGCGTCGGAGGTGCAGTAGATCGGGGCGCCGGCGAGGACGGCTTCGGCGGCGATCTGCAGCTTGTTCCGGCCGAATTCGACGTCCCACCCGATGACGACCGCGGCGGCGTTCGTCGGTTCCCCGGCCAGGGCGCGATCGAGGTCGACGACGTCGAGGCCGCGGGTGAGGAAGTCGTGTTGGACTCCGGGCCCGCCGAACACGAGTAGGGGCCGTCCCGGATGCAGGGTCTGCATGGTTTCGGCGGCCACGACCGCCGGGGTGAGGACTTCCTCGTCGCGGACGTCCAGATCGAGGGAGCGCAGCGAATCGGCGATCTGGTGGGGTGTCTGCATGGAGCCGTTGGTGAACACGGCCATGCTCCGGCCGGTGCGGCGGACCAGATCGATGGCCTCAGGGGCACCGGGCAGTGCCCGTCCGCCCTTGCCGCTGGGGCCGTCGGAGATGACGAGGCAGCCGTCGATATCGAACATGACGCCGCGGACATCGGCGAGCCGGGTGAGGAGTTCGTCGCGGTTCACTGGGTTCCTCCGGTGGTGTTGCGGCGCAGTTCGACTCGTTCGGTGCCGCGGTTGACGGCGAGGTACTTCCAGCGGGGCAGTTCGTGTGCGGCGCGGATGAACTCGGCGATGGTGGTGACCGGGGCGCCGTGCCGGGTGGTGCCGGTCGGGGACCAGCGCGGAGCCGGTCCGGCGGCGAGCATGGAGTCGACCTGGTCCTGTGGAAGCACCATCCGCAGCAGCAGTTCCTCCTCGGGCAATTGTCGTCCGAAGCGGCGTGCGTATTCCTCGTGCAGTTCCGCCAGGGTGGGTTCGGGCACCTTCTTGTCGAGTTCGCGGGCGCGAGGCAGCGCCGACACCTTCTCGAGGACCTCGGGTGTGATCTCGCCTTCGGGGGTGCCGAAGTGGCCCAGCACGAACCGCACCACTTCGTCGGGGATCCGGCTGTAGCGCTCTTGCCCGGATTGGGCGGCGAGCACGTTCATCAGTGCTTGGCTGCCGACGAACTGGCTGAACGGGGTGACCATGATGGGGTAGCCCAGGTCGGCGCGCACGCGGCCGGTCTCCTCGATGACGGCGGGCAACTGCTCGAGCATCCGCAGTTCGCCGAGCTGGCGTTTGAGGGTGCCCATCATCCCGCCCGGCACCTGATGGACGTGGAAGCTCAGGTCGTACTCGGTCGGTGCCCCGGCGGGCAGGTTCTGGGATTTGGCGATCGAGTAGAGGATGTCCGCGGCCGCGGCGGCGGCGGCGCGGTCGGCCTGCACCGGGATGCCGAGGGCGTCGAGGTTGCCGACCAGGTTCTCGAGTCCGGGCTGGGCGGTGCCGTTGGAGAGCGGACCGAGACCGGTGTGCAGGACGTCCACGCCGAGCTCGGCGGCCACCAGGTACAGGTGTGAGGCTGCGCCGGTGGTGCAGTGACTGTGCAGTTCCAGGGTCTTCTCCCCGGCGGCGTCACGGACGCCGGGGATCAGTTGCCGGGTCCGTTCGACGGTCAGCAGCCCACCCGGGTCTTTGACGTAGACCGAATCGACGTAGCGGCTGGCGGTGTAGGCCTTGATGTTTCGGCTGTAGCTCTCGTCGGTGTGCACGGGGCTTTCGGTGAACGTCACCGCCGCGACGATCTGTTCGATCCCCTCTTCCTTCGCCCACTGGGCGACCCGGAGCAGGGATTCGACGTCGTTCATCGGTTCGGCGATCTGCAGACGGCGCAGTCCATGGTGTGCCATCAGGCGCAGCGCCATCCGCATGACGGTCTCGGACGCCTTCTCCCAGGACATGAACCGCATGCCGGTGGTGATGGCGGACAGTGGGGTGTTGGGCATGACGGCCCGCATGCGGGAGATCCGTTCCCATGGGTTCTCGTTGTGCCACTTCACGCCCATCGACAGGTTGGTGGAGCTGGTGAAGTCGATGGCCTCGTAGCCGACCTGATCGAGCAACGGGCCCACGGCCTCGACCATCCCGGTGGTCAAACCGGTGGCACCCCACAGGCTCTGGTTTCCGTCGCGCAGGCTGGTGTCCACCAGACGGATCGGCTTCCGGCTGTCCGCGGCGGCGGGGGTGCGGGCAGCGGTCGGGTCGGTGACGAGGGTGGTCATCGGAGTGCTTCCTTTCGCTGGGCTTGGTGCTGCTCCCAGATCGGCCCGAACCACGATGTGCTGACACCGCCGTGAATGAAATCGGGGTGTGAGAGCACGAATGCGTGCAGCGGCAGTGTTGTCGTGACGCCCTCGACGGTCACCGAGTGAGCGGCTGCCTGTACTGCCGCCACAGCGGCGTCGCGGGTGTCGGCGCGGACGATCAGTTTGGCCATCAGGCTGTCGTAGAACGGCGGGAACGAGTACCCGTCGTAGATGTGGGTGTCCACCCGTACACCGGGCCCGGTGGGCCAGGACACGTGGTCGATGACGCCCGGGTTGGGCCGGAAGTCGTTGTCCGGATCCTCGGCGTTGATCCGCAACTCGATGACGGCGGCCGGCGGCACCGGGGGAACGTCGGGCAGCTGCGGGTCCTGCCCGAGGGCCAGGCGAAGCTGGGCTGCGACCAGGTCGATTCCGTAGGCCTCCTCGGTCACGGGGTGTTCGACCTGGATGCGGGCGTTCATTTCCAGGAAGACGACGTCCTCGGACTCGGTGTCGACGAGGAACTCGACGGTGCCGGCGCCGCGGTAGCGCAGGGCCTGGACCAGTGCGCGGGAGGAGTCGTGCAGTACGGTGCGCCGACTTTCGGTGAGGCCCCAGGCGGGGCATTCTTCGATGAGTTTCTGATGCCGGCGCTGCACGGAGCAGTCCCGGTCCCCGAAGATCTGCGCGCCGCCCTGCCCGTCACCGAACACCTGCACCTCCACGTGCCGGGCGGCAGGGTAGAAGCGCTCGAGGTAGAGCGCGCCGTTTCCGAACGCGGCCTGGGCCTCGGCGGCGGCCTGCGGGGCCAGCCGTGCGAGGTCCTCGGGGCCGGTGACCAGGCGGATGCCGCGGCCACCGCCGCCGTGCACAGCTTTGATCAGCAGGGGGTAGCCGATGGATTCGGCGAGCGGCACCACGTTGTTCACGTCGTCGATCTCGGTCGCGGGTGCGACCGGAACACCGGCGGCGACGGCCACCTTGCGGGCGCTGCTCTTGTCGCCGACGGCGCGTAGGGTCTCGGGGCGCGGGCCGGCGAAGGCGATGTTCTCGGCTTCGAGGAGTTCGGCGAGTTCGGGCTGCTCGCTGAGGAATCCGTAGCCGGGGTGGACGACGTCGGCGCCGGCGTGCACCGCGGCCTCGGCCACGTACTCCGGCCGCAGGTACGACTGACCGGCCTGGGCGGGGCCGATGACGATGACCCGGTCCGCCAGTTGCGCGGCCCGTGAGCCGATGTCGGCGGTGCTGGCCGCCAGGACCGGGCTGGCGCCGATGCGGCGGGCGGCGGCGGCGATCCGCACGGCGATCTCGCCGCGGTTGGCGATCAGGACCACCGGCTTCTTCGTCGTGTCACTGATGGTCATGGCGTGCCTTCCTCGGTGACGACGGCGAGCGGCTGCCCGTATTCGACCTGCTCGTTGTCCTTGACGAGGATCTCGGTCAGGGTGCCGGACACTCCGGCCGTGACCGGGTTCATCAGCTTCATCACCTCGATGATGCCGATGGTGGTGTCGGGTTCGACGCTCTCGCCCGGTTCGACGAAGGGGGGTGCGCCCGGGGAGGGGCACCGGTAGAAGACGCCGATCATGGGTGCGGGGACGGTGGTTCCCTCCGGTGTGGGTGGTGCCGGAGTTTCCTCGACTTCTACCGGTGCGGGCGCGGTGGGCGCCGCCGCGGCAGCGGGTTGCGCCGGCGCGGGCAGGGTTCCGGTCGACGCTGTCGCTGTCGCCGGGGCTGCGGCGGGTGCGGGGAGATCGCCGGTGCGAGAGAGGCGGACGGAGACGTCTCCGAATTCGACGGCGGCGGTGTCGTAGTTGCCGTCGTCGAGCTGGGTGACCAAGTCGAGGATGTCCTGCCAGCTCGGGGTGGTGTCGGTGCTCATCGGGTCTGTCCCTTCGCTGCGGCGGATACGAACCCGAGCAGGTTGGATGTGGCGCTCGAGGTGCGCTTGCTCTTTTCTTCCTTGCGCTTTTTCCAGTTGGTTTCCGGCCGGGACTGCAGCAGCATGACCCGGCTGGTGCCGTCGCTGTCATGTTCGAGGGCCCACTCGATGTCCTGGGGGCAGCCGTAGTGTTCCTCCACCCGCAACCCGATTTCGGCGAGCTGCATCAGTTCGCTGTCGCTGAGGCAGGAGACCTCGCGGCGGGCCTGCTCGACTTCTCGGAAGATGACACCGGTGCCGTCCGGGGCGGGCACGTATTCGTGTTCCTTCGACGCGATCCGGCTGCTGGTGAGGGCGGGCCCGACCTTCGTCAGCCAATACTCGTCCGGCGTCACTTCCCCGGAGACCACGGATTGTCCGAGTCCCCAGCTCGCGTTGATGGCGATCACGGACCGGTCGCCGGTGCGCGGGCTGACCGTGAACGTCACCCCCGCGACGTCGGCGTCGGCCATCAGCTGCACCGCGACCGAGATCTTGGACGCCTCGGCGGCATCCGTCTCGGACATCCCGGCGCGGTAGGCAATGGCCTGCGGGGTGTACAGGCTCGCCCAGCACTCGCGGACCTTCGCGATCACGTCGTCGGCGCCGACCACCCAGAGATAGGTTTCCTGCTGGCCGGCGAAGCTGGCCGCGTCCCCGTCCTCGTCGACGGACGAGGACCGCACGGCCACCGGGATGCGGTCGGTGTCCCCGGTGCCGCGGCGACGGGCGGTTTCCCGGGACAGGGCGAGGTACGCCTCGCGGATCTCGTCCTCGATCGCGGCCGGCAGGTTCCTCCCGAGGACCAGGGCCACAGCCTGATCGTGGGCGTCCTGCAAGGACTTCGAGCTGTCCGGATCGACGCCGAAGACCAGGCTTCTCAGTTCGGTGCGCAGATCCGAGTCGTCCCGGAAGTCCTCGTACGCATCGATCGTGACGGCGAATCCGTCCGGTACCGGAAGTCCGGCCTGGACCATCTCGCCGAGGCTGGCGCACTTGCCGCCCACCAGCGGGCGGTCGGTGGAGCGGACCTCGTTGAATTTCTTCGTGTACTTACCCACGGTCTTGTTCCTTTTCACGTGCTTCGGTGGTGGTGGCCGCCGAGAGGCGATCAGGAGGCGTCAGCGGCCTCGTCGAGGATGGTGACGGTGCCGGTGTTGCCGTCGACGCGAATCAACTGGCCCGTCTTGATGGTCGAGGTGCCGAAACCGGTGCCGACGACAGCGGGCAGCTCGTATTCGCGGGAGACGATCGCGGCGTGGCACATGATGCCGCCGATATCGCTGACCGCTCCGCGGATCCGGCCGAACACCGGAGTCCAGCTCGGGCTGGTGACCGGGGCGACGAGGATCTCGCCTTCCTGGACGGTGTCGAGCTGGTCCGGGCGCAGCACGACGCGGGCGGGGCCCTCGGCGACGCCGGGCGAACCCGCGAAGCCCGACAGGGTGTTGCTACTTCCGCCGCCGTCCTGGGCGGTCAGCCAGCGTTCGACTGTTTCCGGGGTGATGCCCCAGAGCATGATGGTCAGCGGCTCGCTCACCTCCTGCGGGACCGGGCCGAGGGCCGGCGGCGGGTTCCACGCGTCGAGCGCGGCGTAGATTTCCTTGCGGCGCTCGATGATCTGCGGCCAGTGGAAGCCGCCCTGCGGCTTACCGCCGGCACCCCAAGCCATCTGCAGGTCCACGATCGCTTCTTCGACCTCGGCGCGGCGGAGGAAGAAGATGTCCTCCACGTCGTCCCAGAAACCCCACTTGCACAGGAGCCGGCTGAACTCGCGGGTCTTGTTCCAGAAGTTGGTGAGGAACCAGTGCTCGACGTAGAAGTTGTGGTTTTCCACGTAGGGGAACACGGTCCGCGACAACCCCAGTGCCTCGTCGAAGCCGGGCAGGTCTTCCTCGTCGAGCAGGCAGCGGTAGTGCTCGACCACCGAATCACGCTCGGCCTGCAGCCTTTCCAGGGGGCGGGTGAGGTCCTCGCCTTTTCGCAGGCGGTCGAGGTAGTCACCGATGGCCTGAATCGGCAAGCTCAGGTCGTCGATCCAGCTGCGGTGCGAGTGGTACATCCCCGACCCGTAGGAGAAGTAGAACCACGGGTCCTTGCTCTCCTCCAGGGCGGCGAGCCACACCTTGCCGGCGTCGGTGCCGCCGAGCCCGTCGGTCAAGTCCTTTTCGGTGGTGGCGGCCCGGACGATGTCCCCGACCCCAAGTTCCTCGGCCTTGCGTGCCAGGGCCCGCAGTTCGTCGTCCGGGCGGAAGAGCAACACGTCGACACCGCTGACCATCCGGGAGATCGTCTGGTCGTCGATCTCCGGGAAGTGTTCCTTACACAGGGTGAGGAACTGCAGGTACGCGGCGTAGCCGAGGTTCAAGAACTCCGAGTGCAGCGTCCAGATCTGGTCGCCGTACTCGAGGAGACGGTGATATGCCGCCAGTAGTTGGTTGCCCTGGGTGGGACCGCGGTCCTCGAGGACACGCTCGATCGGCTCGAACTCCGACAGCGCGGGGACCTCGAGTGCGTGCACACCACGGATCGCGTCGGTGACGCGGCCCTCCCACTCGGCGTAGAGGGTGTCCCAGTTCTGGAAGTAGTACCCGGCGCGCTCGGCGAATTCCTCCGCGCGGCGGGCCTGCTCGCCGGAATCCGGGCTGGGCAGGGTGGACATGTAGGTGTACCCGTTGACGATCCGCACATCCAGGCCCTTGGCCGGCGGCAACGCGAAGACGCGGGTGTTCGTCACCCCCGTACCGGTGAAGGCGCCATCGACCATCGCCTGGTCGAACGGGTACGAGACCTCCGGGTAGTGCAACGAATTGCGGAACCACGTCTTCGCCGAGTCCTCCGCACGCCGCGAGCCCAGGAACCGGTTGTGGTAGGCGTACATCTCCTCCCAGCCCTCCGCCCCCTCCGGCGTGGTGATCCCGTACGGGTCCGGGAAATGGCGTGCATCCGGTGCCGGCTGCGACGTGGGAACCGAGTTCCGCTCGCTCTCGGTGGTCGTCATAACTTCTCCTCCATGCCAAAGGGCTCAGCGCCCGGAACGTGGATCACAGTGTGTGCCGTCTGTGACGCAGGCCACCAGAAAGCTTTTCACTGAACGAAAAGAAACCTGAACACGCGCAGTTCAGAGCACTGTGTAGCAAGGAATGTCTTCTAGTCTTTTCACACAGTGGAAAGCCGTCTAGGGTGCGAGTTAGTCCGAAACCCGGATGGGCAGCGAGGAGGACCTCATGACGGCGTCACCACCGGGTGCACCCAGAAAGTCGGTGACCGAACGGGCTTTCGCTGTTCTGATGTCCTTCGACATCACCCATCGGCGCATGACGCTCTCCCAGATCTCGCGTCGCACGGGTCTGCCGGTGGCGACCACGTTCCGTCTGCTCGACCGGCTCGAGTCCATGGCCGCGGTCGAGCGGGGTGGTGACGGCCGGTACAGCATCGGCCCGAAGATCTGGGAGCTCGGCATCCTGGCTCCCACCCACGATGTCATCGGGATGGGCACCCGCCCGCTACTCGTTCGTCTCGCCGCTCGCTCCGGAGCCATGATCCGGGTCTTCGTCTACAACGGTCAGAACGCGTTGTGTGTGGAAGAAGTCCTCGCGCACGGCGGCAGCTCCGCCGGCGGCGGCCCGGGCTTGACACTGCCGTTGCAGGACTGCGCCGCCGGACAGGTGATCATGACGTCACTGACCCCAGCCGTGCGGAGCTCGCTGCCGTTGACGCGAATACAGTTCGACCGACTCGAGGAAACCCTCGCCGTCGTTCACCGGCAGGGCTGGGCCCGGCTGGTTCGGCCCGACGGAGCCGTGGAATACGCAGTCGGACTCGGCGCCGAAGGCCGACCGGCGATGGCTCTCTCGGCAGCCGTACCCCCGCCCAGCGGCTCCACCAAACCCCTGGTCACAGCCGAAGCCTTGGTGCCCGAACTGAGAAGTGTTGCGCGCACTCTCGTCGGCATCTTGAACAACTCCTCGGACGATCGTCATTCGACCGCCGCACCGCCCGAAACTCAGCCACACACGAACAGTGAGCACCGATGAGCGCCGAACCGTACAAGAGCAGCGCGAAGTCCGTCACGGCCAGGGCCCTCGCCGTCTTGGCCGCCTTCGACGTCGAACACCCACTACTGACGCTCAGCCAACTCGCACGCCGCGCGGGTCTTCCCGTCGCCACGGTGTACCGCCTCGCCGGCGAACTCGAGGACGGCCGATTCCTCGACCGCGACCACGCAGGTCGGTACGGACTCGGGGTGAAACTCTGGGAAATGGGGCTCCTCACCCCCGTTCACGGCCGACTCCGCGAAACGGCCATGCCGTTTCTCCTCAACCTCCAGTACGACTGCCGGGAGACAGTGCAGCTCGCCGTCTGCGACGGAACCGACGCCATCTACGTCGAAAAGCTGACATCGGAAGAATCCGTACCCGTACAGAGCCGCATCGGCGCCAGAATCCCGCTCCACGCGACCGGCGTGGGCAAAGCGCTGCTCGCCTTCAGCGACGAATCCTTCATCGACGCCATACTCGCAATGCCGCTGACCAGCTATTCCGCGGAGACCATCACAGACCGCCGCGCACTCTCCCGCCAACTCGCCCAAATCCGGCAGCGCGGATACGCAGAAAGCCACCAGGAATACCACTGGGGCTCAACATCAGTCGCCGTCCCAGTGCAAGTCAACGGACTGGTGAAGGCCGCCATTGGCATCGTCAGCTACACGCTACGCGACGACCTATCCCAATACCTTCCATCGCTCCTGCACGCAGCACACGGCCTCGCCACCCGACTGGAACAGACCGCAGGAAACGCCTACCCAGGCCTCAACGGCCTCACCCAAGACGACACCCCATAACCGTCGAATATCGACCCCGGTGGAGTCGGGTCGGGTCCCGGATGGATTCGTGGTCGGTCGGTCGGTCGCGCCGGGGTGGTCGTGCACACGTCCGTCGTCGGGCGCGGTATGGATGGTGTCAGAGAGAGAGCCGATGACGGGAATCGAACCCGCGTATTCAGCTTGGGAAGCTGATGTTCTGCCATTGAACTACATCGGCGCGCACGATATTGGGCGCCCGTAGGCAGGCCCAACACCCTGCGGCGGCAAGGTTGTTTAGTGCGGTGATGTTGAGGGTTGGGCGGCGGCGAACGGCGTGAAGTATCGGACCGCGTTGGTGTGGTTCCGTGCGGGGCGTTGCCGGTCCAGGCTCGGCCGTTGCCGTCGGCCACGATTCTGGTGCGGGATCCGGGCGGTCGGCCCCCGGTCGGTGGGATTCTGTGGGTGCGGTGGTGGCGTAGTGCCGGGTGTCGTCTTCGGATCAGAGCCGATCTGGAACGCCAGGGCAGGCGTGTGGCGACCGACTGCGGAAATCGTGTCTGGGTGTGTCGAGGACGGTCACCGTGATCGGTTTCGGCGTGAACGGATAGCGCACCAAATCGTAGGCTGCTGGCTGATCGGAGTGTGTCGGCGCTCGCTTGTCGAGCATCGGGACCGCTTGGCCGGGTTCGGGCTCATCGAGGCAGTGTTGTCGGTGCACTGTCGTACCCTGCTCGTGTTTCAACGACGACGGGGTGGGCTGGTGATGTGGTGCGCGATAGGACCGAGGTGACGACCTCGATGTCGGTTCGCTGGTACGGGCGGCGTGGTGCACGCCGGAGTGCCGCAGCTGCCGTGACCGCTGTGGCGGGACTCGTGTGACGCCCACGGCTGGGCTCGCCGATCCCGGTGCCCAGGTCACGGCACCGACTCCCTACCCGACTCTGGACGCGGCTGTCGGACAGGGCGTGGACTCGTGTCGGGTGGTGATCCGTGCTTTCGTGTATGTCCTCGACCCGACCCCGGAGCAGGTCTCGGTGATGCGTTCGCACTGTGGGGCGCAGCGTTTCGCCTACAACTGGGCACTGGCGCGGGTGAAGGCGAACCTCGACCAGCGCACTGCGGAGCGGTCCTACGAGATCCCTGACGCGGAGTTGACGCCGCTGGTGTCCTGGTCCGCGTACGGCCTGCGCAAACATTGGAACACCGTCAAGGACGACGTCACCGTCAACACCGAGACCGGGCAGGTGTGGTGGTCGGAGAATTCGAAAGAGGCCTACAGTTCCGGGATCGCGCACTGCGCTGCCGCCCTGTCGAACTGGTCCGATGCCCGCTCCGGGAAACGCAAAGGCACCATGGGGTTTCCCCGTTTCAAGGACAAACGGGCGGTGCTGTCGTGCCGGTTCACCACCGGCAGTTTCGGGTTGGTCACCGACGGCGGGGATCGGCGCCACATCCAACTACCCCGGATCGGGGTGGTCCGGTCGGCGGAATCGACCCGCAAGTTGGCACGGAAAGTGGCGGCGGGGACGGCGCGGATTCGGTCGGCGACCCTGTCGTTTCGTCGGGGCCGGTGGCAGGTGTCGTTCTCCGTCGAAACTACGCTCCCCGCCCGGGCACTCCCACCCACCACCC
>SEEV01000611.1 GCA_004211695.1 Rhodococcus sp. (in: high G+C Gram-positive bacteria)
GCGTCGGTCCTGCTCCGGACCATGGTGGTCGAGGGCCTCGTCGTGTACGACCAGGAGACGCGTCGGTACAACCTCGGCCCGCTGCTCGTGGAGTTCGGGGTCGCTGCGATCGCGCGAACGTCGGCGGTCGCCGCGTCACGGACGTACATGGAGTGGTTGGCCGAGCGGACCGAGCTGGCATGTCTCGCCATTCAGCCGATGCCGGATGGGCACTTCACAGCGATCGCGAAGATCGAGAGCCGCAAGGCCGTCAAGGTCACCATCGAGGTGGGCTCTCGCTTCGACCGAGATACCCCGTTGATCAGCCGACTCGCGGGGGCATGGCCGCGCAGGGATCGCCCGGAGCTTGTTGCGTACCCCGCCGACGAGCTCGAGAAGCTCCGGGCGCAGGGCTACGGCGCGGTCTACGGCGAATATCGACCCGAACTCAACGTCGTGGGGGTCCCGGTGTTCGACCGAGACGGCGAGCCGTGCCTGTTCATCGCCCTGCTCGGCATCGGTGACGACCTCACAGTCGAGGGGGTGGCCGGGATCGCCGACTACCTCGTCACCGCTTCGCGGGAGATCAGCTCGCACATCGGCGGTCGCATTCCCGAGGACTACCCGACTCCCGTCGGGGCGCCCGACCTCGAGTCCGGGCGCGGCTGACCGACCCGCATTTCCATTCATGCGGCGGCCCCACCGGGGCCCGCCGCTCCGAGCCGACCCTCGACGGTCGGCTGTCCACCTCCGGTGCCACGCGCCTGAGGTGCCCCGTCCAACGTTTGTAGGAGACACAGATGAAAAGCAGCAAGATCGCCGTCGTCGGCGGCACCGGACCCCAGGGAAAGGGGCTGGCCTACCGGTTCGCGGCGGCCGGCTGGCCCGTCGTCATCGGATCGCGTTCGGCCGAACGCGCGGAGGAGGCGGCCCTCGAGGTGCGCCGACGGGCCGGTGACGGCGCGCTGGTCAGCGCCGCCGACAATGCGTCGGCAGCTGCCGACTGTCCCATCATCCTGCTTGTCGTCCCGTACAACGGCCACCGTGAGCTGGTCTCGGAACTGGCACCCACCTTCGCGGGCAAACTCGTGGTCAGCTGCGTGAACCCGCTCGGCTTCGACAAGTCCGGGGCGTACGGTCTGGACGTCGAGGAAGGTAGCGCTGCCGAGCAACTGCGCGACCTCGTGCCCGATGCCACCGTGGTGGCTGCGTTCCACCACCTGTCGGCGGTGAACCTCTGGGAGCACGACGGCCCCCTCCCTGAAGATGTTCTGGTGTGCGGCGACGATCGGTCGGCCAAGGACGAGGTGGCTCGCCTCGCGGTCGCAATCACCGGCCGCCCGGGAATCGACGGAGGGGCGCTGCGGGTGGCGCGGCAGCTCGAACCGTTGACCGCCGTTCTCATCAACGTCAACCGGCGCTACAAGACTCGCTCCGGTCTCGCCGTGAATGGGGTTGTTCATGATCCACGAGCTGCGTGAATACGTTGCGATACCGGACCGTGCCGAGGACCTGCACCGCAGGTTTGCCGACGACACCCTGACTCTGTTCGCGGAACTCGGGCTGCAGGTCGACGGCTTCTGGCACGAGACCGGCAACCGTGCCCGGATCGTCTACCTGGTCGCCTTCCCCGACGCCGAGGCCGCGATTGCATTCTGGGCCCGGTTCCAGGCCGATCCCCGGTGGCTCGCGCTGAAGGCGCGGACGGAGAGCGGCGGGCCGCTCATCTCGGAGATCCGGAGCACGTTCCTGGTCACTCCGGCGTACGTCCGGCCCTGAACGGCGCCCAACGAGGTTGGGCCGACTCTTGACCGTGGCCGTGTTCTGCCCTTAACCTGTTCCATATAGTGATTCGAGTTCACAATCATGAAGAGAAGTCCCATGATCAAAGGAATCCAGCTCCACGGATGGGCTGACGCGCCGCAGATGGTAGAAGTGGCCGAGATCGCCGCTCGGAGTTTCGAAACCGTCTGGCTCAGTGACCAGCTCCAGTCCCGAGGCGTTGCCGTTCTCCTCGGCGCCATCGCTGCCCGCACGGGTGTGGGGGTGGGTACGGCCGTGACCTTCCCCTTCGGGCGCAACCCCCTCGAGATGGCGTCCAGCATGGCCACCCTTGCGGAATTCATGCCCGAAGGGCGCCGGGTCAGCATGGGAATCGGCACCGGGGGTGGGTTGGTGAGCGCACTCATGTCGCTGCAGAATCCGATCGAGCGGGTGGCCGAGTTCATTGCGATGTGCCGACTTCTCTGGCAGGGCGAGGCGATCCGAATGGGTGACTACCCCCAGATCTGTGCAGGCCTCGGATTGCGTGAGGATGCACGGGCGTCGTTCTCCTGGACGAGCAAGCCCGACGTGCGCGTCGTGGTCGCCGGCGCCGGGCCGAAAGTGCTGGAGATGGCCGGCGAGCTTGCAGACGGTGTCATCTGCGCCAGCAACTTCCCCGCCCACAGCCTCGCGGCCTTCCGCAGCGGCCAATTCGACGCGGTGAGCAACCTCGACTCGCTCGACCGGGGACGCAAGCGCAGCCAGCGGGGGGAGTTCACCCGAATCTACGGCGTCAACCTGTCCGTCTCCGCGGACCGGGACAGCGCCTGCGCGGCGGCACGGCGACAGGCCACACTCATCGTGAGCCAACAGCCCCAGGAGAACCTGCACCGGGTGGGCTTCGAGCCCTCCGACTACGCCGCCACCCGAGCGGCGCTCAAAGCCGGTGACGGCGTAGACGCCGCTGCCGACCTCCTCCCGCAGGAAGTCGCGGACCAGCTCGTCGTCTCGGGCACGCCCGGCGACTGCATCGAGGCACTGGCCGAGCTGCTCGAGTACGCGGAGGATGCCGGATTCACCGAGGCCTACATCGGCGCCCCGGTCGGCCCCGACCCTCGCGAGGCCGTCGAGCTCCTCACCTCCCAGGTCCTGCCGGA
>SEEV01000174.1 GCA_004211695.1 Rhodococcus sp. (in: high G+C Gram-positive bacteria)
ATCGGCGGCAAGATCTTCGAGGGCACCGACCGCGAAACCGTCATCCAGGAAACGGTGATGACCCGCACCGGGGTGGACCGAATCCTGAAGTACGCCTTCGACCTCGCCCAGTCCCGGCCCAAGAAACACCTCACCTCGGCGACAAAGAGCAACGGCATCTCGATCACGATGCCGTACTGGGATCAGCGCGTCGAAGCGATGGCCGAACACTACGCGGACGTCGCGGTGGACAAGTACCACATCGACATCCTCACCGCGAACTTCGTCCTGCACCCGGACTGGTTCGACGTCGTCGTCGCCAGCAACCTGTTCGGTGACATCCTCTCCGACCTCGGCCCGGCCTGCACCGGCACCATCGGCGTGGCCCCCAGCGGAAACATCAACCCCGAGCGCACGTTCCCGAGCCTGTTCGAACCGGTCCACGGATCGGCCCCCGACATCGCGGGCAAGGGAATCGCCAACCCGATCGGGCAGATCTGGAGCGCAAGCATGATGCTCGAGCACCTCGGCGAGACCGAGGCCGCCACCGCCGTCATGACCGCAGTCGAAGACGTCCTCGCCGCCGGCAGCGACACCCTCACCCCCGACATCGGCGGCACCGCCACCACCCAACTTCTCGGCAACGCGATCCGCCGACAGCTCGAAACCAACACAGCTCGGTCCACTTCCTGGACCGGCTGAAATCCGAGTTCGGACGCCGCACACGATGTACCAGGCCACCGAACCGAATCCGTCACACACCGCGACCTGGGAGCGCCCGTGACGGTATCCGTTCACCCTTGGAAGCCACTACCCATCATTCGCGAGGGACAAGGGCCCCTATTTCTAACAGCCGGGACGACATGTCCCACGTGACCGGCGCACCGATATCGTCACGGACTTCGTCCGGATCGCCAGCGCTAGGGACCTTCCCGAATTCGCGCACCCGGGCAGAGATATTGGATGGGCCCGTCAGCTCCCTGGACGCACGTTCACAAGCCTTAGCTTAGCCCTTGGCATGAGCACCCAGCGAGCCGGAACTGACGCGATCCATCGCGGCTGGGCGGGCGACGCCCCGGTCGAGACGACGACTGCGCCGACCTACCCTCCGCTTCGCCGTCCCAGTCCTGGCCTATCGCACAGACATTCATGGGATATTGCCCCATAATTGTCTGTAGGTGCCGATATGGATTCCGCCCTGAACCCCTTCAAACCCGGATCGGCCTGCGGCCCTCGGCGCTGGAGCGGGCCGGGAGCGACACGAATTCGATCTGCTCGTCGCCCGCAGCAAAGGCGCGACTACGACCGCGGCATGGTGGTCCCCGGCCTGCTCGGGGTCGGAACAACCACCCTGCTCAACAATTTGGCCGAGCGCGCCGAGCGGTACTGGTGTTTGATGATTAGCATCGAGGCCCGCCCGAACGAGTCCGGAATGGGGGCGGTTCGTGCCCGACTCGGCTACGAACTCGCGGTCGGCCTGCGCCGCTTCAGCCGCAACCATAAGCTGCACAAGGTCATCGACGTCTATGTGGTCACGGGTAACCGAACAATGTTGCCTTGGGTGGGTGGCACCTCGGGCGAGTGACCTTTCGCGTTCGTAGCCAACGGGGTGAAAGCGGGAGCTGGGTCACGGAATGGGCCGCGCGTATCGCGTTGCCGCCCTCTCCTGCGCGACCGGTGCGCTGTCCATCCGACGTTTGTTCAGATGCCCATACACCGTGGTGCGCGGAACCTTCAGCATGCCTGCGTTCTGGGCGACGGTGTGCTCGTTGAGTCGTTGAGCGAGTTCTCTTCATCCGGGCTGAGCTCTGACGATCGGCCGCTGTCCCTACGGACGCGGGCGGCGGCTCCTCGCGAGAGCGCCCGATGGATACCGATCACCAGTCAGAGACCGCCCGCAGAGCGGGTCCACAGCACACCGAGCACGGGTACGGCACCTACGAATGGGAGCCGCAGCATTGAGTGATCTTCCGCATGGACCTCGACCAGTTCGGCACCGTGGCCGGCGTCCAGATCAGCACGAAGCATCCGCCCCGATGGTTGCCCCAACACCACTCAGGGAGGATGACGCTGTGACTGACCGGACCACCGACGACCTCAAGCGTGAACTCGCCCTGCTTGCGAACGTGCGCGCCTACCTCCGAGACGCGGAAGGGCCGGACTTCTGTATCCCGACCACCGCCCTCGATCAGGTCCTCGACGAACTCCACAGCCACGATCGACGACACTGACCTGCGTCACCCACCTCTTCCGTTCTCAGCGACGATCCGGGTACCGCATCAGCTCTACTCCCTGCCCATCCCACACGGGGGTCGAATCGAGCGGTCCCACCTACCTGAACCTGCGCAAGTCCACCATCTACAGCGGATCGAGCGAAGTCCAGCGTTCGATCATCGCGCGCTCGATCATCGGACCGCGAGAAGAATAGAGAACGGTGAAGCGCTGATGGGGTGGCGGCGCCGAAGGCGTCCTGCTCGTACGCGTTCTATCGGCGCACTGTTGCTGGGAGGCGGACATCGGGTGCCAACCGTTGCTGGTACTACGACACCTTCACGAGTATTTTTCCGATCGTGTCGGGGGCGTCGAGCATCCGGTGCGCGGCAGCTACCTTTCCGATGGGGAGTACCGCGTGCACGACGGGTCGCACGGTCGCCTCGGCGATCATCGGCCACACGTGCTTCACAACGTCGCGGACGATGTCTGCTTTGCCGCTGCGTCCGGTGGTGGGGCGGCTGCGGAGGCTGGTGGAGTGCACGCCGGCGCGTTTGGCCATGAGTTGCGCGAGGTTGAGGGTGCCCTCCCAGCCTCCCTGCAGGCCGATGACCACCAGGCGTCCACCGTCTGCGAGGGCGGTGACGTTGCGGGCGAGATAGGCGGCACCCATGTTGTCCAGGACGACGTCCACGCCGCGTCCGTCCGTGCTGCCTCTGACCGCAGTGACGAAGTCGGTGTCGGTGTAGTTGATCAGAATGTCGGCACCGAAATCTTGGCAGGCTCGAAGTTTTTCCGAATATCCGGCGGTGACGGCGACGCGGGCTCCGAGCGCTGTGGCGACCTGAATCGCGTGGGTGCCGATGCCGCTACCCCCACCGTGGATGAGCACGGTCTCGTCCTGGCGCAGGTGCGCGGTGGTGACGAGGTTGGACCACACCGTGCACGCGGCCTCCGGCAGAGCCGCCGCCGTGTGCAGGTCGACGCCTTCCGGTATCGGCAGCACCTGTGACGCCGGTACCGCCACCCGTTCGGCGTATCCGCCGCCGGATAGCAGGGCGCAGGCGCGGTCCCCGATCTCCCATCCGGTGACCGCGGGTCCGACTTCGCTGATCACACCGGACACTTCCAGCCCGAGGATCTCGCTCGCCCCGGCGGGTGGTGGGTAGTGGCCCTGTCGTTGGTTGATGTCGGCGCGGTTCACGCCGGCGGCGGCGACGTCCATTACCACCTCACCGGCGGCCGGGACAGGGTCGGGATGTTCGGTCCACACCATGACCTCGGGGTCGCCGAACTGGGTCAAAGAGATCGCTTGCATGGGTCAGTGGTGTCCTTCTGATTGGTCAGTCCGGCAACGGTTTTGCGGCGGCGGTGCGTCAAGTTTGTTCTTGGCGATCTTGCCGACCGGCGTGCGGGGAAGTGCGGGAACGAATCGGTACTCGCGGGGCACCTTGTAGCCGACGAGGAAACGGCGGCAGTGCTCGTCCAGCTCCGTCTCCGCGACGGGCCGATCCGGATCGTGCACGAGGTAGGCGCACACCGTCTCGCCGCGATAGGGGTCGGGGACGCCGATGACGGCGGCCTCGAGAATTCCCGGATACCGGGCAAGGACCTGTTCGACCTCGGCCGGATAGACGTTAAAACCGCTGGTGACGATCATCTCCTTCTTGCGGCCGTCGATGTAGAAGTAGCCGTCCTCGTCCATGTGCGCGAGGTCGCCGGTCAGCAACCAGCCCTCGCGCAGCGCGGCGTCGGTGAGTGCGGGCTGGTTCCAGTAGCCCGTCATGACCTGCGGTCCGCGGATGATCATCTCCCCCACCTCCCCCACGGGAAGCGGGGTGGTGTCGTGTCCGTCGCGGTCGACGATCCGGACGTCGGTCAGCGGCATCGGGATTCCGATGCTGCCGACGCGGCGGTCGCTGAAGACGGGATTGAGGTGGGTGGACGGGGATGCCTCGCTGATGCCGAAGCCCTCGATGATCCGGCCGCCGGTCTTGGTTTCGAACTGTTCGAGCTGCTCGAGCGGGAATCCGGCTCCGGCGCTGTTGTAGATGGTGACCTGGTCGAGTCCGGACGCATCGACGCCGGGGGTGCGGCCCATCGCCATGTACATCGTCGGCACACCGGTGAAGACAGCGGGCCGCTGCGATTTGATGACCTCCAATACCGCCTTTGCGTCGAACTCCGGGATGAGGATCTGGTTCATTCCGCCGCGCACCGAGGTCAGCGTGACACAGGTCAGGCCGTACACGTGGCACATCGGCAGCACGTTGACGGTCTTGGCGTTGTCGGGGAGGTCGAACAGTGCGTAGGTAACCGCGAACCGTTGTTCGATGTTGGCGATCAGGTTGCGGTGGGTGAGCATCACGCCCTTGGCCGCACCGGTGGTGCCGCCGGTGTACTGCAGGACCGCGACGTCGGAAGAGTCCACCGCAACGGTCAGCGGTGGGCGCTGAAGGAAGTCGCGGACGGACCCGCAGGCGATGCCCCGCAGCCCCGCCGGATGATTCGGCTCGGTGTCCACCCGGATCACCGGGCGGCCGAGGAACGACTGCCCGTCCCTGGGGGCGCACCGGTCGAGCGTCTCGTCGGTGGTGATGACCATCGATGCGCCGGCGTCGTCGAGGATGCGGCGCATCTCCTCGGCCGGGTACCGGTGGTTGACCTGGACCACGATGCCGCCGGCGATCACCGTCCCGAACAGTGCGAAGACGTACTCGGGGCGGTTGGGAAGGATGATCGCCAGGCGGTCCCCGCGGCCGAAGCCGTGCTCGGCGAGCAGGTGCGCGAAAGCGTGCGACTGCACGGACAACTCGTCGAAGGTCCAGGTGCGGTCTTCGAAGGTCAGTGCGGTCTGGTCGGCATAGCGGTCCCTGCTCGAGTGCAGCAGGTCGATCAGGGACATCCCGGTCGGGATGTCGAGTTCGTCGACCGTGGCCGGGTACAGCGAGGTCCAGGGCTGGTCGTCGAGGGCAGACAATGCGGGTTCTCCTTGCAGGTGGCTCGGCGTGGGCGTGGGGGCCGTTCGCCGCGCGGGTCGTGAGTGTCGAGTGCGGGTGTGGGCTCGGTGGGCGCTCGGGTGTGGGATTCGGCGGCTGCTTCCCGGGCGGTGAGCTTCGCTTGGACGCGCGCCGCGTCCCGGGCGGGATGGACCAGCAGGAAGACGACGAGGCCGCCGACGAGGATGGACAGTCCGAAGATTTGGTAGGCGAGGGAGTATCCGGACAGCGGGTCGGGGGCGCGGTCGACCAGGATGCCGACCAGTGCCGGGGCGATGAGCCCGGACAGGTTCTGCACGGCGAGGAAGATTCCGAGGGTGCTCGACAGCTGGTGTGCCGGGGCGATCTGGGAGACGACGGCGTTCATCATCGGCAGGGCGACGCTGGCGCAGCCGTAGCCGAACACCAACACGGCGACGACCGCGACCGGGACGCCGATGAACGGAAGGCACGCCAGGGCGAGTCCTCCCACCACGAGGAACGCGGTCGTCGTCCACACCCGGGTAACGCGGGAGGAGAAGTTGCGGTCGGCGAGGCGGTCCGTGACGAAGGTGGAGGCGAACATCATCACCAGCGAGGCGATGCTGGGCAGGCCGAACATGAACCCGGAGGACAGCCGTGAGTACCCCAATCCGGCCTCGAAGTACGAGGGGATCCAGGTGATCGACGCGGACACCAGGCCGTACACGGTGAAGGTGCCGATGAGCGCACCGATGAAGGATTTGGTGAGCAGGATGTCCCGCAACGGCAGCCGCACCAGCTGATGCGGGGGTGTTTCGCTGTCGCCGGGGGCGGAAGCGCTATCCGCGTCGCCGGCACGGCGGGCGTAGGGTCCTTCCTTACCGACCAGCAGCCACACCCCGCACCACACGAAGCTCACCACCGCCATCGTCAGGAAGCCGGCGTGCCAGCCCCAGGCGGCCACGATGAGCGTGAGAACAGGGGCGGCGGCGATCTTGGCGAACGAGGAGCCGGAGGTCACCAACGCCGAGGGAAAGGCCCGCTTTTCCGGTGGGAACCATTGGAAGACGGCGGTATTGGCCATTGCGGTGGCCGGTCCTTCGGCGGCGCCGAGTGCGATGCGGGTGGCCAGGAGAACGGCGAAGGTACCGGCGATGACGAGCGGGAACTGGATCAGGCCCCAGATCCCGGCGAGGGCGAACAGGATCCATCGAATCTGCACCCGGTCCCCGATCAAACCGACCGCGGCCCCGCTGATGCTGAAGAGGAAGAAGAAGGCGCTGCCGGCGAACCCGATCTGAGCAGAGGTCAGACCGAGTTCCTCCTTGAGCGGTTGAGCGACGACGCCGATCAGCGCCTTGTCCGCCCAGTTGATCGTCGCGAACATGACGATCATGGCGGTGACCGACCATGCCCGCGTGGACGGCCGCAGGGACCGCCCCGTCTCGGTGGGCTTGGGCGGCAGGGATGTCGCGGGAGAAGACATTGAACGAATCCTGTCATCGGAGTGTGGGGTGCGCCCGCTCGAGTTCTCCGACTCAAAAGCTAGCGCTGATAGTTGAAACTATAGACCGCAGAATTCGAGTTTGTGAAGGGGGTCACTCCGGGGAATCCGCCCGGACTCGTGCTTGCGTCCGGCGGGGAGTCGCTCGCGGCCGTCGGGGTGGCGTGACAAGCTGTTAACCATGGGACGACCTCGGGTACCGCTGCTCTCACGTGAGCGCATCGTCGGCGAAGCCATGGCGCTGATCGACGAGGAGGGCGTGGCTGCTCTCTCCACCCGTAAGCTCGCCGCCCGCCTCGGCGTACAGGGGCCCTCGCTGTACAACCATTTCAAGACCATGGACGAGGTGACCGACGCCGTCGTCGACGCCATTCTCGACACCGTCGACATCGAAATCTTCGATACCGCCGGCTGGCGCACCGCGTTGCCGATCTGGGCGCGGAACTACTGGTCTGCGCTGCAGCGCCACCCCGGCATCGTGCCGCTTCTGGCCCGCGGACCTGCAACCCGGCCGACCCAACTGCGCTTGGCCGACGCCTTCTACGGGAGCCTGACCAAGGGTGGCTGGCCGCCGCGCCAGGCCACCGAGGTGGCCATTGCCGTCCGCAACTACATTGCCGGCTCCGCGCTCGGCTCCTACTTCGCCGGCTTCACCGAAGACCCGGCGTTCTACGCCGGTCAGTACCCCCACCTGGGCCAGGCCCACCTGCTGCCGCAGCACTCCGAGCTCGACACCGCCGCCTTCGAGCGGGGCCTGTCCTGCCTGATCGACGGCCTGACGCTGCAGTACTCCGAGATCGTCGGACTCGGCGCCACGCGCTGATCCTCGGCCGCCCTCGGCGGCCCGATTCTCGACCTCTTTTTGCACGGGCCCCGACTCTCGACCGCCTCCTTCACACGGGGATTCCCCCGATTCTCGACCGCCTCCTTCACACGGGGATTCCCCCGATTCTCGACCGCCTCCTTCGCCCGGGGGTTCCCCTGGGGCCACCCTGCATGTACCTTTAAACATGCACTGCAAGTTTTAATGCGAGTTGAGGCACGACCCGGCCGGGTCGCCACTCGCCCATCACACATCTTTCAAGGGAGACGAACGTGGCTTACGACTACGTGCTGTACGAGATCGACGGTTCGGTGGCGACCATCTGGCACAACCGTCCGGAGCAGCGCAACGCCGAGAACAGCCAGTTGCTCGACGAGCTCAACGACGCGGTCGTGTGCGCCGGCGGCGACCCGCAGGTGCGTGCGGTGGTCTTCGGCGGCAAGGGCGGGCATTTCTCCGCCGGACACGACCTCAAGGAGGGACAGGTCGAACGCCAGGACTTCTCCCCCGAGCAGCGGTGGGAGTACGAGTCCCGCTCGTACATGGACTACTGCCTCAACATCTTCAACCTCCCGAAGCCGACCATCGCCCGGGTCGACGGTGCCTGTGTCGCTGGCGGTTTCATGGTCGCGAACATGTGCGACATGATCGTCGCCGCCGACACCGCATTCTTCGCCGACCCGGTCCTGCACACCATGGGTGTCAGCGCGGTCGAGGTGCTGGTGCACCCGTGGGTGCTCGGGCACCGCAAGGCCCGCGAATTCCTGTTCACCGGGGAACGGCTCTCCGCAGCGGATGCTCTGGCCAGCGGGATGGTCAACCGGGTCGTACCCGTCGACCAGCTCGACGAGGCGGTCGCGACGCTCGCGAACCGGGTGGCACTGGCACCGCCGTTCGCCACCAAGGTGCTCAAGCGGTCCCTGAACCGCACCCTCGAGGTGCAGGGCTTCCATGCCGCCCTCAACGCGCACTTCGACGGGCACCAGCTCACCCACTTCAGCGACGAGGCCCGGCGCGCGAAGGCCGACGGCGGATTCTCCAAGTCCATCGAACGCCACAAGGTGGGCACCTCGGTGCGCTGACCATACGCACCACGTCACCCCGATTCATCGAAGGAAAGGCAGCACCATGTCCAGCACCGAGGCCGCGGCGATCACCGAACTCGCCCTGCCCGCCGATGACCGGGTCGTCACCCGCCACCAGGTCGGTCACGTCTACCTCATCGGCCTCAACCGGGTGCCCAAGCGCAACGCATTCGACCTCGAGATGCGCGCCGAACTCGCGCTCGCATACGGCGAAATGGAGTGCGGCGACGATATCCGGGTCGGAGTGTTCTATGCCCACGGAGAGCACTTCACCGGCGGACTGGACATGGCCAAGGTCGGCAACGCACTGCGGGAAGGGCGCGGCGGAATCCCTGAGGGCGGCGTCGATCCCCGCCAGCTCACCGGAATCCAGCGGCGCAAGCCGGTGGTCAGCGCGACCCAGGGCTGGTGCATGACCTTGGGCATCGAGCTGCTGCTGGCCACCGACATCCGGGTGGCGGCCGAGGACGCGAAGTTCTCCCAGATGGAGATCAGCCGCGGCATCTACCCGTTCGGCGGGGCCACCATCCGATTCCCCCGCGAGGTCGGCTGGGGTAACGCCATGCGGTACATGCTCACCGCCGAACCGTTCGGCGCCGCCGAGGCGCTGCGGATGGGCCTGGTCCAGGAGGTAGTCCCGGTCGGACACCAGCTCCAGCGCGCCTACGAGATCGCGCAGCTCATCGCCGCGCAAGCCCCTCTCGGTGTCTCGACCACGCTGACCGCCGCCCGCCGCGCCGAACGCGACGGTGAACGGATCGCCGCCGAACAACTGGTGCCGGACATGCTGCGACTGCTCGACACCGAAGACGGTGCCGAAGGGGTCGCCTCCTTCCTGCAGCGCCGCCCGGCCGAATTCACCGGGCGCTGACACGCAATGACCCCCTCCACACCCCCGCAGGCAGGACAACCAGCCCGATGACCCTGGCACTTTCCGACGACGACACCACCTTCCGCCACCAGCTGCGGCAGTTCTTCCGCACCGAGATTCCCGCAGACATTCGCCAGCGGGTCGCCGACTTCGAAGAACCCAGCCGCGACGACCTGGTCACCGTGCAACGCATCCTCAACCGCAACGGTCTGGCCGTCCCACACTGGCCCACCGAGTGGGGCGGCCGCGACTGGACGCCGATGCAACTGACCATCTGGCGCAACGAGCTGCAACTGGCCGGTGTGCCCGAACCATTGGCCTTCAACACCAACATGGTCGGACCGGTCATCGCCCAGTTCGGCTCCCAGGAACAGAAGGAGCGATTCCTCCCGGCAACGGCGAACCTCGACATTTGGTGGGCCCAAGGGTTCTCCGAACCCGACGCCGGCTCCGACCTCGCCTCGCTCAAGACCCGGGCAGTCCGCGACGGCGACCACTACATCGTCACCGGCCAGAAGATCTGGACCACCCTGGCGCAGCACGCCGACTGGATCTTCACCCTGGTCCGCACCGACCCCGCCGCCAAGAAGCAGAAGGGCATCTCCTTCCTGCTCATCGACATGACCTCACCGGGGGTAACCGTCCGGCCGATCGAACTGATCGACGGCAGTTGTGAGGTCAACGAGGTCTTCTTCGACGAGGTCCGAGTCCGGGCGACGGGCCTCGTGGGCGAGGAAAACGCCGGCTGGGACTACGCGAAATTCCTCCTCGGGCTCGAACGCACCGGAGTGGCGAAAGTCGGCTTCAGCAAACTCAAACTGTCCCAGGCCAAGGCCCACGCCGCCGCCGTCCCCGTGGGGGCCGGGGTGCTGCTCGACGACCCACTGTTCGCGGCCAAGGTCGCCGAACTCGAGAACGAACTGCTGGCACTCGAGATCGTGCAGGCAAAGGTCGCCCTCGATTCCGGCTCCGGCCGACCAAACCCGGTGTCCTCCCTGCTCAAGCTCCGCGGATCCGAGCTGCAGCAGGCGAGCACGGAGCTGCTCATGGACGCGGCCGGAATCGAATCCCTGCCCGTCGACGCCGACTCCACCCATCCCACACCGGGATCGGCACGAGCGGTCCCGGCCTACCTGAACCTGCGCAAATCCACCATCTACAGCGGCTCGAGCGAAGTCCAACGCTCCATCATCGCGCGCTCGATCCTCGGACTGTGAGGCAAAGACCATGAACACTGCACTGACCGACGAACAACAGCTGTTCGCCGCCACAGTCAAGGACCTGCTCGCCCGCCACTACAACCCCGGCTACCGTCAGGCGCTCGCGGCCTCCGAACTCGGGTGGAGCCGACAGATGTGGGGCACCTTCGCCGAGGTCGGGCTACTCGCGCTGACCATCGACGAGGACCACGGGGGCCTCGGCGCCGGACCGGCCGCGGTCGCGGCGGTCATGACCGAAATCGGCCGGGGCCTGGCCCTCGAACCACTGACCGACACCGTTCTCGTTCCGGCGCAGCTGGTCGCCGACACCGGGTCGGCCGCCCAGCTTGCGCAGATACTGCCCGCGCTCGCGGCCGGGACGCTGCTGCTGGCCTTCGCGCACCTCGAGCCGGGCGGAAGCTGGTCCTGCCCGGCGGTCAGCACGAAGGCGGAACACGACGGCGACCAATACCTCGTGCACGGCACGAAGAACGTGGTGCTGCGCGGAGACTGCGCCGACCGGCTGATCGTCAGCGCGGTCACCCCCGAGGACGGAGACCGGCTGGGACTGTTCCTGGTCGACGCCACCGCCGACGGGCTCACCCGCGAGCCCTACACCACCTACGACGGACTGCGCGGCGCGCAGCTCACCCTGACCCGCACCCCCGCCGAGCGGCTCGGCGCCACCGACACCGACACCGACACCGACGCCGCGATCCGGCGCGCCGTCATCGGCGGACAACTCGCCGTGTGCGCGGAGGCGGTCGGCATCATGGACCAGGCGCTGGCGCTGACCGTCGAATACCTCAAGACCCGCAAGCAATTCGGTGTGCCACTAGCCAGTTTTCAGGCACTCGCACATCGGGCCGCGGACCTGTACGTCGCGGTCGAAATGGCCCGCGGAATGTGCGACTACGCGACCGCCAAATTCGCCGACGGCGACGCCGACGAGATCCTCGCATCCCGCCTCAAACTGCAGATCGGTCGCTCCGCCCGTCACATCGGTCAAGAGGCCATTCAAATGCACGGCGGAATCGGAATGACCGCCGAACACGCCATCGGCCAGTACGTCCGCCGGCTCCTGGCCATCGAGCACACCTTCGGCAGCACCGACGAACACCTGCGACTGCTCGCCGCCGGGAGCCGCGATCAGGACCTGATCGAGCTGTAACACCACGCAGCGGTGACGGCCCGTCGGCGGACGCCGCGTGCGGTCCGTCGAATACCTGATCTCTGTGGTGGCTGCCGCCGTGGCGACATCGTCGCCACGGCGGCAGCCACCCACTCAGTCCGCCGCCGGACTCTGAGTCGGCGGCGACTCACCGGAAGTTGAGGAGCACAACGCGGCTGAACCTGGGAGTTATCGGCGGCGGCACCATGGGTGCCGGCATCGCGGAAGTCGCCGCCCGTCGAGCGAGCGGCGCCGACGTAGACAGAAAAGTCGGCTGCCGTGTGTGAAATCCCTGGTCAGCCGCTCCAGAATTTCTGTAGTGGCGACTGTAGACATTGAGGGGTGACTGTTGTAGAGTTCCTCTCGTCGCAAGGAAAGAGTTCACGAGGTGCGGGAGAGAATGAACTGCCCGCAGAGCAGTACCGCAAGACCAGGATGTGCCGGGTAAGGGTTGATGTGAGTGTGTAAGGCCCCGGCACGTCCACCGGCGGCCGGGCAGCACGAGGGCCCGACAGCCGAAAGAAGTGCAGTGAACAAGGAAGTGAAACCCGCTCCGGCCCCCGGCGCCTCACGGCGCCGGGGGCCCTGTCCGTTGAAAGGTGTCACCCCATTCCGGAAGATTCGCCCGACCGTGACCCGGCCGGGAAGTTCGACGACGAGGACTACCCGGCCTACAGCATGGGTCACGCCGCCGAGATCCTCGGCGTGACACAGGCATTCCTGCGCAGCCTCGACGCCGCGAAGCTGCTCACCCCCGGACGCTCGGAGGGCGGCCATCGCCGCTACTCCCGATATCAGCTGCGTCTCGCCGCCCGAGCCCGCGAACTGATCGACCAGGGCACCGCACTCGATTCCGCGTGCCGCATCATCATCTTCGAAGACCAACTCGCCGAGGCCCGACGCATCAACGCTGAACTCCAGCACACCCACCGCCCCAACTCGGATCCCGGCCCCGCAGCCGGCTGACACACCGCAGCCCCTTCGGAACACCAGTCGAGGTCCAGTCCGCGGAAGCCGCCCATCCCCTCGGCGACCTCCCCTCG
>SEEV01000175.1 GCA_004211695.1 Rhodococcus sp. (in: high G+C Gram-positive bacteria)
GCAGAAATTTCGCGGCGCCTCATGGCAAGCGCCTGCCCACCCGTCCACACGATCAACTCGGCACCGATGCGCGTCAACTCTGTTCCGATCAGCGGACACGCCAGGTCCACCGTCGGCGCGCACGCCCCAGGATGGGGCCATGACAGAGGCAGCGACGATCGCGAACGGGTTGAAAGAGTCGAAAGATGCTGAGCTACATCGATATAGCTTCCTGACTACGTCGGCTTCGACCGCCGACGACACAAGCCAGCTGCACCGATGACCACGCGGACGCCCGCCGTGCTCGCCGTGGCTGCGCGGCTCGAACGGGCGAGCAGCACAGGTGTTGCGTGCCCACCGGTCGTCGATTTGATCGGCACCAGCGATATCGGAGTGGCCTATGAGGTGCAGCAGACCCTCACCGAGCGCCGACTGGCCGGCGGTGCCCGCCTCATCGGCCGCAAGATCGGCCTCACCTCGGCCGCGGTGCAGTCGCAGATCGGCGTCGACCGCCCCGATTTCGGCGTCCTCTTCGACGACATGCGATTCATCGACGGTGACGTCGTCCCCTACGGTCGATTGCTACAGCCGAAAGCGGAGGCCGAGGTCGCTTTCGTGCTCGGTCGCGACATCACCGACGCCACAGAACCCATCCAGGTGCGCTCCGCAGTAGAGCTCGCCTACCCCGCCCTCGAGATCGTCGACAGCCGAATCGCCGATTGGCGGATCGGAATCACCGACACCGTTGCTGACAACGCCTCCTCCGGGGTGTTCGTGATCGGCGATGTAGGAATCCCTCTCGACGCCTTCGATCCAGTGGATGTACGGATGACGATGCGACGCGGCGGAGAGATCGTCTCGACCGGCACCGGACGCGATTGCCTCGGTGACCCGCTGAACGCGCTGGCGTGGCTCGCTGCGACGGCCATCGAGTTCGGCTCACCGCTTCGAGCAGGGGACGTGGTGCTCTCGGGCGCCCTCGGACCGATGGTCGCCGTGCAACCCGGCGATTTCTTCGAGGCGGCAATCGAGCCCCTCGGCACAGTGACAGTGCAGTTTTCAGGAAAGGACAACGGATGACAGATCGGGTGGGAGTCGCCATTGTCGGCTCCGGCAACATCGGCACCGACTTGATGATCAAGATCAAGCGGGGGTCCGAGAACTTGGAGGTACTTGCGATGGTGGGGATCGACCCCGCCTCCGACGGTCTCGCTCGGGCCGCCCGGATGGGAGTCGCGACGACGTCGGACGGCATCGACGGCCTGATCGGGATGCCCGAGTTCGAGCGCGTCTCCATCGTGTTCGACGCGACAAGCGCTGCGGCGCACGTGGCCAACGCACACGCACTCGAGCCTTACAACCTGCGCCTCGTGGACTTGACGCCGGCGGCGCTCGGCCCGTTCGTGATACCGGCGGTCAACATCGAACAGCACATCGACGCTCCGAACATCAACATGGTGACGTGCGGCGGACAGGCCACCATCCCGATCGTCGCAGCGGTGTCCCGGGTCACCGAAGTGCCGTACGCGGAGATCGTCGCGTCGGTCGCGTCCCGCTCCGCAGGCCCGGGCACCCGAGCGAACATCGACGAGTTCACCGAGACCACTGCGCACGCCATCGAGTCGGTCGGAGGTGCCCGGCGCGGTAAGGCGATCATCGTCCTCAACCCGGCCGAGCCGCCACTCATCATGCGCGACACGGTCTTGTGTCTCGTCGGCGGCGCCGACAAGGAGGCCGTGCGCCGATCCGTCGAGGAAATGGTGTCCGCCGTGGCGGCCTACGTTCCCGGTTACCGTCTGGTGCAGGATGTCCAGTTCACGCCCGTGGACCCCAGCGACGTCGCAACCCTCCTTCCCGAGGATGCTCCGCCGGTCGACACGAAGGTCTCGGTGTTCCTGGAGGTCGAAGGAGCGGCGCATTACCTGCCCGCGTACGCCGGAAATCTCGACATCATGACCTCGGCCGCAAAACGGGTCGCAGAGCGGATCGCCTCGCGCGCACGGCAGGTGGCGTGATGACCACTCCGAAGATCTACGTTCAGGACGTCACCCTTCGCGACGGGATGCACGCCATCCGCCACCGGATCACGCCCGAGCAGGTCGGCCGCATCGTAGCTGCCCTCGACCAGGCGGGGGTAGCAGCTGTCGAGGTCTCCCACGGTGACGGTTTGGCCGGATCGAGCCTCAACTACGGCCCTGGTAGCCATACCGACTGGGAATGGATCGAGGCCGCCGTCGAGAACGCATCACGTGCGATTGTCACTACGCTGTTGTTGCCGGGCGTCGGGACTGTCGCGGAATTGCGCAAGGCGCACGATCTCGGCGTGCGCTCGGTCCGCGTAGCCACCCACTGCACCGAGGCCGACGTTGCAGCACAACATATTTCCGAGGCACGCGAACTCGGAATGGATGTCTCGGGCTTCCTGATGATGAGCCACATGATCGAACCGGCCGAACTTGCGCAACAGGCCCGCCTGTTGGAGTCGTACGGGGCGCAATGTGTCTATATCACCGACTCGGCCGGTCGGCTGACCAGCGAGGACGTCCGGTCACGGGTCCGAGCTTATCGGGACGTCCTCGACCCGGGAACCCAGATCGGAATCCACGCCCACGAGAACCTTTCACTCTCCGTCGCCAACTCGCTGGCAGCGGTCGAGGAAGGCGCTTACCGAGTCGACGCGTCGCTCGCCGGCCAGGGCGCTGCGGCAGGGAACACGCCGATCGAACCCTTCGTCGCGGTTGCGAATCTGAAGGGCTGGGAGACCGGCTGCGATCTCTTCGCCCTCGAGGATGCCGCCGACGACCTGGTCCGACCGCTGCAGGACCGCCCCGTGCGCGTAGACCGGGAAACCCTCACGATCGGCTACGCCGGGGTGTACAGCAGCTTCCTCCGACATGCCGAGAACGCGTCCCGGATCTATGGGATCGACGCGCGCGACATCCTGATCGAGGCGGGTCGTCGCAAGCTCGTCGGCGGGCAGGAGGACATGCTCACCGACATCGCATTGACCCTGCAGGCACAGGCTTCCTGAGCCGCGCTCCGATTCCGCCTCGAAACAGCGTTCCAATACAGAGAAAATCGACTCAAAGGAGAGCCTTCATGACCCTGTCTCACGACTACGACCCCGGCCCCCAGATCGCCCATGCGGGCGGTATCAATCTGGGCACCAAAGACCTCGAGCGCTCACTCTGGTTCTTCCGAGACCTGCTCGGGATGGAGGTCACTGCTCAGGCCGACGGCGTCGCGTACCTCCGCGGGTACCAGGAGCTCACGCACCACTCACTCGTTCTCACCCAGCAGGAAGACGCCCGGGTCAACACCTACAGCTTCCGGGTCAAGCGCAAGCAGGACGTCGAGCTGTTCCAGAAGCAGCTGGACCAGCAGGAGATCGAGTCGATCGAGCTTCCGTCGGGCCACGAGACCGGCCGCGGCGAAGCCATCCGCTTCCTCCTGCCGGGTGGCGAGCACCCCTTCGAGCTGTACTACGACATCGAGAAGCCGCTCGCCGAGGAGTCGATCCGCTCGAAGCTGCCCAGCAACAGCTCGCGTCGTCGTGGGTTCGGTGTTCGCCGCCTCGACCACCTCAACGTCCAGTGCAGCCCCGGTACCGTCAACCACGCGGAAGGCTGGCTCCAGGAAGCTCTCGGATTCAAGCGTCGTGAGTTCGCGATGATCCCCGACCACCCCAGCACGCTGATGGCGTCGTGGCTCTCCGTCACCCCCCAGGTGCACGACATCGCGATCGGTATCAATCCGCTCGAGGAGAACGGCCAGTTCCACCACGTCGCTTTCAACATCGAGAACTTCGCCGACATCCTCCGCGTTGCCGACGAAGTTCGAGACCTGGACATTCAGTACGGCGCCGGACCGGGAAAGCACGGCGTCGGTCAGGCGATGTACCTCTACCTCCACGACCCGGGCTCGGGCCACCGCGTCGAGCTCTACTCGGGCGGATACCTGATCTTCGATCCGGACTTCGAGGCGATCGAGTGGAAGCTGCCTGAACTGCAGTACGGCCAGACCTGGTACGGCGACCTTCTCGATGTCGGTCCCCAGGGAACATTCCTCACCACCACCCCGTCGGCCGGCCTCAAGCCGTAAGGCGCTGCACAACGACGCTTTCCAGTACCGGTGGCGCGGCTGCGGCAGCAGGCGCGCCACCGGTGCACAGCAATCGGCAGCGCACCAGCTGCCAGAGAGGCACGACGATGACGAGTGCAATCTCCTTCGAGTCGACGCGGAAAACCGCGGAAGTCGAAGGCCTCACGTTCGCTTACCACGAGGCGGGTGAGGGCGAGCCGCTGATCATGCTGCACGGATCGGGGCCCGGTGTCAGCGCATGGTCGAACTTCCAGCACAATTTGCCGTTCTTCGCCAAGCAGTTCCGGACGATCATGCCCGACCTTCCGGGGTTCGGCGGAACCGATCTTCCCCAGCTCGACGAGGTCTATCCCATCGCGGCCGCACGCTGGATCGCGCGGCTGATGGATCATCTGAACATCGAATCCGCGGTGTTCGTCGGAAACTCGATGGGCGGAGCAGTTGCCGCCGAGCTGGCGGCCCTGTATCCCGAACGAGTGCGACGGATGGCCCTGATGGGCTCCGGCGGACTCTCGGTCGGAATCTTCCAGGCCGAGCCCAGCGAAGGCTTTCTGCGGCTCTTCGAATTCCTGGAGGACCCGGTCCGCGAGCGCATGATCGCATGGATCAAAACGATGGTCTACGACAAGAATCTCATCACCGACGAGCTCGTCGACGAGCGAATGCGGAACGCCACCGCTGCCGGCGTGCTCGATCGGACCAGAGCGATATTCGGCTCGATGTTCGACCCCAAGCGACGTGAAACGTACACGCCTCTGTGGACGCGCGCGGCGACGATCGCGACCCACACACTGCTTCTGTGGGGGCGCGACGACCGGATGCTGCCCTACGACCAGGCTCATTTCGCGAACCGTTGGCTTCCCGAGGTCGAACTCCACACCTTCGCCCACTGCGGTCATTGGGTGCAGGTCGAACGGAAGACCGATTTCGAACGTGTCGTGCTCGAATTCCTCACTCGAGAGGCGCCTGCGCCGCACACCCCGTAGACCATCTCGGCCCCATCCCCCGCATACCCCCCTCAGCGGGAACTCGCACAGCAATCGGATCGGGGGACCCGCAATCGAAGAAGCCCTCGTCACCAGGCGGGGTATGTGATTCACAAAGGAAGTTGAGGTACGCACCATGGCGCACGAAGTAGTCCAACGCATCGAGGATCTAGGGCCCGAGTTGGCGGCGCTTGCCGAGGAGAACGAGAGCCTGGGCAAACTGAGTGACAAGACTGCCGACCTACTTCGCCAGATCGGAGTGATGCGACTCCTGCAGCCCTCCGATTTCGGTGGCTACCAGGCTCATCCACGTGACTTCGCCGAGGCGGTCATGGGGATCGCGCAGCACGATCCGGCCGCGGGCTGGGTGTCCGGCGTCGTCGGTGTGCACCCCTGGGAACTCGCACAGATGGACCGCAAGCTTCAGGAGGAGATCTGGGGAGACGACCCGGATGTCTGGGTCGCCTCGCCCTACATGCCCAACGGAGTCGCGGATCCTGTCGAGAACGATTCGTTCGTCCTCAGCGGTCGCTGGCCGTTTTCCTCCGGTGCCGATCATTGTCAGTGGGACTTCCTCGGCGCGATGAAGGGTGACGGAACGGGCAAGCCCATCATGCCGCCGGACGTCATGCATGTGGTGCTTCCCCGGTCGGATTACCAGATCATCGAAGACTCCTGGGACGTGGTCGGACTGTCCGGCACCGGCAGCAAGGACGTGGTCGTCGACAAGGCCGTCATCCCGGCGTACCGGACCGTTCTCCAGTCGGACATCGCGGGAGGCGTTGCGGCGGCGCGCGCGGGTCGTCACGACACTCTGTACAAGTTGTCGTTCGGCGTGATGTTCCCGCTCGGTATCACTTCGGCCGTCATCGGAATCTGTGAAGGCGCCCTGGCAACGCACCTCGAAATCCAGAAGAACCGCGTTGCCGTGACCGGTGTCCAGGTGCGCGACGATCCGTACGCACTGCACGCCGCAGGCGAAGCCGCCTCCGAGATCGCCGCCTCCCGGACGCAGCTGATCGAGGGCATCAGCCGGTTGTTCGACATCGTCGAGGCCGGCGGCGAGCCCACCACCGAGGACAAGTCGAACCAACGGCGCAACCAGGTTCGTTGTGCGTGGCGTGCCGTGGCAGCGCTGGACGAGATCTTCACGCGATCCGGCGGAGGTGCCATCCGCAAGAGCAGTCCCATGCAGCGCTACTGGCGCGACGCGCACGTGGGATTGCAACACATGATTCACGTGGACGGGATTGCATACCACTCCAATGCCTTGCACATGATGGGGCTCGAAACCCCGCCGGGAATGCTCGTGATGCTCTGACAGTTCGAAGAGGTCGACGAGAGGACGAAAATGGATGGTACGACAGTGGATTCGATAGACAGCCGCCATCTCCGCGACGTGATGGGAAACTTCCCGACGAGCGTCGTGGCGGTCACCACCCTCGGAGCGGGACACGAACCGGTGGGGATGGTCGTCGGATCGTTCACATCGGTCTCTCTCGACCCGCCTCTGGTGTCGTTTCTGGCTGATCGATCGTCATCGACGCTGCCGAAGATCCTGTCGGCACAGCGTTTCTGTGCGAACGCGCTCGCGTCGGACCAGGAAGCACTGTGCCGGAAGATGGCGAAGCGTGGAGCCGATCGGTTCGACGGAGTCGTCTGGGAGAAGTCGCCGTTGAACAATCCGATCCTGGACGGGACGGTTGCCTGGATCGACTGCACGATCGACAAGGTGGTCGAGCTCGGTGATCACCTCTTGGTCGTCGGGAGGATCCAGGACCTACGCGTCGCGTCGGTGAAGAATCCCCTGCTGTTCTTCCGAGGCGGCTACGGGGACTACTCCTCCAGTGCTCAACTGCTTCTCGACGGACTTCGCGGCTGGTAGTCGACTCTCGATCGCACGAAGAGGGCCGGTGGGAAGTTCCCCACCGGCCCTCTTCCTCGTATCGGGTTCAGGCGATTACCGCGCTGTCCATCGAGGCGCGCGGCGCTCGGTGAACGCCGCCGCGCCCTCTATCGCGTCCGCGGATGCGAACACTGGATCGGTGTAGGCGCTTTGACGCTCGAACGCTTCGTCATCGGTGAGGGTTCGGGACGCCAGCGCGAACGCCTTGCTGGCTTGGACCGCGAGAGGTGCGTTGGCCGCGATCGTCGCCGCGATCTCGTGCGCGACGGCAGCAGCCGTTCCGTCCTCCACGACGCGGTTCAGGAGACCGTATCCGAGGGCGGTATCGGCCGTGATCGGCTCGCCCGTCAGCAGCATCTCCAGAGCCACCGCCCGAGGCAGAACGCGCGGCGCGCGGAAGATCCCACCCGCTCGCGCAGCGAGTCCCCGTTTGACCTCGGGAAGGCCGAATTTCGCGCCGGCTCCCGCCACGACGAGATCGGCGGCGAGTACGAGTTCGAAGCCACCCCCGAGAGCCCATCCTTCGACAGCAGCAATCAACGGTTTACGGGGCGGGGTCTCGACGAGGCCGCCGAAACCCCGACCCTCCACTACAGGTCGCTCGCCCAGCTGAAATCTCTTCAGGTCCATGCCGGCGCAGAATGTCCCACCGCTGCCTGTCAGGATACCGACGGACAGGTCGGGATCCTCGTCGAGCCGGACGAGTGCCGAAGCGATCTCGTGTGCTGCCGAACGGGTCATGGCGTTGCGCTGTTCGGGCCTGTCGATGGTGATGGTGAGGATTCCCGAGTGCGCGTGAACGAGCACCTCGCTCGTCGTCGACGCAGTCACCGCGGTGCCATCCGGATTGCACCGTCGAGCCGAACGGTCTCGCCGTTGGCATACGAGTTCCGCAGCAACGCCAATGCCATGTCTGCGTAATCGGTGGGGCTGCCCAGGCGCTTGGGAAAGGGCACGCCGGCGGCGAGGCCCTCGCGGATGTCCGAACGCAGGCGGGCGAGCATCGGGGTATCGAACAGCCCGGGCGCAATCGTGTTGACTCGAATGCCCACGCTGGCAAGATCGCGCGCGGCGACGAGTGTTATGCCGTGTACGGCAGCTTTGGAAGCGGTATACGACGTCTGCCCGATCTGTCCGTCGAATGCGGCAACCGACGCGGTCAGCACGATCGCCCCGCGTTCGCCGTCGACCGGTTCGTTACGAGCGATACGCGCGGCAGCCAAGCGCAGCGCATTGTAGGTGCCGAAGAGGTTGACCTCGAGCACATCGCGGAAGCTCTGTAGCGCGGCGGGATTTCCGTCTCTGTCGAGAATGCGCACTCGATCCCCACCGCGACCCGCGCAGTGCACGGCGCCACGTAGAGGTCCGTGAGGCTCGGCGGCATCGAGCGCCGCCGTGAACGACTCTTCGTCGGTGATGTCGACCGGGACGAACGTGGCTGCGTCACCGAGACGCTTGGCCGTCGTCTCGCCGTCGGACGTCGCCAGATCGGCGATGACGACCCGGCCACCGGCTTCGACGATCGCGGTGGCAGTTGCGTCGCCCAGGCCGGACGCACCGCCGGTGACGAGGAAGGTGTTCTCTTGCAGGTTCATTGGAAAGTGAACTCTCTGTGATGTGGTCGCCTGTGGGCGGTCGGGGTTCTTCTTGTTCAGGCCCGGTGACGTCCGGCCAGGTCGCGACCGATGATTTCTTTCATGATCTCGGTGGTGCCGCCGACGATCGTCTGAACTCGGGCATCGGCGTAGGCGCGGGAGATGGGGTACTCGTCCATGTAGCCGTAGCCTCCGTGCAGTTGCAGGCACGCGTTGATCACGCGGTTCTGCAGTTCGGTGGTCCACCACTTGGCCTTCGCGCCCAGCGTGGCGTCGAAGGAGCCGTCGTTGTAGGCGAGGATGCTCTGTTCGAGGAAGGTTCGGGTGATGTCGACTTCAGTGGTCATTTCGGCGAGCCGGAATCGCGTGTTCTGGAAATCGATGACGCGCTCACCGAACGCCTTCCGTTCGCTCGTGTAGCGGATCGTCCAGTCCAGCGCAGCCTCGGCCGCACACAGCGCACGCCACGCGATGGACAGCCGTTCGAGAGGAAGTTGCGCAGTCAGGTGGTGAAACCCTCGTCCCTCCTCCCCGACGAGGTTGCCCATCGGCACACGGACGTCGTCGAACGCGATCTCGGCGGTGTCCTGCGCGTGCAGGCCCAATTTGCGCAGCTTGCGACCGCGCGCGAAACCCCTGGTCGAGGTGGGAACCAGGATCAGCGAGAGCTGCGGCCTTCCCTCACGTTCACCCGTCCGCGCAGCGGCGAGCACGAGGTCCGAGGAGAACCCGCTGGTGATGAAGGTTTTCGCACCGTTGAGGACCCATTCGTCGCCGTCGCGCACCGCGGTGGTCTTCATCCCCCGCAGATCGCTGCCCGCGGCAGGTTCCGACATTGCAATCGACGCCACCACCGAACCGTCGGCCATGCCGGGAAGCCACTGCTTCTTCTGTTCCGGTGTCCCGAAAGTCGTCAGATACGACGCAACGATGTCTTCGTTGATCGAGAAGGCCGACGCGAGTGCCGCGGCGCCGACGCGGGCGAACTCTTCCTGGACGACGCACCGGAAGCGGTAGTCCTGCATGCCGCCGCCGCCGAACTCCTCCGCGATGCGGATGCCCAGAACGCCGTGGGCGCCTGCCGACTTCCAGACGTCCCGTCCGGTGCTGCGATCCTCCTCCCACTCGTCCAGATTGGGCGCTACCTCGCGGTTGACGAATTCACGAACGACCTCGCGGAACGCCGAGTGGTCGGCGTCGTAGAACGGTTGCGGCACTGTAGGTCTCCTGGATCGGTGTGGCCGGCGTTTGGTCGGGGCAGGGCGATCCGGTCACTCGATCAGTTCGTATATCGTCGCGTTGGCCGTTCCGCCACCCTCGCAGATGGTCTGGAGTCCGTACTTCAGGCCCTGATCGCGCATGTGGTGGATCAGTCGGGTGGTCAGAATTGCTCCCGATGCACCGAGCGGGTGACCGACCGAGATGGCACCACCCAGCGGGTTGATGCGATCGGGGTCCGCTCCCAGTTCGATCTGCCACGCCAGCGGAACGGGCGCGAATGCTTCGTTGATCTCGATCGCGCCGATGTCCTCGATGCCGAGTCCTGTACGCGCGAGCACTTTCTTCGTGGCCGGAATCGGAGCGGTCAGCATCATCACCGGATCGTCACCGACGACCGCCCCCGCGAGCAGACGCACAAGTGGAGTCAGGCCCAGTTCCCTGGCCTTCTCCGGCGTCGTGATCAGCACTGCAGCTGCACCGTCGGAGATCTGAGAGGCGTTACCTGCGTGGATCACACCGTCTTCCTTGAAGGACGGCTTCAGCTTCGCGAGAGTCTCGGGGGTCGTGCCCCTGCGCAGGCCCTCGTCGACCTCGAGTTTCGTGTCTACGGTCTCGACATGCACCAATTGCGTGTCGAAGGCGCCCCGGTCGATGGCGTCGGCGGTGAGTCGATGCGAGCGTGAGGCGTACTCGTCGAGCATGCGGCGCGTCAGGCCCCACTTTGCTGCGATGAGTTCGGCGCCGGTGCCCTGATCGAGGCCTTCGGTGTCGTAGCGGTCCAGGACCGTTTGTCCGTAGGGAAATCCCGACGCGCGGGCGGCGCCCAGCGGAACACGGGACATCGTCTCCACGCCCCCGGCGACGGCGATGTCGTAGGCGCCCGAGATGACTGCGTGCGCAGCAGATTCGATTGCCTGCTGGCCGGATCCGCACGCACGGTTCACGGTGACAGCGGGAACGGACTCGGGCCAACCTGCGGCCAACACTGCAAAGCGCCCGACGTTGCTCGACTGATCGCCGAGCTGTGTCACGCATCCCCACATGACGTCGTCGATCGATTGGGGGTCGATACCGGTGCGACGGACCAACTCCTGCAGGACCAACGCCGAGAGGTCCACCGGGTGGATGCCGCTCAACGAACCGTTGCGCTTGCCGATGGGCGTGCGGACCGCCTCGACGATCACTGCTTCGCGGGTCTGCATGGGTGCTGGCTCCGATCCTGTAGCCGAATGCAGTGGAACGATGCTCGCTCGAGCCGCCACTGCTCTGTTCAAAAGATAGATGACATGGTTAACTACGTCAAACACTTTGTGAGGAGAGTGCCATGGACTTTGCGCTGAGCGACGAACAGGAAGCCCTCGCCGAGGCCGAGCGTGCCTGGCTCACGAGGAACGACCCACTGGAGGCTCGACGTCCGTCTCTCGACGACGGCCCCGCTCGTCTCACGCCGGCCGATATTCGGCACCTCGCCGAGTCCGGCATCATCGGTCTTCTGACCCGAGACCTGGGCGGAACGCACGTGGATCTCGCCGTGCTCGTCGAAGAACACGGCCGTGCCGGCAGCAGTGTGCCGCTTGCAGAACTCGCTGTCGCGGCCCGACTGCTCGAGCTGCTCGATCACCCCGCGCGGGAGGACGCCGAATCCGGTGCAGAACTCGTACTACCTGCCCTCGGATCGATGGAGGACCCGGCACTTCACGCCGAGATCGATGGTGACTCAATGCGGTTGAGCGGGCGCACCGCGCCGGTCACCGGACTGCTCGACGCCGATCATGTACTCCTCGTCGCAGAAGCTGCCTCGGGCACCGAGGTAGCCGCGGTGCTGCCCATGGGCGCCGTCACCGTTTGGACACTGGAGACCCTCGACCTCACGCGGTCGTGGTCCGTGATCGATGTGGACGTGACGCTCGGGAGCGGCGAGTGGCGCACCCTCGAGGCCGGCACGGCAGCGTACGTGCACGACGAACTCGCGACCTACCGGGCATTCGATGCACTCGGATCGGCTGCCAGGCTCGTCGACCTCACCGTGGACTACGCCGGGAACCGCCAACAGTTCGGACGACCGATTGCAAGCTTCCAAGCGATCAAGCATCACTGCGCGAACATGGCTTTATCCACCGAAGCCGCCCGGGCCGCACTGTGGGCGGCGGCCGTCGCACTCGACGACGACACCGATACCCGATCCGCCGCAGTATCAGCAGCGGCCGCCTATGCCGGCGACGGAACCAGCACCACTGCTCAGACTGCGCTGCAGGTCCACGGAGGCATCGGCTTCACGTGGGAACACGATCTGCACCTGCTGCTGCGTCGGATCAAAGTGGACGAACTGCTCGACGGAACGGTGTCGTTCCATCGGCGCCGGCTCGTCGCCGTCTGACATCACAGGTCCTGATACGAGTAAGGCGGGAACCCTTCCGGGTTCCCGCCTTACTCGTCGGGGTTGGTTGCTCAGTGAGCCTTCCAGACAGGTTCACGCTTCTGAGAGAAGGCGAGGGGACCTTCCTTGGCGTCGTCACTCGTCTTGAGTTGCGCCCACTCCGCCGCGGACAGTGACCATCTCGCATCCTCGTCGGGTCGGGCGCCATCCACGACGCCGTAGGCGATGCGCTTGCTCGCCTGCACCGACAGAGGCGCGTTCACTGCGATCCGCTGGGCCAACTCGATCGCAGCGCCGACCGATTCACCCACCGGAGCCACCGCATTGATCAATCCGATCTCGACGGCACGGGCGGCGGTGATCGGCTCGCCGGTGAAGATCATCTCCATCGCCAGCCGCTGCGGAATCTGAGCAGGCAGGCGAAACACTCCGCCGGCGCCTGCGAGCAGACCGCGCTTGACTTCCGGTAGCCCGAAGGTCGCGTTCTCCGCAGCCACGATCAGATCCGCCGCCAGCGCGAGTTCGGTGCCGCCGCCCAATGCGGTGCCGTTGACCGCCGCAATGGTCGGTTTGTCCACGAAGTGGTTCACGAACCCCGCGAAACCCCACAGTTCGCGGCCCGGCGCGTACACACTCTCGCCACGGGTGATCGCTTTGAGATCGGCCCCGTCGCGTCGACCGGGGTGGTTCGTGTCATTGTCGTCTTCTCCTAGGTCGCGTCGATCAGCTCGAGGATGGTGGCGTTGGCTTGCCCGCCGCCCTCACACATCGTCTGCAGGCCGTATCGAATGCTGTTGCGGCGCATGTGCGCAATCATGTCGGTGAGAATGCGGGCACCCGAACCACCGAGCGGATGACCCAGTGCGATGGCACCACCGTTCGGATTGAGCTTGTCGAGGTCGGCGCCGATCTCCTTCTGCCATGCGAGAGCAACGGGGGCGAAAGCCTCGTTGACCTCGAACACCCCGATGTCGTCGACAGTCAGCCCCGACTTCTCGAGCGCCTTCGCCGTCGCCGGAATCGGCGCGGTCAGCATGATCACCGGGTCTGTGGCAGCCACCACGGCCGTGTGGATCTTCGCGACAGGAGTCAGCCCGTGCTTCGCGGCAGCCTCCTCGCTCATGATCAGTAGCGCTGCACTACCGTCGGAGATCTGCGAGGCGTTGCCGGCATGGATGACACCGCCTTCTTTGAAGACTGTCTTCAAAGTCGCGAGCTTTTCCACGGTCGTCCCGCGCCGGATCCCTTCGTCTCTGGAGACGACGGTGCCGTCCGGCGTGGTCACCGGCACGATCTGCGCATCGAAGAAGCCCGCATCCTGTGCAGCTGCGGCCTTGTCGTGCGACCGTACCGAGAACGAATCGAGATCGGCGCGGGACAGCCCCCACTTCTCTGCGATCATCTCCGCACCGACGCCCTGGTTGGGGGCTGTCTCGTACCGAGCCATGAAGCCCGGGCCGTACGGAGACCCACCGACCTTGCCGGCCGACCCCATCGCCACCCGAGACATCGACTCGACACCGCCTGCAACGACGACGTCGTAGTGGCCGGCCTCGACGCTCGCGACAGCGAAGTTCAACGCCTGCTGGGACGAGCCGCACTGACGGTCGATTGTCACCCCAGGGACTGAGTCCGGCCACCCCGCGGAGAGCACCGCGTTACGAGCGATGTCGTTGGCCTGATCGCCCAGCTGCTGGACGCATCCCCAGATCACGTCGTCCACGATCACGGGGTCGATGCCGGCGCGGGCGACGAGTGCGTTGAGTACCACCGCGGACAGATCTGCCGGGTGTACGCCCGCCAGGCCGCCGTTCCTCCTGCCGACCGGTGTGCGAACGGCGTCGACGATCACTGCAGACATGCTGTACTCCTCGTGGTTCGGTGCAGAAAGTTGCTGATGCGCGATCAGACGCGCGTGGTTTCGAGTTCGGCGACGAGCTCGAGGAGCCGGCGACGATCGACCTTGAGCGACACTCCCCGTGGAAGCGCATCCACCGTGTGAATGGTCACCGGCACTTCGTAACCGGTCAGTCGATTCCGAAGGAAATCTTTGAGTTCGTTCTCGTCGACCGGCTGCGCGTCCTGCACCAGTTCGATGACGGCAACGGGCACCTGTCCGAGCCGGTCGTCGCTTCTGCCGTAGACCGTAGCGTCGTGGACGGAGCCATGGGCGCGCAGGGCGTTACACACTGTCTCCGGCTGCACCTTGAATCCGCCGCGGACGATCGCGTCGTCGGCGCGACCGTCGATGTAGAGGAACCCATCCTCGTCGAGGTGCGCGAGGTCGCTCGTGCGGAGCCACGCGCCTTCGCCCGCGCCCACCTGCTTGGCCGACACTTCCAGCCGGCCGCTACGGCCGACGGGGAGAACGGCACCGTCGCCGTCGACAGTCCGCATCCTCACGCCGGGGAACGGACGCCCGACGCTCCCGCGCTTCTGCTTCCACCACTCGGCGATCAGCGGTTTGGTCCAACCGGCAACCGCGCCACCGAACTCTGTGGCGCCGTACACGATCATCACGGGAATGCCGAACTTGTCGGTGAACTCGTCGGCGAGATCCGGACTGACGAACGTGGTACCCGCAGTGACCGCGCGCAGGCCGGCCAGCTTGTCCTTCGGCACGTCGGCGCCCAGTACGGCTCGCATCGCGGCGGGTGGGAGGCTGGCGATGGCAAGTTGGTGTTCGTACACCGCGTCGACCCAGCCCTCGACCGTGAAGCGCGGCAACAGCACGAACGGACGAGCTTCGGTGAGCGACTGGATGACACTCCACATCCCACCGATGTGCACGATCGCCAGCGTGACGAGTGCGACTCTACCGGTGAGTGGTTCGCGTTTCGGGCCGGAAGCGCCGGTGTGCTTGTGCACAGCGGACATCGCCGCGTCGAGCTGACGCCAGGTCAGGGGTACGCGTTTGGGTGGTCCGGTGGTTCCGGACGTGAACATCTCCACGGCGATCGGATCGGACTCGTCCTGCATGGCCGGGACCGTGACAACCCCGCCCCCGACGCGCTGCTCGACGTCACTGCCGTCGACGGCAAACCCGACGATGCCGGCACCGGACACGGCCGCGACGAACTCGTCATCCTCCCAGACACTGCCGGGCCCCAGTACCACCTGCGGAAGCGAGGAAACGACGTCTGCGGCCACGCGCGCCGTCGGCTGCATAGGGTTGAGCGTGACGATGGTGCGACCTTTGCCCAGGATCGCAATCAGTGCCGCAATCGACTCCACCCGATTGCCCAGCACGACCCCGATCCGTGCGCCCTCTCCGCAGCCCACCCGAACGAGTTCGGCATCGATCCGCTCCGTGAGCTCACGCACCCGGCCCCAGGTGTACCACTGCTTGTCCTGCTGGATCATCCTGGCTTCGTCCGAAGCCGACCACAGCAAGCCCAACGCGTCCCTGATGCTCGTCATTCGATACTTCCTCTTCCGACGACATGAATGTGTGTGTTCTCGATCAGCGCGGCATTTTCAGCCCGCGCTCGGAGATGATGTTGCGCATGATCTCCGAGCTGCCACCCGCGATCGTGAACGCACGGGCATACAGGAATTCGTCCTGCCAACGACCATGGTCGAGCCCTCTCGCGTCGCCTTCGACGAGAATGCCTGCTTCGCCGCTCAATTCGAGTGCGAAGCGCTGGATTTCGACGCCGATCTCACTGAAGAGCAACTTCGCCATCGGCGCGTCGTGGACGCGCTCGGCTTTACGCGACCACCTGCTGATGTTCGCGTATACGAGCGCCGACAGCGCTTCGACGGAAGCGGTGAGCTGACCGAGGCGATCCTGGACGAGTCCGTCTTCGATGGCCGGCCGCCCGTTACGCACTACCTTCCCGGCCAGGTCCTTCAACGCTTCGACACTTTGCCGCAATCGCACGGCGTTCCCGGCGACCCCGGAACGCTCGTGACCGAGGCTCGAGTTGGCAACGGTCCACCCCTGATTCAGCGAGCCGATCAGCGCCTCGGGTGCCAGTTCGACATTGTCGAGGAATACTTCGTTGAAGTCCGACGTTCCGGTCATCTCACGCAGCGGTCGTACCTCGACGCCGGGTAGGCGCATGTCGACGACGAACGCACTGATGCCCTTGTGCTTCGGCGCGTCGTGATCGGTGCGCGCAAGGAGGTACCCGTAGTCGGACCAGTGCCCGTTGGTGGTCCACACCTTCTGCCCCGTGACGACAAACCCGCCGTCGCCGGCCCGAACTGCTTTGGTCCGCAGAGACGCCAGATCGCTGCCCGAGCCGGGCTCGCTGAAGAGCTGGCACCATATTTCGTCCCCGGACCGGATCCCGGGAAGGAAGCGCTCCCGCTGCTCGTCGGTACCGAAATCGAACAGCGCGTGCGCGACGAGATTCCCGGCGCCGGGCATCAGCGACGCCCGGGCCCGAGCCACCTCCTCACCGACCACTACGCTGTGCTCGGCCGAGTGTGCTTCGCCGAGCCCGCCGTACTGTGTCGGCCAATCCCCACCGAGATATCCAGCGGCGAAAAGCTTTCCGGTCCACTCTTTGAGCAGCGCCAGTTCTTCGGCGCTCTCGGCACTGCGGACTCCGGCCTTCGGCGGGATGGCAGGAGCGTGCGTCGCCACGAAGGCGCGAACCTCCCGCCGGAACTCTTCCAGCTCGGGGGTCATCCCGTAATCCATGTCACGCCCTCCAGTGCAGGACCGCGAACCTCGTACTTGCGGGTGGGCACCTCGGACCGAGTCACTTGCGCCTTGCCGATGGGGTTCCCGATCATGGTGTACGACATTGCTGTCGCGAGGGCATGCGTGCGCCCCGCATCCTTCGACTCCCAGATCGCGCGAACGGTTCCCTGCACCGCCGCCGGTGGTTTGGCAGCTATCCGTTCCGCCAGGACTGCGGCTCGATCCCACAGCTCGTCACGAGGCACGACCTCGCTCACGAACCCGATCTCGTGCGCCCGCTGGGCCGACATACGCTCGTCCAACCCGAGGAGCGCCATCCGGAGCACCTCACCGAGTGGTATCCGGTGCGCAAGGCCGATCGGCTCCAGGGCTGCGACGATGCCGTAGGACACGTGGGGATCGAAGAACTGGGCATCGTCGCTGGCGATGATGATGTCGGCCTCGTTGAGCCAGTACAGTGCACCGCCGGCCGCCATCCCGTGTACCGCGCAGATCAGGGGTTTCCAGCAGCCGTTGTGCTTGGGAGACAGATCCGCCCCGGGATCGCGCCTGCTGAAGGGGTTGTCCGCGAGGTACGTACCCTCGTGCACGTCCATGCCCGTACTGAAGGCGCGTTCACCGTTGGCACGCAGGACGATCGTGTGAACGTCGTCGGTCAGGTCCGCAAAGCTCCACAGCTCTCGAAACTCTGTCCGCATGGTGTCGGTGAACGAATTCATCCGGTCGGGTCGATCCAGAGTGATGGTCAGAACGTGGTCTTTCAGCTCCGCGATCACCGTGGTCAAGCTGGTCAGGTCCACAGTTCCTCCTCTGTACGAACGAACACTTTCGGGTCAGATCTGCACTCTGCGCTTCTCGGCGCGCAGCTCGGCGTGCCGCTTGAGCATCTGCGCGGCAATGGCGCTCAGCTCTGCGGGCGGGGTCCGCAGCCCCGCGAGGCCGGTCTCGAACCGGGGAAGCGACACCGTCGCGGTCGCCGGGCAGGTGACCTCACCCCGCTGGCTCGTTCCGCGGAATTCGACATCGACCAGGTAGCGGTCCCCCTCGACGCGCTTACCGACGACCTCGCCGGTGAAAGTATGGGTATCGCCCAGATAGTTGAACTTGCGCATCTGGCTCGACATCGTTTCGATCCAGCCCTCGTCGCCGATCCAGTCGGTGAGGAAGTGCGTCAGCCAGCAGTCTCGCATCATGCCGTAGTCGTACGA
>SEEV01000612.1 GCA_004211695.1 Rhodococcus sp. (in: high G+C Gram-positive bacteria)
CGTCCTCTCGAATGTTCGACCCATTCTTCGATTTTCGGTAGATATTCGTCGATCAGCATCGGTCTCTTCTCCCGTGGTGGGGTCGGGACATCGGCGGTGTCGCGTTCGGCGACGAGGCGAGCGACGGTGTGATGCGAGCACCCCGCCAGCGCGGCGGCGGCGCGATAGGACTTCGTCAGGTCGTAGGCTTCGAGAATTTCCATGACTTCCTTGGCAGACTTCACGGTGCCTCTCCTCGAGGTTTCGCGGGACGTGGTAGCACCGTCGAGCGAACCCGAGGAGGGGCCCCGACCCGGGGAGGCGATCGGGTCGAAGATCGAACGTGTCGTACAGCTGGGACACCCGCGTGGGCAGTTTCGTGTCCGCCGGTGGGCAGAAACCCATGTCCGTCAGTGGGCAGCTTCGTGGCCGCTACCGGGCACTTTCGTGACCGCTACCGGGCACTTTCGTGACCGCTACCGGGCACTTTCGTGACCGCCTATGGGCAGCTTTTCATGTCCGCCGACAGACGAGCGCGTCGCCGCATTGAGTGCGACCTCGGCTGCGTGTGGACCCAGTGCCGATCGGGTCGATGGGCGTGCGAAGTAGGCGTTGTGTATTCGGCGCGCGATGCTGGGGTCGCAGTCGGGCAGGTGGATCGTTTGTCGAAGTGCTTCCGAGAAGCGGGGTGTGGTCATCCCGTAGTGGATCATGATTTCATCTGGCGGCGGTCCCCCGTACGGGATCCAGCTCAATGCGAAGCGAATCAGCTCGTCGGACTCCCGTGGGAGGCGGGAGTATCTTTCGGCACGGACCTTGTCACGCAGCCGCTGACGGTGAGCGCGTCGGTGCACCGTTGAGTGCTGATTGGTGGAGGGATCGTCTGCGAGGCTCCCGCTCAACTCGGGCGTGGGCTCAGGCCGGAGATTGCGTGCTTCGGCGCGCGGTTCAGACATGGGAAACCAGCTGCCTAGAGGAGTGCTTCAGTCGAATAGTTCTGCTGGGATCGATGATCCGTACACGTGCTCGAGATCGGCGCGAGTGCGTTCGGGAAGGCGTCTTCGGTGGAGACGGATTGTATTTGAGTAGTCGGCGGCGATAGTCGTCGACCTCGATGTGGGAGAGATCTCTGATCCGGTCCGGGGTGGGCCAGCCGATCGGCGCCCACAGAATGGCCAGATCGAGAATGTCGTCGTCGGGATGTGTCACCGTCGATTCCATTGGTTTCTCCCGCCGTTGATGGTGAGTTCTTCGGTAGTGGCCCGCGCGGCCGGTCTGGGCGGCGGCCGTCGTACAGGTGCAGATGTCGGCGGTCGCCGCCTGCCTTCACGGGCCGTTGATGCTGTGCCGGGAGGGCGACGGCAGGTTCACAAGGGAAATGCTTTGGTGGGGAAGGCGTTGTTCCAGATCTCGGGGAGCGTGCCGTTCGCGATCAGGTGCTGGATCGATTCGTTCAACCCTCTACGCAACGCCTCTGAATCTTTGCGCACCGCAATGCCGTACGGGTTTCCGGTGGGTGCGATGAAGGCGACCCGCAGCTTGCCGGTGGCTTCGAGTGCGGGCAGGACGATCTCGTCGTCGACGAACGCATCGATGGTGCCGTCGACGGCGGCGTCGGCCATCTCGTGGAAAGCGTCGTCACTCGAGCCGAATTCGACGACCTCGGCGCCGGGGAACGACGCGGCCAGTGCAATGTTAGTGGTGCCGGTGATGGCTCCGACCTTGCGGCCGACGAGGTCGGCGGCGGAGTGGATGGGGCTGTCTGTGCGGACGACCACCCCTTCGTCGAACCGTCCGTAGGGGATGGTGAAGTCGACGATTTCCTCGCGGTCGGGGGTGATGGCCTGGTTGCACAGGATCGCGTCGCATCGCCGTTCGGTCAGTGTCGGCACGAAGTCGGACCACCGGCGGACGTCGACCCACTGCAGTTCGAGGCCCAGACGATCGGCCAGTGCCCGGCCGAGGTCGGGCTCGTAGCCGAACCGCACACCGTCGACGACGGAGGTCATGGGGGGAGCGGCAATGTCCGTGGAGCACAGGACGAGAGTTCCGGATTGAATGAGTTGCAGATCGCTCACGGTAAGAATCCTTCTCCGGTGATACCGGCATGGAGGATCGGACCCCGCCCTGGGGCGGGGTCCGAAATGGTGGTGTTACGGCGTGTAGCGCAGGTAGGTGTTGAAGTCCCAGTCGGTGATCGCGCCCGAGCGCCGGTTGCATTCGTCGCGCTTGCAGGCGGTGAAGGTGTCGTAGAGCGAGCCAGGCAGAACGGAGCGGACCGCCTTGTCTTCCTCGAGGGCGTCCAAGGCCTCGGACAAGGTCAGTGGCGGCGGCGCGAAGGTCGAGTGGGCCTCGTCGGTGGGTGCGTAGGCGTTGCCGAGTTCGGGCTTGCCGGGATCGACGTTGCGGCGGATGCCGTCGGCCATGGCACCGATCAGCGCGGCGTGGGACAGGTAGGGGTTGACGGCTGCATCGGGGGAGCGCACTTCGACGCGTCCGGGCAGCACTCGGTAGCTGGTGGTGCGGTTGTCGTATCCCCAGTTGGTGACTGCCGGTGCGAACAGGCCGACGTCCCAGAACCGGGCGTAGGAGTTGGTCGTCGATGCGAGCACCGCGGTCATTCCGCGGGTGTGCTCGAGCAGGCCACCGAGCGCGTGCCGTCCGAGTTCGGTGAGGTCGTCGTCGTCGGCGAACACGTTCTCCTCGCCGCGCCACAGGCTCGCGTGGTGGTGGCAGCCGTTGGCCATGATGCCGGGGACCGGTTTCGGCATGAAGGTGGCCAGGACGCCGAACTCCTTGGCCACCGCCATGCAGATCTGCCGGTAGGTGATCAGTCGGTCTGCGGTCGCGAGGGCGTTGTCGTAGAGGAAGTTGCACTCGAGCTGGCCGGGGTCCTCGTAGTCGGA
>SEEV01000613.1 GCA_004211695.1 Rhodococcus sp. (in: high G+C Gram-positive bacteria)
GAAGGCTGCAAGCACATCGTGACGGCGATCGACACCGCCCTCGAGGAAGACGCCCCGATCGTGGGTCTCTGGCACTCGGGTGGCGCGCGTCTCGCCGAGGGCGTCGAGGCCCTGCACGCCGTCGGACTGGTCTTCGAGGCCATGGTCCGCGCGTCCGGCCGCGTCCCACAAATTTCCGTCGTCCTCGGCTTCGCAGCCGGTGGAGCGGCCTACGGTCCCGCGCTCACCGACGTCGTCATCATGGCACCGGAAGCCCGTGTCTTCGTCACCGGACCCGACGTGGTCCGCAGTGTCACGGGTGAACAGGTCGACATGGTGTCGCTCGGCGGTCCCGACACCCACACCAAGAAGTCGGGCGTCGCGCACATCGCCGCCTACGACGAGGGCGACGCCCTGCACCGGGCCCGCCGCCTGGTGTCGATGTTCTGCGAACAGGGCGAGTTCGATCAGGCTGCGGCCGCGCACGGCGACACCGATCTTCGCGCCCTCATGCCGGAGTCGGCGAAGCGCGCCTACGACGTCCGTCCGATCGTTCACGAACTTCTCGACAACGTCGAAGGTGAGTCGAGTTTCGAGGAGCTGCAGGGCAATTACGCCCGCAGCATCGTCACCGGCCTCGGACGCCTGGGTGGCCGCACGGTCGGTGTCATCGCCAACAACCCGCTCCGCCTCGGCGGTTGCCTCAACTCGGAGAGCGCCGAGAAGTCGGCTCGTTTCGTCCGGCTGTGCAACGCTTTCGGCATCCCGCTCGTCGTGGTCGTGGACGTCCCGGGGTACCTGCCCGGTGTGAGCATGGAATGGGAAGGCGTGGTGCGCCGCGGAGCCAAGCTGCTCCACGCGTTCGCCGAGGCCACCGTTCCCCGCGTGACGGTCGTGACCCGGAAGATCTACGGCGGCGCCTACATCGCCATGAACTCCCGCGCGCTCGGCGCCACCGCTGTCTACGCGTGGCCCGACGCCGAGGTCGCCGTGATGGGCGCCAAGGCCGCCGTCGGCATCCTGCACAAGCGTGCCCTCGCCGCCGCGCCGGAGGAAGAGCGTGAGGCTCTGCACGAGCGTCTGGCCATCGAGCACGAGAGCATCGCCGGCGGCGTCGACCGGGCCGTCGCGATCGGTGTGGTGGACGAGGAGATCGATCCCGCCAAGACGCGCAGTGTCGTCACCGCCGCCCTCGCCGCCGCTCCCGCCAGCCGCGGCGATCACAAGAACATTCCGCTGTGATCTGAGCTCTGTTCGAGAAAAGGCCCCCACCGTTGCGGTGGGGGCCTTTTCGTGTGCGTGGACGTATGTGGGGTCAGCCGACGTCGCGACGCAACCAGGTGACCTCGGCGCCTTCTCCGCCGCTGCGGAACGGCTCGAGAGCCTCGTCCCAGGCGGTTCCGAGCGCGTAGTCCAGTTCGGCGGCGATGTCGCCTCCCGCTTGCATCAGTGCCCGCAGGCGCATCTCCCCCACGACGACGTCGCCGTTGGCGCTGGTGGACCCGTGCCACAGACCCATGCCGGGCACGTGGCTGTACCGCTCGCCGTCCACGCCCTCACTGGGATCCTCGGTGACCTCGAAGCGCAGCATCGGCCAGGCGCGGAGCGCGTTGACCAGCCGCGAGGCGGTGCCGACGGGCCCCACCCAGCTGGTGGTCGCGCGCAGGACGCCGTTGGAGGCCGGCTGCGAGGTCCATTTCAGGTTCGCTCGGCAGTCGAGGGTCGCGGTCAGCGCCCATTCGATATGGGGGCACAACGCGGCGGGCGACGAGTGGATGTAGACAACACCAGCCGTCACGTCCGCGAACTGATTCAATGCGCGCACTCGAGCCTCCTGCTTCGACGAGGGACGTCTTCCCCAACGGCCTCAGTCGGTGTGTGCAGCACGCTCGGTTGACCAGTGTGCCCTGTGATGCCTGTGTTGCGCCAGTGATTCGATCAATCGGTGTGTCATCACATTCGGCGTTCCGAGAGGATACCGTCGCTCAGCTCGGTCCACAGGGGCTTGGCCCAGTCGCCGAAGTCGCGGTCCGTCAGCGCGACGCACGCCAGCCCCGCGGCCGGGTCGACCCACAGGAACGTCCCGGACTGCCCGAAGTGACCGAACGTCCGCGGCGAGTTGCCCGTACCCGTCCAGTGCGGACTCTTACCCGATCGGATCTCGAAGCCCAGACCCCAGTCGTTGGGCCGCTGTGAGCCGTATCCGGGCAGGATTCCGTCGAGTCCGGGAAATTGGACGGATGTTGCCTCTGCGAGCGTCTGAGGCGAAATGAGCGCCGGGCGGAACAGTTCGGCCGCGAACCGTCCGAGATCGCCCGCCGACGCCTGCGCTCCGTGGCCGGCCGGTCCCACGAGTGCGGACGCGTCCATCGACAGCGGAGCGAACACGGATTCCGCGACGTACTCGGCGAAGTCGATCGACGTCTCGGCGGCGAGGAAGTCGGCGAGCACCTCGAAGCCGGCGCTCGAGTAGATGCGTTTGCGCTCGGGTGCGGTCTGCACCCGGTCGGTGTCGAACGCGAGACCCGACGCGTGCGCCAGCAGATGACGCACGGTCGAGCCCTCCGGGCCTGCGGGCTGGTCGAGTTCGACGGCCTCCTCCTCGGTGGCCACCAGCACTGCGTACGCGCAGAGCAGCTTGGTCACCGAGGCCAGCGGGAAGACGCGCCGCTGGTCGCCGTACTCGCCGATCACCCCTTCGTCTCGCGACAGGACCACCGCCGCAGCGTTGTCCACGGGCCATCGGGCGATCTGATCGAGACTATGCACCCGGTCAGCCTACGAGGGCGGCCCGCGGTCAGCTGCGGCGAGCCGTCACCAGTCGGCTTCGGTGTACCGGATGACGCCGCGAATGTTCTTGCCGTCGAGCATGTCCTGATACCCGTCGTTGACACCTTCGAGGGTG
>SEEV01000614.1 GCA_004211695.1 Rhodococcus sp. (in: high G+C Gram-positive bacteria)
TTCGAGATCAACCGGAATTTCCGCAACGAGGGTGTCGACTCGACGCACTCGCCGGAATTCGCGATGCTCGAGACATACGAGGCGTACGGCACGTACGACGATTCTGCCGTCATGATCCGCGAACTCGTCCAGGACGTGGCGCAGGCCGCTTTCGGTTCGCAGGTCGTCACTCTCGCCGACGGTACCGAATACGACTTCAGTGGTGAATGGAAGACCCTCGAGATGTACCCGTCGCTGTCGCAGGCGATCGGTGTAGAGGTGACCCCGGATACGACGGTCGAGGAATTGCTGGCTCTCGCCGAGAAGGTGGGCCTCGAGGTTCCCAAGGGCAAGGGTTACGGGCACGGGAAGCTTGTCGAGGAACTGTGGGAACACCAGTGCGGCGACCAGTTGTTCGAGCCGACGTTCGTCCGTGACTTCCCGGTCGAGACGTCACCGCTGACCCGAGACCACCGCAGCAAGGCGGGGGTCACCGAGAAGTGGGATCTGTACATCCGCGGATTCGAGTTGGCCACGGGCTATTCGGAATTGGTGGACCCGGTCATCCAGCGTGAGCGGTTCGTCGATCAGGCGCGTCTCGCGTCGGCCGGAGACGACGAGGCGATGGTTCTGGACGAAGAATTCCTCGCCGCAATGGAGCAGGGAATGCCGCCGACCACCGGTACCGGAATGGGAATCGATCGTCTGCTCATGGCTTTGACGGGATTGGGAATCCGGGAAACAATCCTCTTTCCCATTGTTCGTCCTTCTCGCTGATTCACCAGGGTGAATTCGCACGGATAATTTCGATCCATTCCTCGTATTCCGATTCGGAAGAACAGGGGTATGGTTACCTCCGGGTCGTAGCTCACGTTGACGATGAGACGTCGCTTCATTCGAGAGGAATTCCATCCCATGGCTAAGAAGGTCACTGTCACCTTGATCGACGATGTCGATCAAGAGGCGTCTGCCGACGAGACGGTCGAGTTCGGACTCGACGGTGTTCAGTACGAGATCGACCTTTCTTCGGACAATGCGGCGAAATTGCGCGAGCAGCTCGACGTGTGGGTTTCCCACGCCCGCAAGGTGAGCTCGCGCAAGCGCGGCAAGACGGTGGCGGCTCCTGCGGCCACCAAGTCCCGGGTTTCGGTCGATCGCGAGCAGAGTGCCGCGATCCGTGAATGGGCGCGCAAGAACAACAAAAAGGTTTCTGCCCGCGGACGAATCTCCGCCGAAATTATCGACGCCTACAACAAGGCGAACTGAAAGTTAGCTGGGAACAGAATTTCTGATTCGCTCCGCGAAGCGACCTGGGCTGTTACCGTCCCGCTCTGATCCGATAATCGGTAAGGCTGGGGGTAGCTGTGCGTCGCTTCGTGTCCGTGTCGGGGATTCTGTTCCTGGCATCCGTGATGTGGGCCGGGGCGGGGGCGGGAGTGGCCTCCGCGGCGCCGGTCTATCCGGTTCCGGATTCTTTCCTCGCCGGTGTGCCGCTCGAATTGGGTAATCCGGGCGGCTCGGCCCCGGGTTCGAACGACTGGTCCTGCCGGCCGAGTGACGCCCACCCCGAGCCGGTGGTCCTCGTCCACGGCACCGGTGGCGCACGCCAGACCAACTGGGCGGTGTACGCGCCGCTTCTCGCGAACGAGGGCTACTGCGTGTATTCCCTCACCTACGGAAACTTCCCCGACCTGCCGTGGCCGCTCGATGCGATCGGCGGGATGACCCCGATCGACACCGGCACCGCTCAGATCGCCGCATTCGTCGATGAAGTGCTGTCGAGCACGGGAGCCGCGAAGGTCGACCTGGTGGGACATTCCCAGGGCACCGTGCAGGCGAACAACTACGTGAAGTTCTTCGGCGGTGCAGACAAGGTCGCGAAGATCGTGTCGCTCGCGCCGCCGTGGCACGGCACGTACGGAAACGATCAGGTCAGCGTCGGGCGGTTCATGCGGTCGCTCGGCATCGACGACGAGGTGGCGGCCGGTTTCCCCGTCTGCGGGGCGTGCCCCGAAATTTTGCAGGGTTCCGCGTTCATCGACCGGATGCGCGCGGGCGGCGTCTACGTCCCCGGCATCGACTACACGAACATCGCCACCCGCTACGACGAACTCGTCGTCCCGTACACGAGCGGGATCGAGCCGGGACCGAACACCACGAACATCGTCGTCCAGGACGGGTGCGAGCAGGACTATTCCGACCACGTCGCGGTGGCTGGTTCGGCACGTGCCGCGGGTTTCGTCCTGAACGCGCTCGATCCCGAGCATCCGCGCGACGTGCCGTGCCAGTTCGTCGCACCTGTCACGGGGTAGCCCGCCGCGGCCGGATGCCCGCACCGCCGGTTACCGGGGAGGGCTGAGCAAGCCCCTGGGTATCGCCGCCGACGCCGGCGGAAACGTAAGGGTGGCGAACTCGCAGCTCATCGACATACCCTGTCCGGAGACACAGTTCTCGTCCCCTTCGGGGAGCGGGTTCGCCGACCTGGATCAGGCGGGACGGCACGTCGGTCCGTCCGGGAACGTCCGGGTGGCGGACAACTGGAAAGAAGTGCCCATTCGAGCCGACCTCGGCGGCGACGAAATGATGGTCTGAATCGGCGTCGCCGGACCTGTTCGCTTCAGGCGTACAGCGAAGGGGAAACGATTGCCGGAGCTGGGGCGTTAAATAACGGTAAGCAGGCCTGCTCCCCCACCTAAAGGGGTGGAGGGGCAGCAGGTCGATCGGCAGCCAACTACAGTAATAGATGGGGTCGTGGAACCGTCGTCGGTTCGGGGCTTCTGCCCCCGGAGCAGGCGCTGGCGATCTGCTTGTAGTGCCGGAGCGAAACGCGGCGAACAGGGACGAGACACCCGGTCTCGTGACTGCACGTCGGAAAGTGTGAGGGAGAGCGATGTTCGAGAGGTTC
>SEEV01000004.1 GCA_004211695.1 Rhodococcus sp. (in: high G+C Gram-positive bacteria)
GCCACGCAGCGGCGCGTCCTCGAGGACCCGCAGTTGCAGCCGATGATCTCCCGGCTGATGCGGATCCACGTCACCGAGGAGTCGCGGCACATCCGATTCGCCCGGGAAGGGGTGCGCCGACGCGTCGCGGAAGGCCATCGGATCGACCGGCTGTGGGTCGGGACGCTGCAGGGTGTCGGCGGACCGCTGTTCCAGCGGCTGTTCACCAACCCGGCCATGTACGAGCGGGCCGGACTGGACCCGAAGGAAGCGCGTCGACAGGCGCTGGCAAACCACAATTTTCGCGAGAATCAGCGACGCGGGTTCGAGTCGCTGGCCGCGTTCCTCGAGGAGAACGGGCTGATGCGAGCCACCTCCCGCGCGCTGTGGCGGCGCGGGGGATTCCTGTGAGCCCCGGGACCTCCGAGCCGGACGTCCTCGTCGTCGGTACCGGTTTCGCCGGGTTGTGCATGGCGATCAAGCTGAAGGAGGCGGGGGAGGAGAACTTCGTCGTCCTCGAGAAAGCCGACCGGGTGGGCGGAACGTGGCGGGAGAACACGTATCCGGGGTGCGGCTGCGACGTGATGTCGCTGATGTACTCGTTCTCGTTCGCGCCCAACCGGAACTGGACCCGGATGTACGCGCGACAGCCGGAGATTCTCGAGTACATCGAGAGGGTGGTCCGCGACTACGACCTGACACCGCACATCCGGTTCGGCTCCGAGGTGATCTCCTACGATTTCGACGAGACCGCCGACCGGTGGCGGGTGGAAACCGGGTCGGGCGCCGTCTATCACCCGCGCATCGTCGTTGCGGGCCCGGGGCCGCTGCACAAGCCCAGCGTCCCGGCGTTTCCGGGGCGAGAGTCTTTTGCGGGTACCGCATTCCATTCGGCCGAGTGGGATCACTCGGTGGACCTGGCGGGCAAGCGGGTGGCGGTCGTCGGTACGGGCGCGAGTGCCGTGCAGTTCGTGCCGGAGGTGGCGAAGACGGCGGCGCACGTCGACGTCTTCCAGCGGACCCCGCACTGGATCCTGCCGAAGCTGGACCGTCCGATCACGGCCGCCGAGAAGGCGGTCTTCGCGGCCGTTCCCGGTGTCCAGAAGGCGTACCGCGGGGCGATCTACTGGAGTCACGAATCGCTGATCGCCGGCTTCCTGCATCCGCGACTGATGACGGTGCTGGAGTCGGCCGCGAAAGGGCTGCTGCGGAGGCAGGTGCGCAACCCCGCACTGCGCGCCACGCTGACCCCCGGCTACACCATCGGGTGCAAACGAATTCTGGTGTCCAGCAACTATTACCCGGCGCTGCAACGCGAGAACGTGGACCTGGTCACCTCGGGTATCGCGGAGATCACCGCTCGGGGGATCCGCACCGAGGACGGGACGACGCACGAGGCGGACGTCATCGTCTACGGCACAGGATTCGTGGTCGGTGACCGGTTCGCGAACGAGCACCTCGTCGGCCGTCGCGGGCTGACGATCCAGCGGGCGTGGCGCGACGGGATGGAGGCGTATCTCGGGGTCGCGGTGTCGGGCTTCCCGAATTTCTTTCTCATGATGGGACCGAACTCCGGCGGCGGCAATCAGTCCATCGTCTTCGTCATCGAGGCACAGACACACTATGTCATCCGGTGCTTGGCGCTGATGAGGAAGCGCGACGCGACGCGGATCGAGGTGCGCGCAGGCGCCCAGCGCGAGTTCAACCGGGTAGTGCATCGCAAACTCGAGGGCTCGGTGTGGAATTCGGGCGGATGCGACAGCTGGTACCTCGACGCCACCGGTCACAATCGGGCGGCCTGGCCCGGTTCGAGCGCGTCCTACTGGAGGCGTCTGCGCACCCCCGACGAACGGCACTTCGAGCTGAGTTCACTCGCGGAGCGCGAAGACGACACGGAGTACGCCGGGCCCGGCGTACTCACGTCCGGCGACCTGACGGTGCCGGTCGAGGTGTTCCTGAACGGCCACGTCGAACCGCTGGACGGGCAGTACCACTGGTACGGCCGGGTCGTCGGGGACGGCGTCGACACGGCGAAACAGCGTGGCCGCATCCCGCTGTTCCTCACGATCGGTGACGGTCCCGCAGCGCCCGCAGCCCTCGCCGAACGTGACCCGTGGGGTCATTTCCGGATCGCCGGGGTCGGGGCGCCGCCGTTTCCTTTGGCACCGGTCGAGATCGACGTTCCGGTCTCCTGAGCCGAACCCGCCGCGGCGATAGTCTTGAAGCGAGCGTGTATCCCACGCCGGACTCGACCGGGAGGCTGCTGATGCGGGACGTACTGGCAGACCTGATGACCGTGTGGACCGCGGGTGGCACGGCGGGCGTCGGAACGGTGGTCCGCACGTTCCGGTCCGCCCCGCGGCCGCCGGGGGCGTCGATGGTCGTGGCACCCGACGGGACCGCGTCGGGCTCGGTGTCGGGCGGGTGCGTCGAGGGGGCCGTGTACGAACTCGCGACCGAGGTCGCGGAGTCGGGGGTCCCCGTGCTGCAGCGATACGGGATCAGCGACGAGAACGCATTCGAGGTGGGCCTCACCTGTGGCGGAATCATCGACATCTTCGTCGAGCCGGTGGCCCGTCACAGCTTCCCGGAACTGGGCGCGATCGTCGAGGACATCGAGAACCACCGACCGGTCGCGGTGGCGACCGTGGTCGCGCATCCCGACGCCTCGTGGGTGGGGCGCCGGCTGGTGGTCCGGCCCGAGGAGGCGAGCGGCTCACTCGGCTCGGGACGCGCCGATTCCGCGATCACCGATGACGCCCGAGGGCTCCTCGCCGCGGGCGGAAGCATGGTCCTGACCTACGGCGCCGACGGTCAGCGCCGCGGCGAGGGCATGGAGGTGTTCGTCGCCAGTTACGCTCCGCGTCCGCGCATGCTCGTGTTCGGGGCCATCGACTTCGCGGCCGCGGTGGCACGGCAGGGTGCGTTCATGGGATATCGGGTCACGGTCTGCGACGCCCGTCCGGTGTTCGCGACGCACGCGCGCTTTCCGACGGCCGACGAGGTGGTGGTCGACTGGCCGCACCGGTACCTCGCTGCCCAGGTCGAGGCTCGGGCGATCGACGGCCGGACCGTCATCTGTGTCCTCACCCACGACCCCAAGTTCGACGTCCCTCTTCTGGAGACGGCACTGCGCATCCCCGACGTCGCGTTCATCGGCGCGATGGGATCGCGCAGAACCGACCTGGACCGGCGGGAACGTTTGCGGGAGGTCGGTCTGACCGACACCGAACTCGCCCGCCTGTCGAGCCCCATCGGGTTGGACATCGGTGCCCGGACGCCGGAGGAGACGGCGGTGTCGATCGCCGCCGAGATCATCGCCCGCCGGTGGGGTGGCACCGGGCGCCCGCTGGGCGAGTCCAGTGGTCGGATCCACCACGAGGAACCCGTCGATTCCGGCGTCGAATAGGGCGGTTCGCCGGGGTTGACGGACCACCGGTTCTTGCGGAGGCTGAGAGCATCCACATTTGTGAGGTAGGTCACAATGCAAGTACCAGGATCCTTCGAATACGAGAGGGCAACGGGCGTCGAGGACGCTATCGCCCTGCTGGACCGGCTGGGCGACGAAGCCCGCCTCGTCGCGGGCGGCCACAGCCTGCTCCCCATGATGAAGCTTCGCCTCGCCAACCCCGAGTACCTCATCGACATCAACGACCTCGAGGGCGAACTCGGATACATCACCACCGAGCGGGCGGCACTGCGGATCGGTGCGATGACGCGGCACCGCCGGCTTCTCGAATCGGACGAACTCGCGGCGGTGTTCCCCCTCTTCCGCGACGCGGAGAAGGTGATCGCCGATCCGGTGGTGCGCAACCGCGGGACGATCGGCGGGTCGCTGTGCCAGGCGGACCCGGCCGAGGACCTCACCACCGTCTGCGGCGTCCTCGACGCCACGTGCGTGGTGCGCGGACCCGGCGGCCGGCGCGAGATCCCGATGGCCGAGTTCCTCGTCGGCCCGTACGAGACGGCACTCGCACACAACGAGATCCTCATCGAGATCGTGATACCCGTCCACGGCCACAGCTCCAGCGCGTACGCCAAGGTCGAACGGCGGACCGGGGATTGGGCGGTCACCGCGGCCGGCGCCGCCGTCACGGTCGAGGGCGGCGAACTCGCCCGCGCCGCGGTCGGCCTGACCGCGGTCAACCCGGATCCGTCCGGACTCGCGGATATCGCCGACTACCTGACGGGGCGGCCGCCCTCCGAGGAGGCGTTCGCCCAGGCCGGACGGATGGCCGCGGACGCCTGCGAGCCCGTGGGAGACGCGCGCGGCACCGCCGACTACAAACGCCATCTCGCGTCCGAACTCACGATCCGCACACTCCGTACAGCGGTCGACCGGGTGCTCCGCAGCGATGTGGAGCACGAACCGACCGGAGAAGAGGCATAGCCATGCAGGTGAACATGACCGTCAACGGTGACCCGGTGAGCGCCGAGGTGGAACCGCGCATGCTGCTGGTCCATTTCCTCCGCGATCAACTTGGCCTGACCGGGACCCACTGGGGCTGCGACACCAGCAACTGCGGCACGTGCGTCGTCACCGTGGACGGAGATCCGGTGAAGTCGTGCACGATGCTCGCGGCGATGGCGGGCGGGCACGACGTCCGCACGGTCGAGGGCCTCGAACACGACGGCGAACTCGATCCCGTCCAGCAGGGCTTCATGCAGTGCCACGGATTGCAGTGCGGGTTCTGCACCCCCGGAATGATGATGACGGCCAGGGCACTGCTCGACCGCGTCGAGAGCCCGGACGAGGACACCATCCGCGAAGCGATCTCCGGGCAGATCTGCCGCTGCACCGGGTACACCACGATCGTGCGGTCGATCCAGTGGGCGGCGGACCATCGGGCGGGCGAAGCCGCCGAACCGGAACCGGCCGGCGACTTCGACGCGGAGGTCCAGGAAGACACGACGCGGGGCGCCGAGGGTGCACCGATGACCGTGGAGGAACACGCGACAACGGGAAGTAAGTCATGACCACCGTCGAATCGCGTCCGCCTTCGGGCGACGCCGACGTCGTAGACAACGACAAGAAGCCCTGCGGCCACGGTCGCATGCTCCGCAAGGAGGATCCCCGTTTCATCCGAGGGCTCGGAAATTACGTCGACGACATCACCCTCCCCGGCATGCTGCACCTGGCAATCCTGCGGTCACCGGTCGCGCACGCCCGGATCGTCAGTATCGATACCACTGCGGCGCAGGAACACCCGAAGGTGACGGCAGTGGTGACGGGCGCCGACCTCGCTGCGAAGAACCTCGCGTGGATGCCGACGCTGTCCAACGACGTGCAGGCCGTGCTGGCCACCGACAAGGTGCGGTTCCAAGGCCAGGAGGTCGCGTTCGTCATCGCCGAGGACCGCTATTCGGCCCGGGACGCGCTGGAACTGATCGACGTCGAGTACGACATGCTCGATCCCGTCGTCGATGCGCGCGCGGCGCTCTCGCCCGACGCTCCGGTGATCCGCGACGACCTCGACGGCAAGACGGACAACCACTGCTTCGACTGGGAGACAGGTGATGCCGCGGCCACCGATGCCGTGTTCGCGAAGGCGGACGTGGTGGTGAAGCAGGAGATCGTCTACCCCAGGGTGCATCCCGCGCCGATGGAGACGTGCGGTGCCATCGCGGACATCGACCGGGTGTCCGGAAAGCTGACGCTGTACACCACTTCGCAGGCCCCGCATGCGCACCGGACGATCTACGCCCTGGTCTCGGGTATCCCGGAGCACAAGATCCGGGTGGTGTCCCCGGACATCGGCGGGGGTTTCGGCAACAAGGTCCCGATCTACCCGGGATACGTGTGCGCCATCGTCGCGTCGCTGGTGACCGGCAAACCGGTGAAGTGGATGGAGGACCGCAGCGAGAACCTGATGAGCACCGGGTTCGCGCGGGACTACATCATGGTCGGTGAGATCGCCGCGACCAAAGAAGGCAGGATGCTCGCGATCCGCACGAAGGTGCTGGCCGACCACGGAGCCTTCAACGGGACTGCGGCGCCGGTGAAGTATCCGGCGGGTTTCTTCGGCGTCTTCACCGGCAGCTACGACATCGAGGCCGCGCACTGCGCGATGACGGCGGTCTACACGAATAAGGCGCCCGGCGGTGTGGCGTACGCCTGCTCGTTCCGCATCACCGAGGCCGTGTATCTGGTCGAGCGGCTCGTCGACTGCTTGGCGTTCGACCTGAAGATGGATCCGGCGGAGCTTCGGCTGAAAAACCTGCTGCGTCCCGACCAGTTCCCCTACACCAGCAAGACCGGCTGGGTGTACGACTCGGGCGATTACGAGACGACCCTGCGCAAGGCCATGGACATGATCGGCTACGCGCAGTTGCGGGAGGAGCAGAAGGAACGCCGCGAACGCGGTGAGCTGATGGGCATCGGCATGTCGTTCTTCACCGAGGCCGTCGGCGCCGGGCCCCGGAAGGACATGGACATCCTCGGCCTGGGCATGGCCGACGGGTGCGAACTGCGCGTGCACCCCACCGGGAAGGCCGTCCTCCGGTTGTCGGTACAGACCCAGGGACAGGGGCACGAGACGACGTTCGCCCAGATCGTCGCGGAGGAACTCGGGATTCCGCCGGACGACATCGACGTCGTGCACGGCGACACCGACAACACACCGTTCGGGCTCGGCACGTACGGCAGCCGGTCGACGCCGGTGTCGGGTGCGGCCGCGGCTCTGGTGGCCCGCAAGGTGCGGGACAAGGCGAAGATCATCGCGTCCGGGATGCTCGAGGCCTCGGTCGCGGATCTGGAATGGGAGAAGGGCGAATTCCATGTGAAGGGTGATCCCTCGGCGAAGGTGACCATCCAGGACATCGCGATGCGGGCACACGGAGCGGGTGACCTGCCGGAAGGCATCGAGGGCGGACTCGACGCGCAGATCTGCTACAACCCCGAGAATCTGACGTACCCCTACGGCGCGTACTTCTGCGTTGTCGACATCGATCCCGGTACCGCCGTCGTCAAGGTGCGGCGGTTCCTCGCCGTCGACGACTGCGGCACCCGCATCAACCCGATGATCATCGAGGGCCAGGTGCACGGCGGCATCGTCGACGGCATCGGGATGGCGTTGATGGAGATCATCGAATTCGACGAGGACGGCAACTGCCTCGGCGGATCGCTGATGGACTACCTGATTCCCACGGCGCTGGAGGTGCCGAAACTGGAGACGGGCTTCACCGTCACCCCGTCGCCCCATCACCCGATCGGTGCCAAGGGCATCGGCGAGTCCGCAACGGTCGGGTCGCCGCCGGCCGTGGTGAACGCCGTCGTGGATGCGCTCGCCCCGTTCGGTGTGCGGCACGCCGACATGCCGCTCACCCCGTCCCGGGTGTGGGAGGCCATGCAGGGCCGCGCGACACCACCGATCTGAATGTTGCCCGGCACTCGGCAGGAGGCCCGATGGATCTGAAAGAGCGTGCGGCGCAATTGGTGCGCGACCGCAGGCCGTTCGTCCACGCGACCGTGGTGCGAGCGCAGCCACCCACGTCCAGCCATACCGGTGACGAGGCGATCCTCCTGCAGGACGGGACCATCGAGGGTTTCGTCGGCGGTCAGTGCGCGCAGAACTCGGTGCGCACGGCCGCCCTGGGTGTGCTGGAAACCAACGAGAGCGTGCTGCTACGGGTCCTTCCCGACGGGGCCGTGCAGTTCCCCGAGATGCCGGGCGCTTCCGTCGTGGTGAATCCGTGCCTGTCCGGTGGAGCCATGGAGATCTTCCTCGAGCCGCAACTGCCGCCGCCGGTGGTGAGGATCTACGGCACCACACCGATCGCTCAGGCATTGGCACGCATCTCGGAATTGCTGGAGTTCTCCGTCGAGCACGACGATGCCGGTCTCGAACAGTTCTCCGGCACGACGGCCGTGGTGCTGGCCGGTCACGGCGGCCCCGAGGCGGACGTGATCCGCTCGGCGCTCGACGCCGGGGTCGGATACGTCGGGCTCGTCGCCAGCCGCACGCGGGGCGGGGCCATCCTCGACACTCTCGGGCTCACCGAATCCGAGCGGGCCAGGGTGCACACCCCGGTCGGCCTGGACATCGGGGCGAGGACGTCGGCGGAGATCGCGGTGTCGATCGCCGCGGAACTGGTGCACGAACTGCGGACCGCGGGACTTCGAGCGCCCGAGCCTGATTCGGATCCTGGGACCGCGGTGTTCGAGGCGATCGACCCGGTGTGCGGGATGAGTGTCGTCGTCGGCCCGGACACCGTGCACCTGCGGCGGGGCGGCGACGACTTCTGGTTCTGCGGTCCGATGTGCCGGGCGTCGTTCGCGCGGGAGACGGGAGCGGTATGACGGAAGGGTTCGAGGACGTGGCGGACGTGGTCCGGCGCTTCGATGCCGAGGACTACCTCCTCGATGTCGGTACGGCGTCGGCCCTGTATCTCGCTGCCGTCCTGCGCCGTCCGCTGCTGCTCGAAGGGGAACCCGGAGTCGGCAAGACCACCGCCGCCAAGGCGCTCGCGACCGTGCTCGGCGCACCGCTGATCCGTCTGCAGTGTTATGAGGGACTCAGCGCGAACGAGGCCCTCTACGACTGGAATTACCAGCGCCAGTTGCTCACCATCCGGTTGGCCGAATCTCGGGGCGACGGACTGACGGAGGACGACCTGTTCGCCGAGGAATTCCTGCTTCAGCGTCCGATCCTCCACTGCGTCAGATATCGGGGGCCGACGCCGCCCGTGCTGCTGATCGACGAAATAGACAGGGCTGACGACGAGTTCGAAGCGCTTCTCCTCGAATTCCTGGGGGAGGCCTCGGTCACCGTTCCCGAGCTGGGAACGTTCACGGCCGAACACCACCCCGTCGTGGTGCTGACGTCCAACCGGAGTCGAGACCTCCACGACGCCCTGCGCCGGCGTTGCCTGTACCACTGGATCGACTATCCCGAACCGGCCCGGGCGGCCGCCATCGTGCGCCGCACGGTACCCGCGGCCGCGGCGCCCCTCATCGAGCATGCCACCCGCTTCGTCGGCCGTGCACGCGAACTCGACCTCGACAAGCCACCCGGCATCGCGGAGACGATCGACTGGGTATCGGCACTCGCGGCGCTCGGAGTGGCCGACCTGGTTCGCGACGACGCGATCTCGAGCCTGAGTGCGCTCGCCAAGACCCCGGACGACCGCGCGATCGTTCAGGATGCATTCGCCGAGTACGCGCACGGCCTGGCCACCGGATGAGAGGCTTCTGTCATGAAGATTGCCAACGAGTTCACCGTCAGCGCACCGATCGAGCAGGCATGGGAGGTACTCAGCGATCTCGAGGAGGTTGCCCCGCTGCTCCCCGGGGCACAGATGACCGGACGGGAAGGCGACGACTACCTGGGGAAGGTGAAGGTCAAGGTCGGCCCGGTGACGAGTGAATTCAAGGGCAAGGCCACCTTCGTGGAGCGTGACTCGAAGGAGCACCGCGCCGTGATCGATGCCCGCGGCCGGGACTCGCGCGGATCCGGCAACGCGTCCGCGACGATCACCGCGCAGTTGCACGAGACCGGTGACGGCACCCGCGTCACCGTCGACACCGACATGAAGATCGTCGGCAAACTCGCGCAGTTCGGCAGCGGGATGATTCAGCAGGTGTCGGAGAAACTCATGGGGCAGTTCGCGGAGTCGTTGGAAGCGAAGCTCGCCGGGGGTCCCGGCGAGGAGCCGGCATCCGCGCCCGCCACAGCCGACTCCACGGGAACCGCGACGCTGTCGGTGGCCCCGCCGGCCGCGGAACCGGCTCCGCTGGACCTCCTCGCACTGTCTGGGGTGGGGGCCTGGAAGCGGTACGCCCCGATCCTCGCCGCCGTCCTCGCGGGAATCGTGGTCGTGCTCGTGGTGGGCCGCCGCAGGCGATGAGTGCGACGGGCGTCCTGCGGGGCGTCGACCTCGCGTCGTTCGCGGTGGCCCTCGTCGCCAGGCTGCGCGCTCGCGGCGTCGTGGTCTCGGCAAGTGGCCCTGCGGTGTTCGTGCAGGCGCTGCACCTGTCGCCGCCCACCTCCCGGTCGCGGCTGTACTGGTCGGCGCGACTGACGCTCGTCAATCGCGTCGACGATCTCGCGCCGTTCGACGCGGTGTTCGACGCGGTCTTCGCCGATGCCGTACTGTCGCTGGACCCGCACGCGCGGCGGGGCGCGGCCCCGGGGCGAGACCCTGCACTGGCCGGTGTCCGCGACGGACGCGACCGGCCCGGTGCGGCGGAGGACGTCGCAGGCGTGCCGTGGATGACACGACCGATGATGACGGGCGGCGACGACAGCGGCGAGGACGAGCTCAGCGACTCTCCGACGGCCGTGCCGGACACCCTGCCCAGCCGGCTCGTGGCCCGCGCCGACGAACCCTTCGCCCGGTTCGACGCCGCCGATCTCCGCCTCCTCGGCTCCTGGCTGGAGCAGGCCACCGCGGGCTGGCCGACCCGCCGCACCCGGCGGCGCGAAGTGCACCGCCGCGGCCGTCGTATCGACCTGCGGGCCACGATGAACCGGTCCCGGGCCACGGGCTGGGAATCGGTGGTCCTGGCCAGGACCCGCGCCCGGCACCGTCCGCGGCGCATCGTGATGCTGTGCGACGTGAGCCGGTCGATGCAGCCGTACGCCGCGATCTACCTCCACCTCATGCGCGCCGCGGTACAACGGCAGACCGCGGGCAGACCGGAGGTGTTCGCCTTCTCCACGTCGTTGACGAGGCTCACCCCCGTGCTGGCCCACCGCAGCGCGGAGACCGCGATCCGTAAGGCGAACGAGAAGGTCGTCGACAGATTCGGTGGCACCCACATCGCGGGCAGCCTGAGCGAACTCCTGGCCTCGCCGCACGGCAACGCGTTGCGCGGCGCACTCGTGGTCGTCGCTTCCGACGGCTGGGACAGCGACGATCCGGCACGTCTCGCGCACGCGCTCACCCGGGTGCGGCGCCGCGCGCACCGGGTGGTGTGGCTCAACCCGCGTGCCGGTGATCCCGACTTCCGGCCGCTCGCCGGCTCGATGGCGGCCGCACTGCCCTTCTGTGATGCGTTCCTCCCGGCACATTCGCTGTCCGCGCTGCGCGACGTTCTCGACGTCATCGGCCGAATGGGTTGAGCCGGTGGGTGGTGCGAATCCACGCCCCCGCCGCACGGTCGGGGCGCGTGTCGCGTTGCGTGCGAGCCGTCGTTGCTCCGCGGAGCGAGATGACGGATGATCGACCAGGGTCGATCGGGAGTCGTGCCAACCAAGCGAGGCAGGTGCCGTGGCTACGCTCAGTTCAGTGAACGTCGGGATGCCCCGGGACGTTTCTTGGCATGGGCGGACCGTACACACCGGTATCTGGAAGCGGCCCGTCGACGGCCCGCGCACAGTCCGGACGCTCAACATCGACGGTGACGGCCAGGGTGACCTCGGCGGCCACGGTGGTGAGAACCGCGCGGTGCTGGTGTACCAGACCGACTCCTACCGTCACTGGAGTGAGCACCTGCGACGCGACGATCTCGAGCCGGGACACTTCGGCGAGAACTTCACGGTCGACGGTCTGCCCGACGACGAGGTCTGCATCGGCGACCGCTACCGGATCGGGACCGCGGTCTTCGAGGTCACCCAGCCCCGCGTGACGTGCTACCGGGTGGGCCTGCGGATGAACGAACCGCAGATGGCCGCACTGCTCGTGTCCCACCGGCGGCCCGGTTTCTACCTCAGGGTGATCGAGGAGGGGGAGGTGGAGGCCGGGCAGGGCATCGTCAAGATCGCATCCGGTCCGGAAGCGGTGTCCGTCGCCGAGATCGATGCGCTCCTGTACCTGCCCGGCCACCCGCGGGGCGCGCTCGAACGCGCCTTGCGCATCCCGGCACTGAGTCCCGGGTGGAAGGGTTCGCTGCGGAGCCTTCTGGACCAGGCCGACACGGGGGCAGGCGGAAACACCGGACTGACGAGAACGGCCGGCAGCCCGCCGCCGGCGTGGGCCGGGTTCCGGGCGCTGACGGTCACCGGGAAGCACGCGGAGAGCCGCGACGTGCTCTCGTTGACGTTGGCCGCCGCCGACGGGACAGCCCTGCCGTCGTGGCGTGCGGGTCAGTCGGTCACGCTCCGCGTGCACCCCGGCGAGGGCGCCCCGCTGATCCGGAGTTACTCGCTGTCCAATCGTCCCGGCGCCCCCGAATACCGGATCAGTGTGAAACGGGAACCGCACGGCGCGGCCGGTCGCTACCTCCATTCGCGTGTGCGCCTCGGCGACACCATCGAGGTGGCGGCGCCGCGCGGGACGTTCTCCCTGGACGGCGGGGAGAGCCCGGTGGTGCTCGTGTCTGCGGGCGTAGGTGTCACACCCGTGCTGTCCATGTTGTACGCACTGGCAGAAGCGGATTCGGCCCGGCCGGTGTGGTGGGTCCACGGTGCTCGCGACGGATCCGAGCACGCTTTCGCCGACGAGAGTCGGGACCTTCTGCGCCGGCTGCCCGGCAGCTGCGCACACATCGCGTACAGCCGACCGGCCGACACCGACCGGATTGGTGTCGACTACGCCACGGCCGGGCGGCTTTCCACGGAACTGATCGGCAGTCTCGGTCTGCCCCACGACGCGGATGCGTACCTCTGCGGGCCCGCCTCGTTCATGGCCGACCTCGGCTCCGCGCTGGCCGCGCACGGACTCGACCCGGCGCGGATCCACGTCGAAACGTTCGGTGCAGAGGGAGCCCTCAATCCCGGTGTGGTTGCGTCGTCTTCGTCTTCGGTTGCGCCCCACCCGCCGCCCGGGCCTCCCGGTGCCGGCCCGGCGGTCTCGTTCGCGCGCAGCGGGCTCACCGTGCCGTGGGATCCGGGGCGGGGGACGCTGCTCGAGCTCGCCGAAGCCTGCGACGTCCCCACCCGCTGGTCGTGCCGCACCGGCGTCTGCCACACCTGCGAAACAGCCCTGCTGTCCGGACCCGTCGACTACGACCCGGAACCCGTCGAACGACCCGCCGAGGGGAACACCCTCATCTGCTGCACCCGCCCGGCGAACGCCGTCGTTCTGGACTTGTAGGGGCGTCTACTCCTCCGCGCCACCGGGATCCGACTTGCCGGCGGCCTCGTCGCGGTCGGCCCATTCCAGCAGCGGCTCCAGCGAGAAGACGGCGTCGTCGATTCCGGCGTGCAGGTCGCCGAGTTTCGCGAACCGGTCGGGGACGGTGGCGATGGTGAACTCGTGCGGGTCCACGTCGTCGATCTCGTCCCAGGTGACCGGTGTGGACACCGTCGCGTCGGGCACCCCCCGCACCGAATACGCACTGGCGATGGTGTGATCGCGGGCGTTCTGGTTGTAGTCGACGAACAACTTGCGCGGGTCCCGGTCCTTGCGCCACCAGGTGGTGGTCACGTCCTGCGGCGACCTGCGCTCGACCTCGCGGGCAAAGGCCAGCGCGGCACGCCGGACCTCGCCGAACCCCCAGTCCGGCCGGATCCGGACGTACACGTGCATCCCGCGTCCCCCCGATGTCTTCGGCCAGCCCGTGGCACCCAGTTCGTCGAGCACCTCGTGCACCACCCCGGCGACGCGCCGCACCGTGTCGAACCCGCAGTCGGGCATCGGATCGAGATCGATCCGCCACTCGTCGGGACGCTCGACGTCGGCGCGGCGCGAGTTCCACGGATGGAACTCGACCGTGGACATCTGCACCGCCCAGATCACGTCCGCCGGGTGCGTCACGCACAGTTCGTCGGCGTGGCGGTTGTATCGCGGGAACGTCACCCGCACCGTCTGCACCCAGTCGGGCGCGCCGTGCGGCAACCGCTTCTGGTGGACCTTCTCCCCGCTCAGCCCGTCCGGAAACCGGTGCATCATGCAGGGGCGCTCGCGCAGTGCGCGGACGATCCCGTCGCCGACGCTCAGGTAGTAGTTCGCGAGGTCGAGTTTCGTGGCGCCGGTGGCAGGGAAGTAGACGCGCTCCGGGTGCGAGATCCGCACGGTCCGGTCGCCGACCTCCAGTTCGACAGCGGGAGCTTTGCTCTTGCCGGTCGCCATGCAGTCAACGTAACCCGCGGTGCATCCTCAGTCGCGACGTTTGCACAGACATTCGCCGGATTCACCGGCAATTGCGCGGGTTTCTCACCAATGTCCGTGCATTTGTGGGGCGGGTCAGCGTGCTCGAATCCATTCGAGCAATGCGTCCAGTGGCATCGGGGCCGACACGTGAAATCCCTGCGCCAGATCTGCGTCGAGGACCTTGACGTGCTCCCACATCGTTTCGTCTTCGACTCCTTCGACGACGACGGTCGCATCGAGCGCGTGGGCGAGATGGATGGCGGCCTGAAGGATCTTCGCGGCGCGTGTGTCCACCACCGATCGGTCGAGCAGGGAACTGTCGATCTTGATGATCCCCGGCCTGAGCCGGTCGAGCAGTTCGAGGTTCGAGTATCCCGTGCCGAAGTCGTCGATGCTGATCGTGGCACCGAGTCGGCGCAGGACGTCGAGTGTGTCGAACGACCGTCCGCCCGGCACCAGGAACACCGATTCGGTGACCTCGGCGACCAGTTTGTCGAATCCGCCGGCAGGGTTCCACGACAGCAGCCAGTCGACGATGTCGCGCTCCCGCAATTCGGTGCCCGACAGATTGACCGCGACCTTGGGCTGCTGTTCGCCGAGTGCCTGCTGCATCGTCGTCATGTCGGCGTCGAGACAGTCGAGGACAATTCTGCCGAGTGCCCGCAACTGCCCGGTGTCTTCCGCGACGTCGATGAAGGTGCCGGCCGCAATCAGCTCGCCGCCTCGCCGCCACCGCACCAATGCCTCGACCAGACCGACCTCGCCGGTCTCGATGTGAATCGCCGGTTGGTAGTGCAGTTCGAAGTCCTTGTTACGCACGGCCACCGCCAACTGATGGCGCATTTCGGCGCGCTCGTCGGCGATACCGTTCATGTCCTGGGTGAAGTACGCGTGCCGGTCCCGGCCCTGCTGCTTCGCTGAGTACATCGCGGTGTCCGCGTTGTGCAGTAACTCCTCGGCGTCGCGGCCGTCCTGCGGGCACAGGGCAATGCCCACCGATGCGGAGACGTATGCCAGCGAATCTCCGATCGGGACGGGTTCGCGGATCACAGACAGGATCCGACGGGCGAAATCGTCGAGTTCGTCGAGGTCTTGGACCCTGGTGACGAGAATCGCGAACTCGTCGCCGCCGAGACGTCCGATGATGTCGTGCCGGCGGGCGACGCTTTGCAGTCGACTGGCGATCGTCGTGAGAACGACGTCCCCGACCCGGTGGCCGAGCCTGTCGTTGACCTCTTTGAACCCGTCGAGGTCCACCCAGAGCAACGCCAGACCGCCGACATCGGAGTCCAGCGCGCGTTGGGTCCTGGACCGGAAGTACGTCCGGGTGAGGAGCCCGGTCTGGGTGTCGAACTGCTCGTGCACGGCCAACTCCGCACTGAGTTCGCGCAGGTGTGTGATGTCGTGGACGACGGCGACGTGCCGCGGTCCGTCGTCGAGGCCGCTCACCGCGCGCACCGCCAGAAGTTCGAGAGTCACCGGCCGGGGAGTTCCGTCGGCCGCCACGATCCGACGCACATCGACCTCGTCGCGCGGGCCGTCGAGCCTCGGCACGACCTCGGCCGTGTCGGTTTCGAGCAGGACCGACATCGGTGTGCCCACCAGCGATGCGGGCGCATACCCCACGAGTTCGGCGAAATTCGCGCTCGCCTGCAGAATCCGGTCGTCTCCGTCGAGGACGAGTATTCCCGCGACCTGGGTCGCCAGTAGACCGTCGAGCACGGCGGCCCGCTCGGCTGCGGCTGCCTGCAGCTGGTGGCGATCCGTGACGTCGCTCGCGCTTCCGATCAGGTAGCCCGGCGTCGTGCCGTCGGCCTCGATGAACTTCGCGGATTCTTCGACCCACCGGACGGTGCCGTCGGGCCGGACGATCCGGTACTCGACCTGCCAGCGCCGGTCCGCCGCAGCGGTCGCAGACGCGACCCGTTCGCGGTCGTCGGGGTGTATCGCTGTTCGCAGGAGCGAAGGGTCTGCAAGGACTTGTTGCCGGTCGAGGCCGTAGAGATCCTCGACCCGTGAGGTCAGCAGGTTGAGTGATCCGGAAAGGTCGCGTTGCCAGACCAGTTCGCGGATGGATTCCGTCACGCTTTCCAGATTTTCCAGTGCGCGTTCCCGCTCCCGTTTCATCGCAGCGATTTCGCTGACGTCGATGACCACCACGATCGCGCCGAGTACTTCGGAGGCCGAGCCGAGGTAGGGCTGGGTCTGCAGTAGCAGGTCTCGGGTTCCGTCACTCAATTCGATGATCTGCGACTGATTCGCTGCGATCGTCGAATTGAGTGTCCCGGTCAGTTGGGGCACCGGAATCGTCGTGGGCACGGCAGGAAGTGGCCGCCCGACATCGGCGGGGATGAGCGAGAACAGGCGTACCGCGAGAGGCGTGAACCGGCTGACCCGCAGTTGCCGGTCGACCAGGACGAGCCCGCTCGTGAGTGATCCCTGGATGTTCTCGAGGTCGGTGTTCGCACGCACCAGTTCGGCGCCACGAGACTGCAGTTCCTGGTTGACGGTGGTCAGTTCTTCGTTCGCCGCCTCGAGTTCCTCGTTCGACGCCTGCATCTCCTCGGACGAGGCCTGCAGCTCCTCCGACGATGCCTGCAGTTCTTCGTTGATCGCCTGCAGTTCCTCGTTCGCGGCACTGAGGTCCTCGACGGTTGCCTGCAACGCCAACTGGGTGGACTCGAGCTCCGCTGTGACTCTTACTACTTCGGAGTCGGGCGTCCCCTCCGAGACCGGCAGTGCGACACTGCTTTCGGAGAGCCGGCGAAAACTCACCACGGAGCTGAATCGGTCGCTGGTCAACCGCTTCACCGTCACGACGACGTCCTCGCCGTTTGCCCGGATCTCCCGCACAACGGTGTCGGGACTGCTGTGCCGAAGTTGGGCGAGCATGGCGTGGACGGGGAGACGGTACGGCTGACGGAGCAGATCGACCACATCACCCGTGTGGGTGCCTTCCGCCACCGCGCACCACGGGGACACGTCGCCGAAGACCTCGGCGACCGCGTTGTGTTCGTCGAGGACCAGGGACGGCGGCGCCAACACACGTAACAGTTCGCGGTACAAAACCTCCGGTCGCTGACGGCGAACCAGAATTTCGTCGGGAGGGCCCGACGGGGGCCGGACCTCGGGGACGAAGCGTCCGGCGGGCAGGCCGATCACATGCCGAGAATGGCGGCGACGGTACAGCCGGTGGGTGTAGTCGGCGACCTCGAACACACTGTCGTCGCGCGGCACCCGCTCCGACTGGCCGAGCAGAAGCACACCGCCGGGAACGAGCGCGAACTGGCACAGCTGCAGTACGTGCTCCTGGAGGTGGGACTCGAAGTAGATGAGCGTGTTGCGCAACGAGATCAGATGGATTCGCGGAAACGGCGGGTCGAACGCCACGTTGTGTCGCGCGAACACCATGGTCTCGCGGAGGGCAGGGACCACCACCCACTCGTCACCCGCGCGTCGCAACCATCGCTTGCGGAGATTCTCCGGCACCGATTCGACTGCCGCTGTGGAGTAGCGGCCACGGCGCGCGACGTCGAGTACGCGTTCGTCGAGATCTGTGGCGAAAACCTTCATTCGGTCCGACAAGTCTTCGTCGCCGACACCGAGCGCCTCGGCGGCCAGCATGGCCACCGTGTACGCCTCCTCGCCGCTGGCGCACCCGGGCACCCAGGCTCGGAACTGGTCGCCCGACACTCCGTCGACCAGCGTGGACAGGTGTTCCGGCACGGCGTCCCAGACCGCGCTGTCACGAAAGAAGGCGGTGACCGCCACGAGCAGGATCTGTCCGAGTGCGGTGGCCTCGTGCGGGTCGTGGACCAGCCGATCCACATAGTCTTCTGTAGTGGGACAGTCGAGAATGCGTTGACGGCGGCCGATCTGCCGGTGCACCGTGGAACGCTTGTACCCGGAGAAGTCGATTCCCGTCGCGTTGCGCAGCGCGGACATGGCTGTGTCGAGCAGTGTCTCGGCATTCGCATCACCGGACAGGGAGGCGGAAACCGAGCCGGGTGACCCGGAGGCCAGAATGCGTTCGAGCGCCGACGGAATCTGCGCGGCCGGCGACCGCAGATCGACGGATCCGGTGGCGAAGGCCGCCTGCGGCATCGCATCGAACGGCGCCGATTCCGCGTCTTGAACGACGACGACGCCGCCCGCCGCCTCGATGGCTTCGACACCGGCGGCGCCGTCGTTGCCGGTCCCGGACAGCACGACGCCGACCGCCTGATCGCCCCACGTGCGGGCCGCGGACATCATCAACCGATCGATACTGGGCCACGGCCGGCGTTCGTTGTCGGGTGAGACGACGTCGAGATGTCCCGTCTGCACCAGAATGTCGGACCGCGGCGGCGCAACGAACACGACGTCGGCCTCGAGCTGGTCCCCGTCGACAGCCTCGACCACCCGCATCGGGCCGACCCGGTCGAGAATGTGTGCAAGCAGGCTCGGTTCGTCGGGTGACAGATGCTGAGCGACGACGAAGCACCATCCGCGGCCGACCGTGACGGCGCTCAGCAGCTTCGACAGCGCGTCGACCCCGCCGGCCGAGCTCCCGACCACGATGACTCGCAATCCATCCGCGGAAGCACTGTGACCAGTCATTATCCGCGCCCTCCCTCCTCCGAGAGTGCGCTGAGGGCGTGCAGCATCGCCGCTCCGCGACCGATCGTCATGACATACGTTAACGCGTATTCGTCCGAACGGCGGTCGAGTCGTGACAGTCGGCGGGGTGCGTCAGAAGCCCGGCGCGCGGCCACCGTTCCACAGTTGCTCGGTGACGTCGTGGAAGCAGACGAGGGTCACCGGATCGTCCTGCCGGCGCAGGATCGGCCGGCTGATGAGTGCGCGCACTCGGGATCCGTCCTCATGGGTGAGGTCGACGGGCGTGGTCGCGCTCTCGCGGAGGTGTTCCACGGCGTCCGCACCCGTTGTCGCTTCGCCCAGATCGAGGAGTTCGGAGACCGGGCGTCCGCGCAGGGTATCGACGGGATGGCCCAGCATCGCCTCGAAAGCGCTGTTTGCGTGGACGACGGTGCCGTCCTTCTCGACCGCCAGCACGGGAACCGGGAGGCGCTCGAGCAGGACGAGGGCAGGTAGCTGCTCGAGGTAGCCCAACGGGGTCCCCGGGGTCGGGCGGCGTCTCTCCTCGTGCTCTGCCTGTGTGCTCACACTCCTATACTCTCACTGATCGAGACCGATCGTTCCGTTGTCGTCGCAAAATGGCGATTCAACAGGCGGTGGACTGCACCGCCGACCCCGTGGGTCGAAGCATGCGAGCGAGCTCTCCGGACAGCCTCCCCCTTGCGAAAATCCGTTGCCCGACGCCACCGGTGTCCGTATTGTCACGTGGCTTTGCCAACCCGTCGACAGAAGGAGTTCATCTCGTCATGGATCCCGTCACCGAACGCGACATCAGGTCGTCGTTCATCAACTGCTCCCAAGGCGACGCCAAGCGCCTACCCGTCCCTCGCGACCTGGACGACAGACCGTGGGACGACCTCGACTTCCTCGGCTGGAGTGACCCGTCGTTTCCGGGCCGCTGCTATGTGGTCGTACCGCGGGAGGGCCGACTCGTCGGTGTTGCGCTGCGCTACGAAACCGGCGGATACCGCCGTGCGCAGATGTGCACGATCTGCATGACTACGCATGCCAGTGGCGGAGTATCGCTCATGACCGCTCGTAAGTCGGGTGAATCCGGTCGCCGAGGAAACTCGATCGGCACCTACATATGCGAAGACCTCGCGTGCTCGCTGTACGCGCGGCGGAAGAAATCGCCCGCACTTGGTAGGCAATACCGCGAGGATCTCGAACCCGAAGAGCGGATCGGCCGGGTCCGCGACAACCTCGAGGCCTTCATCACGAGGGTCTACGGCTGACTGTGACGGACCGCCCCGTCCGGAGAGGATCCCGCGCTACGCGGTCGTCAGGTCACACCGGTCCGGCGCCGTCGAGAACTGAAGTGGGCAAACGCCTTCGCCATGATCGGGGTGGTGACGAGCATGATCACCAGGCGCAGCACCTGAGCGGCTGCGACGAACGTGACGTTCGACGACGTGGATGCCGACACCGCCAGCACCGCCGCCAGGCCGCCGGGAGTGGTGGCGAGGTACGCCTCGAGGAGGCTCGCGCCGGTGAGGTGGGCGAGTAGGACGCCCAGTCCCGCGCACGCCGCCCCGACCAGCAGGGTGAGCGCCGCTGCGTAGGGAAGGATTCTCCCGATCGCCCGCAGACTCGCCCGGTCGAAGGCCAGGCCGGCTTGCCAGCCGATGAGAATCAGTGCGGCGGTCATCAGCATCGGCGGGACCGTGATCGCGTCGCTCCACCCGCCGAGTTCGAATCCCGCACTCACGGCCAGCGGTCCCAGAGTGGCGGGCGCGGGAAGCCGCACGAGTGACGCCACGGCCGTTCCGGCCACGATGAACACGGCCAGGAATGCCAGTGCGACATACCATTCGGATCCGCCGCTGTCGGTGTCGGCGACGGTCTCGGCGCCGGTGTTCGCGCGGAAACCGAACGTCACGATCATCGGCATCGTCAGCACGACGAGCGCCACGCGCAGGTACTGCACCACCGCGACGACTCGGTCGTCCCCGCCGAGTTCGCGCGCCATCGCGACGAGTCCGGTGGCGCCGCCCGCGGTCATGGACAGGGATCCGGTGACCGCGTCGACGTCACGATGCAACGCAAGAAGCGCGCCGGCCGCCACGCTGATCGCCAGCGTCGCGGCGGCGATCGAGACCACCGGCACCCACAGTGAACCCAGAGCGGCGATCGTCTCCCGGTGCACCATCAGTCCGACCGCGCTGGCCAGCACGCCTTGTGCGAGCTTTCCCAGCGGGCGCGGCACGCGGGACGGTCCTTGCCCGGTGACGGCGAGCGTCGCCGCGACGATCAGAGCGGAGAAGAGGCCCGCCGCCGTCAGTCCGGCGCTCTCGCCGAGGGCCCATCCTCCGAGGGAGAGCAGGATCAGTGCCGTCCAGCGCAGTCCGCGTCGACGCAGTCCGGCGGTGCGGGTCGTGGTCGCGGACCGGTCGGACGAGCGCAGATCGTTCACGGGCAGACGCCTTCCCCGGGTCGACGCCCTGGCTCGATGGTGTACTTGAAGGTATACCTTAACAGATACCTTTACGGACGTTAGAATGTATGCATGGCGGCTGGGAACAAGGGTGAGCAGGTGTACGAACAGCTCAGACAGGACATTCTGAACGGGGTTCTGTCGCCCGGGCAGTCGCTGAGTGCCATCGACGTGGGCGCGCGGTTCTCGGCGTCCCGTACCCCGGTCCGGCAGGCTTTCCTGCGGCTCGAGGGGGAGGGGCTGGTCTCGCTCATCGATCGGCAGGGAGCGCGGGTCTCGCCGATTTCGATCAAGAGTGTGCGCGATCTGTTCGAGCTGCGCATCCTGCTCGAGTCGGCGGCCACGCGGATGGTCGCGGAAGCTGTCGCGCAGGATGCTGCGGCGAGGCAGCAGTTCGACGACGTCGCGGCCGAGCTCGAGAAGATCGCCGAGGAACCTCCGTCCGATGCTCGCCGCGACCGGTTCTACGAACTCGCGGAACGCTACGACCAGGCCGTGATTGCGCACACCCGGAACGCGCAGTTGGCCCGCTCCATCGCCGATCTGCGGCCCCATACCGAGCGGCTGCGCAACATCGCCCACTCCCAGCCCGACCGCATGGATGTCTCGTTGTCCGAGCACCTGTCGGTATGCCGTGCGATCCTCGCCGGCGACGGAGCCGCAGCTGCCGCGGCCTGCACCCGACATCTGAGCCAGACGCAGAAGACGATCCTCGACGCCGTCGTCAACCCGCAGGGATCGGCCATCGCCATCGACCTGGTCACCGCGTAGTCAGCAGGGTCAGAGTGCGAGGATGGCGGGAACGCTGAGGACCGCGACGTAGTACCCCATGAACAGGACTCCGGCGTGGATCTTGAACGCCCTCGACAGCAGGCCGCCGACGAGTCCGACGGTGAGGGTGACGGCGAGTCCGAGGATGCCGCCCTCCCAGATGCTGATGACGACCACCAAGCCGGTGAACGTGGCGATGATCGCCTCGTGGCTGACGTGCCGGACGACCAGTGTGGCGGCGCGGTGGGCGAAGTTCATCGCGAACGGGTAGGCGATGATCGCGGCGATCACCACTGCGCCGAGACCGTAGAGCAGGAACTCCCAGTTGGTCAGCGCCGTGGACAGGTTGCGAATCTGCCCGGTGCCGTCGTCGGTGGTGAAGACCGGCGGTGCGTTGAACAGGGGAGCGGCGGGCCCGGCGGCAACGGGACTCAGCGGCAGGCCGAACGCGATGAGCGGAATGAGCGCTTCGGCGATGTACGTCGACTCGGTGGTTCCGTTGCGGGCGGCGATCACCGAGGTCAACCGGTGATAGCCCTGCTTGACCCGGGAGCCGACGACCTCGCCCATGAGCACCGTCATCGCGACCGGGCTGAAGACGAATGTGGCGCTCGAAACGGTGGCGGTGGCCGCGACCTGCGCCGTCTGCTTGCCGTCGAGCATCCGGAACGGGTTCGGGAAGTAGCCTTTCCATCCCTTGATCTCGGGCGCGAGCCACACCGTCGCCGGTTCCTTGCGGGCCATGCCGGTTCGCCCGGGCGCACCCAGCACGAGGAACAGGTCCGCGATGAGCGGGCCGACGGCGATGCCGAGGAAGTAGCTGATGTTCAGGGAGACGTCGTAGCTCTTCGTCAGCGACTTCAGCGCCAGGATGAGGACGACGAACGGCACGAGCGCGGCCACCCCGGACCACTTGCCGGGTGAGGTGTAGGCGATGGCGACCGCGGCGACGAGGAACAGCCACGGCGCCACCGACTGCACGGTGTCCGCGACGGGTGCGAGCAGCGTCGCGAACAGGACCGCCATGGGGACGGCGATGAACGCGGAGATGATGGCACCGGAGATCGCCTTGCGCAGCGCAATGTGCGGAACCCCGAGGCTGCGCAGCAGACGCGCCTCACGCATCAGCGGCACGGCCATCGTGTCGCCGGGGATGCCGAGCAGCGTGGTGGGCACCGCGTGGGTCATGTGCTTGGCGACGGCCCCGGCGAGGAAGAACGTGAACACCGCCGCTGGCGGGGCGCCGAGCAGGATGACCAGCAGGGTCAGCGGTGCGATGGTGGCCGTTTCGTCGGTCCCGGACACCAGCCCGATGAGGGAGAACACGACGGCGCCGATGATGCCGAGCGCGATCGCGACGAGGACGTCGTTGGTGAACAGCACGCTCATGATCGGCCCCCGGTCTCGGGTGTGTTCGTCTCCGCCTCGACGAATCGGTCGTAGAGGTCGAGATCCTTCAACTCTCGGACCGTCTGGGCGGGAAGGTCGGTGACCGATCCCAGCCCCTGACGCTCTTCCTGCAGTACCCGGATGACGTCGCCGACGGTGTCGCCCTCGGACGAGTCGACGGCGATGTTCCGTTTGGGCCGGAACAGCTTCCCGCTGACGACGCCGGCGACGAGGCAGGCGGCGATCCCGACCAGAAGCGCATATGCCTCCGCCAGAGACGAATCCGTGACGAATGAGTTGAAGAACGCGGTGGCGCCGAGAAGTGCGCAGACGCTCACGACGATGCCGATGACGACGGAGAGCGCGAGATCTCGACCGACCACGGTGTCGCCCCACACCTCGAGGTAGCGAGGCCGAGGCGTCTGGTCTTCGGTGGGTGGGGGAGCCTGGGGTGCCGGCTGGCTTTCGATGGACATCGTCTGTACTTCCGTGTGAGGGGTGTCGTGATCTAGGTGCGGGCGGCGATCAGCGCCGTCGCCACGCGCGACGGGCTGGGATGGCCGGTGTGCCCGGCCATCCAGCGGGAGGTGTCGGTCAGGGCGCCGAGGTCGATGCCCGTGTGGATACCGAGGCCGTGCAGCATCCACACCAGGTCCTCGGTGGCGAGATTCCCGGTCGCGCCCTTCGCGTAGGGGCACCGGCCGAGACCTCCGGCGGCCGTGTCGAACTCGGTGACACCGGCCGTGAGTGCGGCGTAGACGTTGGCGAGCGCCTGACCGTAGGTGTCGTGGAAATGTCCCGCGATCGAGCCGATCGGAACTCCCGCGGCCTGCACGGCGTCGAGCACTGCGCGGATGTGGCCGGGGGTGGCGACGCCGATGGTGTCGCCGAGTGAGATCGACGAGCATCCCATGCCGGTCAGTTCGGCCGTGATGTCCGCGACCCGGCGGGGATCGACCCACCCCTCCCACGGATCACCGAAGCACATCGAGATGTAGCCGCGGGTGCCGATACCGGCCGCCCGGGCACCCTCGACCACCGGCCGGGCGTTGTCGAGAGCCCCGGAGACGGTGGTGTTCAGGTTCTTCCGGGCAAACGTCTCGGTGGCGCTGACGAAGACGGCCACCTCCCGCGCCCCCGCGGTGAGCGCTCGCTCCAGTCCCCGCTGGTTGGGAGTCAGCACGACCTGCCGGACGGACCCGGGGAGGTCGAGTTCGGCCAGGAGTGCGTCGGCGTCGGCGAGTTGCGGAATCCATTTCGGGGAGACGAAACTCGTCACCTCGAGTGAGCGGACCCCGGCGGCGACGAGCCGGCGGCAGAACTCCGCCTTGACCGCGGTGGGCACGACGGTCGACTCGGCCTGGAGCCCGTCGCGCGGCCCGACTTCGTAGACGCGAACCGCGGTGGGCAGTGACGAGTCGGCGAACTCGTGGGGCGCCGGACGCCACACCGGTTCGACAGGGGTGGTCATGTCAGTGTCCGGAACGAAGATCGGCGAGAACCTTTTCCGCGTGTTCGACGCGGATGCGCTGGTCGTCGATGAGGCGCTTCACCACGAGGTCGAGTTCGTCGCCGGTGGCGCCGGCGGACGCGGCGATGGTGCGGGCATGCAGGCTCATGTGGCCGCGCTGGATGCCCTCGGCCGCCAGGGCGCGGCAGGCGCCCAGGTTCTGCGCGAGCCCCACCGCGACGATCACGTCCGCCAGCTCCGAGGCGGTGGAGACTCCGAGCATCTTCACCGCCGCCTGTGCGACGGGGTGGACCTTGGTGGCGCCACCGACGAGCCCGACGGCCATCGGAACCTCGAGGGTGCCGGCGAGGTGACCGTCGGTGGTCTTCTCGAAATGCGAGAGCGCGGTGTAGCGGCCGTCGGCGGCGATCGCATGTGAGTGGCAGCCGGCCTCGACGGCGCGGGTGTCGTTGCCGGTGGCGAGCACCGCGGCCGTGATGCCGTTCATGATGCCCTTGTTGTGGGTCGCGGCCCGGTAGGGGTCGGATTCGGCGAGCGCGGAGGCGTGCACGATGTTGTCGACCACCTCGTCACCGCCGAGCAGTTCCTTGTCGAACACGGCCCGCGCGCGGGTGATGCGCAGGTCGGCCTTGTTCGTCAGGATCCGCAGCAGGCTTCGGCCGCGGGAGATCTCGGCGAGCCGCGGCGCGATCGCCTCGGCCATGGTGTTGACGGCGTTGGCGCCCATGGCATCTCGCACATCGACGTGGACGTGCGCGACGATGTGCACGCCGGTCCGCGTCGGGACGAGCCGCACCGTCAGGTCGCGGGCACCGCCGCCGAACCGCACCAGCATCGGGTCCTGGGCGTTGGCCAATTCGAGGATCTCTGTGCGGGCCTCGAGGACCCGCAGCCGGGCGGCCTCGGGGTCGGAGCAGTCGAGGATCTGGATCTGGGCCTGCATCACCGGGTCGGTACTCGAGGTGTGGAAGCCGCCGTGCACCCGGGCCATCCGGGCGGCGTTGCTGGCCGCGGCCACCACGGACGGCTCCTCGGTGGCCATCGGCACGAGGTAGTCACGCCCGTTGACGGTGAAGTTGGTGGCGACACCGACGGGGATGGCCATGACCCCGACGACGTTCTCGATCATGTGATCGGCCTGGGCGACGCCGAGTCCCTGTTCGGGATCGAAGACGGCGACGTCCAGGTCGGACAGGCCGGTCCTCTCGGCGACCACCTTGCGGCGTTGCTGAGGGCTGGAATCCTTCAGGCCGGGGATGCGGCTGTTGACGGGCACTGGCGTTCCTCCACGTACTACTCATGGGCGGTCGGACGTGTGGTGCGCCCCGACGACAACCCTGTCATGTGCTTCGGTTCACACGGTAGGGCGACGGCTGCAACCCAGATATGTACTCATCGCACACGCTTGTCCATCGGAAATGTGTGACCGTCACTGCCCCCGGAGTTCGTCCAGGCGCACCGCGGCCGAGATTCGGAACAGGTGTTCGTCGCCGCGCCACTCGGGCCCCAACAGCATCTCCAGCCTGTGGAGACGCTGCAGAATCGTGTTGGTGTGATAGTTCAGGGCCCGGGCGGTCTTGGTCGGACTCGCCTCGTTCCGCACGAATGCCCGCAACGTGGCGAGCAGGTCGGTGCCCTTGCTGTCGTCGTAGGCACGCACCGGACCGATGGTCTCGTCGATGAAGGCGTTCAGGGTGCGCGCGTCGGTATCGAACAGGAGGGCGTACGGCAGGTACGCGTCGGTGCTGACCGCCGCGTCGGTGGTCCCGAGCGCAGCCAGCAGGCGCGCGGTGCGGAGCCCGGACTCGAATCGCGCCGGGAGCGCGTCCGTGGACTCCGCCCGGGGCGTCGTGATCGCCAGCACGGGGCCGTGCAATGTTCTGCGCAGGTAGTTGCGCAGGTCCGCGGTGAGCTCGGGTGGGGCGACGGCGGTGAGAACGACCACGACGACGCCCGCATGTTCCCCGACGAGGCCGTGGTCGCCGACGAATGCGGTCGCGGCGCGGGCCGCGGTGGCGCGGTCTTCGGCCGGGACCGCGATCAGCACGACGGTCTCGAGGGCGGCGAGGGTGATGTGCTGGGCACGCACTCGGCGTTCCAGATCGCGGCGCCGCTCCGGTGCCGGATCGAGCAGGTCGGCGACCAACTCGACCCGGGCCCGGAGGTCGGCGTCCGCGACCGCGTTCTGCTGCAGAACCAGCAGTGCCCCGACCTGAGCCGCGCGCTCGATGGTGCGCTCGTCGACGGGGCCGAGTTCGAGGTCGCCGCTGCCGACCAACACTGCGCCGAAGTAGAGTGCGCCCGCGATGACGGCGGCCACGATCGGTGTGTCGGCGTCGTCGACGCGGACGCAGTGGCCGGTGGTGCGGCTCGTCGCGACGGCGTCCCGCACCTTCGCCGACAGCTGGACCGGCAACGGGTCGGCGGGAGTCGGGTGGGCGGCGACGGGATGCAGATCCCGGTCCACGATCGTGACCGTGCGCCCGAGAGCGGTGGAGAGTGTGCCGGCCACCTGCTCGAACCCGCCACCGACCAGAACCGCCTCGATGAGTTCCTGGTGCACCACGGTGGATCGGTCCCGGACCTGCAGATAGTCGGTGAGGCGGTCGAGTGCGGCGCGCGCCTCGTCCTCGGACCTGCGGACCTGTTCGAGGGTGCTGGCGGTCTGCAGCACCACCGAGGCGTGGTCGGCGAGCGCGGACAGCACGGCGATCTCGTCCGGGGTGAACGTGTGTTCCTGCCGGGTGGCGGCGAACAGGACACCGAGCACGAGACCGTCCGAGAGCATCGGCACCCCGAGGATCGACACGATCCCCTCCGCAGCGACGGCGTCGTCGATGAGATCCTCGTGCGGTCCCTCCGCATATTCCTGGTAGCGCAGAACCCATTGCGCGGCACGGGAATCAGCGATTTGACTCGCCAGTCCCATCCCCGGCGGAACGCGCAGGTGCTGGAACTGCGGCGCCACCGAGCCGACGGTCTTGCGGACGTTCAGCTCCCGGGTCGCCGGATCGAACTCCGACAGGTACGTCACGTCGGTGCCCATCATCTCGTGGGCGCGGCTCACCAGCCGTCCGAGGAGCGCGTCGATGTCGCGAAGCTCGGCGAGTTCGCGGGCACTCGAGAACAGCACCCCGAGTTCACGTTCGCGCCTGCGCAAACGGGTCAGCTCGGCCTGGTGGCGGCGCACCCTCTCCGTGAACGCCGCCGTCTCCGCCGGACCGGCCGAGACCTGCTCGAGCGCCTCGCGCACCGCCGCCGAGTCCACCGTCCGTTCGCCCACCATCGCGTCGGCGAGTACTCCTAGCGCGGCGCCGCTCTCCCGTGACTCCATGCGTCCAGACTGCCCTGGCGTCACTGTTCTGCGGTGATCCGGTGCGCTGCTTCGTGCAGGGCACGCGAGATCGCGTACATGCTGGGGGTGTATTCGCGGCGCGCCAGGGACGCGATGTAGATCGATCGCGTCGGAACTCGGTCCGCGGCCCGGAACCGGACTGCCCGGACGTCGGGCCGATGATGCGCGACCGCGAGACGCGGCACCATCGCGATGCCCATGCCTGCGGCGACCATCGCTTCGATCTCCTGATAATCGTGGGCCTCGTAGACGACGTCCGGAGTGAATCCCGCCCCTTCGCAGCTGCGGTACAGCACCTCGGCGGCCGGGTGGTCGGCGTTGCGGATGATCCATCGCGCACTGCGGAGCGACGCGATGGCGACGTCGTCCTGGGCGAGTTCGCCGCCCGCCGGCACGAGTAGCAGTGTTCTGTCCTCCATCAACGGGACGAGCGACAGGGACTTCTCGGCCTCCTCGGTCCAGGCGTAACTCCACAGCAGCGCGAGTTCCACTTCGCTCGATCGCAGCATGTCCAGCAGGCGGGGTCGAACGGCGGAGTGCACCCGGACGTCGATGCCGGGCCAACGGGCGTGGCAGTCCTTGAGGGCGTCCGACAACAGTGACGCGCTGACGGTGGGGAACGATCCGAGTCGCACCGTTCCGCTCTCGAGTCCGCGAAGCGCCTCGAGGTCCCCACGTGCAGAACGCATCTCGCGGCGAAACAGGCGGGCTCGGTCGGCGAGAATCTCGCCGGCCTCGGTGAGCCGGACGCCTCGGGGCAGTCGGGTGAGCACCGGTTGCCGGATGTTCTGTTCGAGCTTGGCGATGCGCTGGGACGCGGCCGAAGGCGTCATGTTCGCCTGCTCGGCGCAGCCCGTGAGTGAACCCGCTTCGGCGATGTCGAGCAGCAGGAACAGCGTGACGACGTCGAACGTGCTCTGCATGCCCATCTCCCAGCGTTCAGTCTAGCTAAACGCAATGGTAGCAAAACGACATTGTTCTGAACGCACGTCATCCATAACGTGATGTGGGCCACGACCAACAGAAGGATGTACCGTGCAGACACCAGCAACTCTCATGCGAGGCGGAACCAGCAAGTGTTGGTTGTTCGACCACCGAGACGTTCCCGATGACCGGGTTCGTCTCGAAGACCTGCTCATCGAATTGTTCGGTGCCGAAGATCCTCGCCAACTCGACGGGGTCGGTGGCGGCACCTCCGTCACGTCCAAGGCTGCTGTCGTGATGCCGAGCGCGGACCCCGACGTCGACGTCGAGTTCCTGTTCGCGCAGGTGGCGATCGGTGCTCACCAAGTCGAATGGGGCAGCAACTGCGGGAACTGTGCCACCGCGGTCGCTCTCTGGGCCGTCGACAATCTCGGACTGTCCCGGGGGAAGGCGCGCACCGAGGTGCGGATGCGCAACGTCAACACGAATGCCGTCATCCACGCGCGGGTTGCCACGCCGTCGGCGTCGTCCCCGGCCCGCTTCGACAGCGTCAGCGTCCCCGGGGTTCGGGGTACGGGGACGGCCGTCGATCTGGCATTCGTCGACCCCGCCGGCAGCACCACGGGCAGCTTGTGGCCCACGGGCAAGCACCAGGAAAGCATTGTCGTGGACGGTATCCGTATCGACATCTCGATGGCCGACGCCGGCGCTCAGGTCGCTCTGGTGCGCGCCGATTCATTGGGAGTATCCGCTGCGGCGACCGAAGAGCAACTGCAGCAATATGTTCCGATACTGCGTCACATCCGGGCACGCGCCGCGGTCGCGATGGGCTTGGCGACGTCCGTCGACACCGCGCCGAACGCGATACCGAAGGTGGGTCTCGTCGGCCCGGCCGTGCCTTATCGCACGACACTCGGCGAGGACGTCGACGCCGCGGACTACGACATCTCCGTCCGCATGTTGTCGATGAACGCCCCGCATCCCACGATCGGCCTCACCAGCGCGGTTGCCGTCGCACTCGCGGCACGATCGGGTGACTCGACCGTCGGTGTCGCAGGGGCGGCGACCCCGGGGCACTTCGCCGTCACGATCGGCACGCTCGGTGGGCGATTGAGATGCGCCGTCGAGACGGCGGGCGGGCACGATCGGGTGCTCCTGCAGCGAGCGGCGCGACGCATCGCCGAATCCACCCTGTACTCCCGCGACCGGCTTTCCGCCTGACTTCGACCATCACGGACACAGCGAACCGAAAGAACCACAATGACGTCCATCGAGATCCTGCCACTCATCGCGCTGGTCGCGATGTTCGTAACAGCAACCATCTTTCCGATCAACATCGGCATTCTGGGTTTCATCGGAGCCTTCGTCGTGGGGGCGTTCGCGCTCGGATACGACGACAAGGAAATTCTGGCCGAGTTCCCGACTTCGATCGTCCTCACCATCATCGGTGTCACCTATTTCTTCGGGATGGCGAAGCGGAACGGGACCATCGACCTTCTGGTCAACGCCTGTATCCGGGCCGTCCGCGGCCGCGTGACCGTCGTTCCGTGGGTCTTCTTCTTCTCGGCTTCGGTGCTGACCGCACTGGGCACGTTCAGTCCGGCCGCCGTGGCCCTGATCGCGCCGGCCGCGATGGCGTTCGCTGCCCGCACCCGGATGAGTCCCCTCGTGATGGGCATCATGACGATCAACGGTGCGCACGCAGGCGCGTTCTCCCCGATCTCGGTTTCCGGTGTCCTCGTCCGTGACATCGTCGAATCCAACGGGCTCACGATCGCGCCCTGGACGTTGTTCTTCGCGAGCTACGGGATCAACACACTGCTCTCCGTCTTCACGGTCGCCGGCTACGCGTTCCTCGCCCGGGTACGCAACCTCGAATACTCGGCCACGGGCACCACGACCATCGACGGAGGCACCGGCGCCGCAAGCGGTACGCGTGCAGGCGAGCCGTGGACGCCGTCCCCGGGCGGTTCTGCGGCGGGCACCCAGGTACTGACCCGCGTGCAGCCCCCGTCGACCGACATCGTGCCCGCGAGCGAACCCGTCACCCGGGTGCAGAAGCTGACACTCGTCCTGATCGCCGCGGTGCTCGTCTTGGTGCTCGTGCTGCATCTGCCCATCAGTTTCGTCGCCATCGCCGCCGGTGCGATCCTCGCCTTCACCGACCTCTCGAAGCAGAACGAGGCGATCGCGGGCATCAGCTGGTCGACAGTGCTTCTCGTCGCGGGCATGGTCACCTACATCTCTCTCCTGCAGGAACTGGGCACGATCGACCATCTCGCGCAGATGGCGATCATGGTCGGCGCACCGCTGCTGGTCGCGCTCGTGCTCTGCTACGTCATCGGTGTGACGTCGGCCTTCGCGTCGTCGACGGCGCTGCTGACGGCGGTCATTCCGCTCGCTCTTCCCCTGCTGGAAACCGGTGCACTCCCGGTCGTCGGGGTCGTGGCCGCGCTGGCGATCTCCGCCACCGTCGTCGACGTGTCACCGTTTTCGACGAACGGAGCGCTCGTGCTCGCCAGTGCCCAGAATATCGAGCGTCGCGCGTTCTACCGGCAGCTCCTCCTCAACGCCGCCGCGGTCGTCGCGGTGGCCCCCGGCCTGTGCTGGTTGGTTCTCGTCGTGGCGCCCGGAGTGTTCGGGTCGCTGTAGAGGCGGCACGTAGCCCGGTCTAGTACTTCGCTCTATGTCGGATACTGTGGGTGTGCCTCGTGCTCGGTGAGCGAAAGGGTCTGCACATGCGAAGCGACGACGACGCCCGGAGTGGTGGTCCCGTGACCCCGAAACAGACCGTCACGATGCAGGACATCGCGGATCGGGTGGGTGTCTCGAAGGCCCTGGTGTCCATGGTCTTTCGCCGTGTCGCCGGCCCGAGCGCCGAGACGCGGAAACGGGTTCTCGAGGTGGCGGACGAACTGGGCTACCGGCCGAACCGCACGGCGGCGTTGATGTCGCTGCGGCGCACACACCTCGTCGGCGTGATGGCCGACATCCGCAGCAGCTTCCACGCCGAAATGGTCGAATACCTCGTCGCCGCCGCCGACGAACACGGGTACGAAGTGGTGCTGGGTGCGGTCACGCCGACCCACGGGGAACGGAAGGTCGTCGAGACGCTGCTCGACTTCCGGTGCGAGGCCCTGATCCTGCTCGGCACCGAACTCGACGTCGAGGTGCTCGATGGACTGGCCGAGCGGGTTCCGGTGGTGGTGGTGGGCCGCCGCGTCGGCGGCAACGTCGATGTGGTGCGGACGGCCGACGGCAAGGGGATCGGCACCGTCGTCGATCACGTCGTGGAACTCGGGCATCGCCGGATCGCCCACCTCAGCGGTGGTGACGGCACTATCGCGGCCGACCGGCGATCCGGTTACGCACGCGCGATGCGGCGGCACGGACTCGATGCCGACATCGTGGACGGCGACTTCACCGACAGTGCGGGCACCGACGCCGCGCACACCCTGCTGGCGCGGCCGCACCTGCCGACCGCGGTGATCGCTGCCAACGACCGCAGCGCCATCGGGCTCATCAGCGAACTGCGGCGGGTGGGCCTGAGAATCCCCGAAGACGTGTCGGTGTCGGGATACGACGACAGCACCTTGGCGCAGCTCGCGCACATCGACCTGACCTCGGTCAACCAGCAACCGCGGGAGCAGGCCACGAAGGCGGTCGAGGCCGTCATCGAACGCCTCGACCAGGGGCGGACCGAGCCCGCCGCGATCGTCCTGCGGCCCCGGCTCGTCGTGCGCCGGACCACCGGTCCCGTCTCCGCGTCGGTGGAGGGATCCCGGTCCGGCGTGTCCTGATCGGGACCGCTCACTGACGCAAGGCCTTTCGCTCGTCGCGATCCGCGGCTGCGTGCCTGCCGGCCGTCGTGCCGTTTTCTCGACGTGCACATTCTCTCGTCGCTCCGTTCAGGGCTTGACACCGCGGCGTGACTCAGCTCATAGTAGTCGTACTAGACCGGTCAAATAGACCGAACTAGCCGGAGGTGTTCGGCACACATCTCCGACTCGTCCGACCTGCAGGATCCCCACATCGAAAGGCTCACTCATGACCTCCAACTCGATCGGTGTCGCCGTCATCGGCGGCGGCATGGCCGGACGAGCGCACGCCGCCGGATACCGGACCGCGTCGACCCTGTTCGGCACCGACCGGCCCGACGTGCGGTTGGTTGCCATCGCCGACACCAACGAGGCCGTCGCCGACGACACCGCCAAGCGGTACGGCTACGAGCGGGCCGAGTACAGCTGGCAGGCGATCGCCGAATCGCCCGACATCGACGCGGTCAGCGTCGTCGTCGCCAACCAGCTGCACCGGGAGATCGTCGAAGGACTCCTCGCCGCCGGGAAGCACGTGCTGTGCGAGAAGCCCCTGGCCGGCTCGATTTCGGACGCCGAAGCCATGGTTGCGGCCGCGGCGGACGCCGACACGATCGCGACGGTCGGGTACACCTACCGCCGGTCGCCCGCGATCCAGGCCATCCGGGACGAACTCGCGACGGGCCGCCTCGGCGACATCATCCACTTCAACGGGCACTACTGGTGCGACTACGCGCTCGACCCCACCTCGCCGATCACGTGGCGGTACCGCGGCGGCCCCGGGACCGGCGCTCTCGCGGACGTCGGCAGTCACCTGCTCGACATGGCCGAATTCGTGTGCGGCCCCATCGTCGAGATCAGTGGGGCAACCTTCACCACGGTGATCACCGAGCGTCCCGTGCCGGCCGGAGTCACGTACGGCCACACCAAGGCCGAGACCACCGGTGAGATGGCGCCCGTCGAGAACGAGGACCTCGCCACGTTCACCGCGCGCTTCCAGAACGGCGCCGTCGGCACGTTCTCCGCTTCCCGTGTCGCGCACCAGCTTCCGGACGGCCTCGGATTCGAGCTGTTCGGGACGTCCGGCTCGGCGGCGTTCGACCTGGCTCGCGCCGCGGAGTTCTCGGTGTCCAGCGAGGGCCTCGACCCCACCGTCAACGGACAGCGACGGGTGATCGTCGGACCGCAGCACCCGTACATCCAGGGTGGTCTGCCGATGGACGCCGGCGGCGTCGGGCACGGCAAGGCCGAGTTCTTCGCGTACCAGGCCCGGGCTTTCCTCGACCAGATCGCCGGCATCGACAACCTGGGACCGCTGCCGTCGTTCGCCCACGCCCTGCGCGGCATGCAGATCGTCACCGCCGTCGCGGAGTCCGCCCGCTCCCACGGGGCAGCCGTCAAGATCGGCTGACCCCGTCACCTCGCCCGAACCTCACCATGAAGGACCACTCATGAAACTCGGTGTGTACACCGCAATCCTGCACGACCGCAGCCTCCGCGAGGCGCTGGAGACCATCGCCTCCCTCGGACTCGACGGCGCGGAGATCAACGCCGGCGGCTTCATCGGCACCCCGCACCTTCCCGTCAAAGAGCTTCTTGCCGGCGAGGTGTCGCCGCAGGAGTACCTGAAGGTGTTCGACGAGACTGGCGTGTCGATCGCCGGCCTGAACTGCAACGGCAACCCGCTGCACGCCGATCCAGAGGTCGGCCCCGAGGACGCCGAGGACCTGCGCAACGCGATCCGCGTCGCCGGACTGCTCGGCGTCGACCGGGTGGTCGCCATGTCCGGGCTGCCCGCGGCCCACCCCGGCGGTCAGTGGCCGGCATGGCACGTGAACACCTGGGACAGTGGCTATCTCGACTCCCTCGACTACCAATGGGATCAGGTCGCGGTGCCGTTCTGGAAGGAGATCGACGCGCTCGCCCGCGAGAACGGCGTCAAGGTCGCGATCGAGATGCACCCCCAGAACCTCGTGTTCAACCCGCCGACCCTGAAGCGTCTGGTGGAGAAGACCGGCGCGACGAACGTCGGCGCGGAGATGGACCCGTCGCATCTGTTCTGGCAGGGCATCGACCCGGTCGCCGCGATCGACTGGCTCGGCGACCTCGTCTTCCACGCCGCGGCGAAAGACACCCGGATCAACGACAACTGCAAGATCTACGGTGTCCTCGACGACCGGTTCACCCGGATCCCCGCCGACCAGAACCCCACCGGACTCGGCGGCAAGCACGTGGTCAACAAGTGGCCCGAGGACTCGGCGTGGGACTTCGTCGCCGTCGGACGCGGACACGACGTCGACTTCTGGTCCCGGTTCCTCGCGGCCCTGCAGAAGGTCGACCCCGACATGGCCGTCAACATCGAACACGAGGACGTCGAACTGGGTCAGCTCGAAGGACTGCAGGTCGCGGCCCGCACCCTGCAGGAAGCCGCGTCCGCGGCAGCAGCGCGGTAAGGATCACGTCGCGGGAGGCGTATCCCGGCGCCCTGCGGTCAAACGGTCCAGGACCAACCGCAGCGGCGGCCAGGTAGACCTCCCGCGGCGGGTCACGGCGTATGCCGTCAGCACGACCTGCGGGTCGGCGAGCGGGAGGACCGTGACCTCGCTGCGGGTGGGACGGTCTGCGGGGAGCAGGCCCACCCCGTAGCCGGCGGTGATGAGGTCTTCGACGAGATCGAGGCTGTCGATCTGGTGGGCGATCCGTGGGGTGAAACCGGCGAGTGACGCCAGCGTGCGGACGGCGTCCTCGTCGGCGGTGTTGCGGGAGTTCACGATCCACGGCGAGTCCGCATACGCCGCGACCTCGGCAGGTGTGTTTTCGGCGGGCGAGGGGACGCCGAGCCCCCACGGCGTCGACCACAGCGGGACGGCCTCGAGCGCGGCGCCGGGTGACGCCGGCGCCAGGTTGTAGTCGTAGGTCAGGGCGAGATCGAGTTCGTCGTCGGCGAGCAACGCGAAGGCCTCGACGGGTTCGTATTCGCTGATCACCACGTCCACCTGCGCGTGGGTGCGGGCCAGTTCGGCCACGACCGGCAGCAGCGACACGCGGATGCCGGTCGCGAAACCCCCGACGCGCAGGGTGCCGGCAGGTTCGGCGTGGGGGTCGAAGTCGAGTCGGGCGGCGTCGACGGCCGCCAGGATCGTGACGGCGTGGTCGGCCAACCGGCGGCCGGCCGGGGTCAGCCGCACCCGTCGGCCGACCGGTTCGACGAGTTGCGCACCCGTCTCCTTCGCCAGGGCGGCGATCTGCTGGGACACCGTCGAGGTGGTCAGCCGGTGTGTCTCGGCGACCTCGCGCATCGAGCCGAGACGCGACAGTTCGAGCAGGAGATGCAGGCGTCGGGTATCCACCGCACAATTGTCCGCAATTTCCGAACGGTTTGTCCATGAAAGTCACGTGGACGTGAACGGTCGTGGTGGATTTGAATCCTGGCATGACCAGGAACTCGACTCACGTCGGCGCGATGATGGCGCTCACGTCGATGCTGTGCGTGCAGATCGGACTCGCGATCTCCGTGGGCGTGTCCGAACGCGTGGGCGCCGAGGGTGCCGCCTGGCTGCGTCTGGCGTGGGCGGGGGTTCTGCTGGTCGTGATCGTGCGTCCCCGCCCGAAGGCGTTCACGGGTTCGTCCCTCGGCGCCTGTGTCCTGCTCGGGGTGGTCACGGCGGCCGTCACCATGCTGTTCATGGCCGCGGTGGAGCGGATACCGCTGGGAACCGCCAGCGCACTCGAGTTCCTCGGGCCCCTCGGCGTCGCCGTCCTGCACGGGCGAGGCCGCCTGAAGTGGCCGGCGCTGGCGGCCGTCGGTGTCGTACTTCTGACACAACCGTGGGTCGGCGGAGTCGATCCCGTCGGAATCCTGTTCGCCCTCGGCGCGGCCGGGTGCTGGGCGCTCTACATCGTGCTGACCCAGCGGGTGGGCGACGAGGTGGCCGGCATCAGCGGGCTCGCGGTGTCGATGCCGGTCGCCGGTCTGGTGGCGACCGCCGTGGGCGGGCCGTCGATGCTCGGGCAGATGACACCGGAACTGTTGCTCATGGGGCTGGGTCTGGCGATTCTTCTGCCGGTCGTGCCGTTCACCCTCGAGATGCTCGCCCTGCGCCGGCTCACCACGGCGGCGTTCGGGACTCTGATGAGCCTCGAACCGGCGTTCGCTCTGATCATCGGGCTCGTCGTGTTGCACCAGGTTCCGGACCATTGGGCCGTGGCCGGGATCGGCTTCGTGGTCGCGGCGGGCATCGGAGCGGCCCGGGCGGGGGCCCGGTCGTCGCCTGACACACCGCAGCCGCCGCCGACCTGCTACCTTGAACGTCGTTCAAGTGTGCAGCAAGAGGAGTCGTCGTGACAGGTGTTGGGAGTGCTCGGGTGTCGAGACTCGGTATTTCGGCGCGGGACATGGCGCAGATCGCGGTGTTCGCCGCGCTGATCGCAGCCCTGGGGCTACCCGGCGCGATCACGGTCGGATTCAGCGGTGTGCCGATCACGCTGCAGACCCTCGGCGTCATCCTCGCCGGCGCGGTCCTCGGGGCGCGCAAGGGCACGGCCGCCGTCGGCGTCTTCCTCGCGCTCACCCTGATCGGCCTGCCGTTGCTGTCCGGTGGCCGCACCGGACTGACGGCGCTCGCCGGACCCAGCGCCGGCTACCTCATCGGCTGGATTCCCGCGACGCTGGTCATCGGCCTTCTCACGGCCCGCATCCTGCCGAAGTACCCGCTCGCTCTCGGTCTGCTGATCAACGCCCTCGGTGGGATCGTCGTCATCTACGTGTTCGGCACCATCGGACTTCTGCTCCGCACCGATCTGGGTGTCGGCGCCGCCATCACCACCAACTTCGCGTTCATCCCCGGTGACCTGCTGAAGGTTGTCGTCGCGACCGTCGTCGCCAAGAGTGTGCACCGCGCGTACCCGGGCCTGATTCGTACGTGAGTTCCGAACTCGGCGGCGCCGGCGATCAGCCCGCCATCGACGTCGACGGCCGCACGTACACGTACGACCAGCTCGACCGCGCGATCGAGCAGTGGATCGACGAGCACGGCCCACGCGCATCCGTCTACGACGCGTCCGCGTTGCCGGTCGCGGACGCGTTGATCTGCGTCTGCGCCGCCGCGAGGCAGGGAACCGCGGTGATCGTCGAGAACCCGGAGGCACGCCCCGCCCGCGCGGAGGTTCCGCCGTCGGCCTTTCTGCTGGTGGCAACGTCCGGCTCGACCGGCAGGCCACGTCCCCTCGCGCGCACCGCGGCGTCCTGGTTCGACAGCTTCCCCGCCTTCACCGCCATCACCGGGATCCACGCCGCGGACCGAGTGCTGATCACGGGACCGCTGCACGCCACGATGCACCTGTTCGGCGCGGTGCACGCCCTGTGGCGAGGCGCGTGTGTCACCGACGATCCGTCGGAGGCGACGGTCGTGCACGCCGTCCCCGCCGTTCTTCGCGACGTCGTGGGCAAGGCCCCGAAACTGCGTACGGCCGTCGTTGCCGGCACCGCCCTGGACGACGGCGCCCGCGCGGTGGCGGACGGCATCGAGATCGTCGAGTACTACGGGGCCGCGGAACTCTCACTCGTCGCGGCGCGGCGGGTTCCGGAGCCGCTCCGGCTGCTGGACGGCGTCGACGCCGACATCCACGACGGTCTGCTGTACGTCCGTTCCCCGTACAGCGTGATCGGAGCCCCGGTCTGGTTCGGGGTCGGCGACCTGGCGGAACTCGGTGAGAACGGCGAGCTGACGGTGCGCGGCCGGGGCGAATCCGCGATCAACGTCGGCGGCACCACAGTGGTGGCCGAGGACGTCGAGCGCATCCTCGAGACGCTCGTCGGCGTCGGTGCCGCCGCCGTGGTCGGATCGCCGCACTCGGTGCTCGGCGAGACGGTCACCGCCGTGGTCGAACTCGACGGCACCGCCGGAATCGAGGACGTCCGCTCGCGCGCGCGCCGGGTGCTGACGAAGGAAGCGATGCCCCGCCGCTGGGTGCGGATCGAGTCACTGCCGCGCACCGCCAGTGGGAAGGTCGCCCGAGGCCGAGTGAGAGACTTGCTGGCATGAGCTCTGTCCCTGTTCTGGTGGCGCCGCGTCGGACGCCGATCGGCAATGCCGGGCACGGGTTCGCCGATCTGACCACCACCGATCTGGCTGCCCCCGTGTTGCGCGAGGTTCTGGCGTCGCTGCGGGGGGCGGGTATCGACGCGGACGTCGACGACGTCGTGCTCGGCAACTGCCTCGGTCCGGGCGGTGATCCGGCGCGGGTCGCGGCCCTGCGGGCGGGACTGGGTGTGGAGGTTCCGGGTGTCACCGTCGACCGGCAGTGCGGTTCCGGACTCGACGCGGTGATGCAGGCCGCGCTGCGCGTGCGCAGCGGCGCCGACGAGCTGATCCTGGCGGGTGGCGTCGAATCGGCGAGCACCGCGCCGTGGCGGTTCTGGCCGCCGGTCGCGGGCGCCGATCCGGTGCGGTACACCCGCGCCCCCTTTGCACCAGAAGGTTTTCCCGACCCCGACATGGGTGTGGCCGCGGACGATCTCGCGCGGGTTCGCGGCATCAGCCGGGAGCGGCAGGACGCATACGCGGCGCGTTCGCACACGCTCGCCGCGGCGGCCGACTTCTCGTCGGAGATCGTGCCGATCGGCGACCTCGGGCGGGACCAGCGCATTCGGGCCGGCATGACCGAGGCCCGGCTCGCGCGACTGCGCCCCAGTTTCGGTGCCGGCGGAACGGCGACGGCGGGGAACTCGTGCGGCATCTCGGACGGCGCCGCGGTGCTGGCGGTGACCACCGAATCATTCGCTGCCGGACTGCCGGCGTTGCGGATACTCGGCTCGGCCGTCGCGGGATCGGACCCGGCGCTGCCCGGACTCGGCCCGGTTCCCGCGATCCGCAAGCTCCTGAAGAGGACCGGATACGACGTGGCCGATCTGGGCGTCGTGGAGATCACCGAGGCGTTCGCGTCGGTGGTGCTGGCCGTGTCGGACGAACTCGGTCTGGACGAATCCGTGATCTGCCCGCAGGGCGGCGCCATCGCCATGGGACATCCGTGGGGTGCGTCCGGGGCGATCCTGTTGGTGCGCTTGGCAAGTCAGATGCTCCGCGAAGACGGACCCACGCTCGGACTCGCGGCGTGCGCCATCGGCGGCGGCCAGGGCATCGCCATGCTCGTGGAGCGCATGTCGTGAGTGAGATCGTCTTCGACTCGGTGAGCCATGCCTTCGGCGACCGCCGGGTGCTGCGCGGCGTCGACCTCCGGTTCTCGGAACGCCGCGTCGGCATCATCGGATCCAACGGTTCCGGCAAGTCGACCCTGGCGCGGATGATCAACGGGTTGCTGAAACCCACCTCCGGCACCGTCACGGTCGACGGCATCGACGCCGCGAAGAAGGGTGCGCAGGTGCGGCGCAAGGTCGGGTTCGTGTTCACCGACCCGGACACCCAGATCGTCATGCCCACGGTGTCCGAGGACCTGGCGTTCTCGCTGCGGCGGTCGGGTCTGAGCAAGCCGGAGGTCGCGGCCCGCGTCGAGGAGATCCTGGTCCGGTTCCGGCTCGACAAGCACGCCGAGCATCCCGCGCACCTGCTGTCCGGCGGGCAGAAGCAGCTGCTCGCGATCGGTGCCGTCCTCATCCGCAGGCCCGAGGTGATCATCGCCGACGAGCCGACCACGCTGCTGGATCTGCGCAACGCCCGCGTCGTCGCCGACGCACTCGATTCGATGGATCAACAGGTGATCGTCGTGACGCACCAACTGGCGCTGCTGGAGAGTTTCGAACGGGTCATCGTCATCGACGACGGACTCGTCGCGTTCGACGGCAGCCCCGACGACGCCGTACCCGCCTACCGGGCGTTGGTCGAATGATCGGCCTGTACCGGCCCGGCGACTCGCTTCTGCACAGGATGCCGGCCGGCCTGAAACTGGTGCTGTTGATCGTGTCGATCCTGGTGGCCACGGTGTTCGTTCGGACCCCGCTCGAGGTCGGTGTCGTCGTCCTGGCGGTGGGGGCTTTGTTCGCGGTGGCCCGCATTCCGTGGTCCGTTGCGGTCGCGCAGTTGCGTCCGGTGGTGTGGATGTTGTTGATCATCGCCGTGTTCCAGGTGTGGATCACTTCGCCCGCACGCGCCGTCGTCGTGTGCGGGGTGCTGCTGATCTCGGTGGCGCTCGCGGCGCTGGTCACGCTCACCACCCGGGTGACGGACATGCTCGACACCGTGTCGCGCGCACTCGGGCCGCTGCGGCGGTTCGGGGTCGATCCGGATCGGATCGGTCTGCTGCTCGCATTGGCGATCCGATGCATCCCGCTGCTGACCGGGATCGTGCAGGAGGTGGCGCAGGCGCGTAAGGCCCGCGGGTTGCAGTGGTCGATGACGGCGCTCGCCACGCCCGTCCTGGTCCGCGCACTGCGGACCGCCGACGCGATGGGTGACGCCCTCGTCGCGCGGGGAGTGGACGATGACTGAGTTGCCGGCCGAGCGGATCGCGGCGCGCGCGGCCGAGAACCCGGACACGGCCGCGGTGGTGTCCGCTCGGGAGACCGTCGACTACGGCCTCTTCTGGTCCAGGGTCGCTCGCACCGCAGCCGGACTCGACGGCATGAACCGGGTGGCCGTGCTGCCGACGTCGGACGTCGGGTCACTGGTCGCGGTGACGGCGGCGATGCACGCGGGCGTCAGCGTGGTGCTGCTGCACCGGCACCTGCTGCCCGCGCAGCTGACACGGGTTCTCGAACTCGCGAAGCCGGGCGCTGTCGTGGCCGCGCCGAACCAGCACAAGAGGTTGCGCAGACTGGGATTCGACGGCGCCATCGAGACCGCCGACAGCCTGGAGTCCGACGGCATCGCGGGCCGGGCACATCCCGGCGCCGAGTTGCTGGTCGGCATCACCTCCGGCACCACCGGTGAACCGAAGCTGTTCGTGCGCAACCAGCGATCGTGGGCCACCACACTCGATCGCTCCGATCACACCTTCGACATCGCCGGACGGGACCGTGTGTCGGTGCCCGGGGTCCTCGACCACACGCATTTCCTGTACGGCGCGTTGCACGCCCTCACCCGCGGCGCGACGGTGGATCTGCGCCCGGTCACGCAGTCACTGCTCGACGCTCCGACGCATCTGTATTCGGTACCGACCATTGCCTGGGACGTCGTGCGGTCGGGGATCGGTCCGGTCGGCAGTGTCCGGGAGGTGCTGTCCTCGGCTGCCCGCTGGCCGCGCCCGGGGCGTCAGGCGTTGCAGGAAGTGTTGCCCGCTGCGTCGCTCGTGCACTTCTACGGAGCATCCGAACTGAGCTTCGTGTCCTTCGACCGGGGTCTCGGGGCCGCCGACGAGCATTCGGCGGGGGAACTGTTCGACGGCGTCGACGTGGAGATCCGCGACGGCCTGGTCCACGTGCGCAGCGACATGCTGTTCGACGGGTACCTCACCGACAACGGCGTGGTGGACGGACCTTCCGACGGATGGATGACGGTGGGCGACCGCGGCCGGGTGGTCGGCACCGGCCTGCACCTGTTCGGCCGGGACAGCGACACGTTGATCCGGGCCGGGCTCAACGTGGAACCCGCCGCCGTCGAAGCCGCGTTGATCGCCATCCCCGGGGTCGTGGAGGCCGCGTGCATCGGAGTGCCCGACAGTCGGATGGGTGAGGCGCCGGCCGCCGCGATCGTGGTGGACGGCGACGCGCCCGGTGCCGCCGAGATCTGGCGGCACCTGCGAGCGACGCTGCCGAGCCCGAGCATGCCGGTGCAGGTTCTCGTGGTCGACAGCCTGCCGCGGACACCGCGCGGCAAACTCGACCGTCAGGCTCTCGCCGTCACCCTGGCGAACGGCGTCTCCGGTTAGAGTTCCGGCACGTCACCTGGGGCGGACGGGTCCGGTGGTCGCGCGCCGGACGAGGTGCGGCGCGAGCACGAGGTCGACGGCCTTGTCGCCGGCGATCTGAGCCAGCGCGCCGTCGACGGCGGCCTCGGCCATCTGCGCCGCGTCCTGGGAGATCGTCGTCATCTGGACGTGCGGAATCTTCGCCAGCCGGGAGTCGTCGTAGCCCACGACGGAGATGTCGGCGGGCACGTCCCGGCCGCGGCGGACCAGGAGGTCCAGCACGCCGGTGGCGCACCGGTCGTTGAAGGCGACCACGGCGGTCGGGGGAGCGGCCATCTCGAGGAGCTCCTGCATTCCCTGTGCGCCTTCGGTTTCCGTGGGACCACCGGCCACCACCGTTGCCGTTCCCGACAGCCCGTGCCGGTCCATCGCGGCCAGGAAGCCGGCCCGGCGGTCGGGGCCGCCGGGGGCGTCGGCGCCGTCGATGTGCGCGATGTGCCGGTGCCCGAGTTCGGTGAGGTGATCGACGGCGAGGGTGATGCCGGTGACGTCGTCGCCGCGGACGGCACCGACCCCGGGCAGGCCGCTCGCCCGCGCCACGACGAGGGAGGGCACGCGGTCGGCCAGTTCGCCGAGCGCATCGGCGTCGAATCGGGACCCGAGGAGGATCGCGGCCTCGCATCGTTCTCGCATCAGCGCCTGCACCGCGACCTTCTCGGCGCGACTCGGGGCGACCGCGCTGAGCATGACGTCGTATCCCCGCCGTGAGGCCGCCGCGTAGATCTGTTCGACGAGATCGCCGTGGAACGGCTGCTGCAGTTCGAACACGACTCCGAGGAGCCGGGAACTGGACTGCCGCAATTTCTGCGCGCGACGGTCCGGGACGTAGCCCATGTCGTCGGCGATCTCGAGCACCCGCCGGCGGGTGGCGTCGCTGGCGCCGGGAACGCCCCGCATCACGATCGAGACCAGCGCTGTCGAGACGCCGGCCGCTCGTGCGACATCGCCCATCGTCGGACGTGCGCCACCGGTCGATCCGCCTGCCGGGTCGGCCACGTACACGGCTCCTGTCTTCGGGGGCCCGTGCTTGTCCGCTCGAAGCCGCTCTTGACCAATGATCGCACGAGTTCTACGGTTCGTAACTAGAACGTACTAGTTCGACTCGACCTGCACCCTTCCACCGCTCTGGAGCGCACCCATGTCACTTACCGACGCCGCAACCGCCCGCTCGACGACGCCCACTTCCCATCCAGTACGGATCGCGACGATCGGCGCCGGACGCATCGGCTCCCACCATGCGGAGGTCGTGGCCCGCCACGTCCCGGGGGCGACGCTCGTCGCGGTCAGCGACCCGGTCGAGGAGTCGGCGCAGCGTCTCGCCGCCGCGCTGGGCGCCCCCTTCGTCACGACGACCGTGGACGACGTGCTCACCGCCGACGACGTCGACGCCGTGCTGATCACCGCCCCCGCGCGCAGTCACACCGACCTCGTCGTCGCCGCCGCGGCCGCCGGTAAGCACGTGTTCGTCGAGAAGCCGATGGCCGTGACCCTCGAGGATGCCGACCGCGCCATCGCGGCCGCTGCCGACGCCGGCATCGTGCTGCAGGTCGGGTTCAACCGGCGGTTCGCTCCCGGCTTCGCCGCTGCCCGCGCGGCCATCGACGCGCAGAAGGTCGGAACCCCGCAGCTCCTGCGGTCCCTGACCCGCGACCCCGGCCCCTACACCGCCGACCCGGCACGCGTCCCGCAGTGGACGATCTTCCTCGAAACGCTCATTCACGACTTCGACACCCTCTGCTTCCTCAACCCGGGTGCCCGCCCGGTGCGGGTGCACGCGATCGCCGACGCCCTGATCCGGCCGGACGCCAAGAAGGCGGGCCACCTCGACACCGCCGTCGTGACCGTCCAGTTCGACAACGGGGCCATCGCCACCGCGGACGCGAGTTTCAGTGCGCTGTACGGATACGACGTCCGCGCAGAGGTTTTCGGTTCCGGCGGCATGGTGACCGCCGGGAACGGGCGCAGCACCGACATGACCTATTACGGCCCCGACGGCCTGCACGCCGACACCGCACGCCGCGACACCGACCTCCTGCACTCCGCCTACGTGGGCGAACTGACCGCGTTCTTCGACGCCGTCCGCGGCGGCACCCCGGCGGTCGTCACGGGCCAGGACGCCCGGACCGCGCTGTCGATCGCGCTCGCCTGCATCCGCAGCGTCGAGACCGGTTCCGCCGTCGACCTGGACCGGTGACCCCGATGACCACGTATGCGCTCGCCGCCAGCGCCGAAATGCTCTATCTGGACCTGCCGTTCCTCGACCGCGTCCGCCGCATCACCGAACGCGGACTCCAGGTGGAGATCTGGGACTGGTCCACCAAGGACGTCGACGCCCTCGCCGACAGCGGAGCCGAATTCTCCTCCATGACCGGATATCTGGAGGGCGATCTCACCGAACCCGACGGCATCGACGCCCTGCTCACCACTGCCCGCCGTTCCCTCGACGTGGCGAAGCGGCTCGACTGCCCGCGACTGAACCTGCACGGAACCGGACTCGACGCCAAGGGTCTGCCCGTCCGGCCGGTCGACACCGTCACACCCGCGATGTGGCTCACCGCCGCCGACACCCTGCGCAAGATCGCCGAACTCGGCGAGCAGGCAGGCCGGGTGTTCACGCTCGAGAACCTCAACCTCGCCGTCGATCACCCCGGCACCCCGTTCGCGACCGCAGCCGACACCCTCGCTCTCGTCCGGGCGGTCGACAGCCCGCATCTGCGGATGAATCTGGACCTGTACCACGCGCAGATCGGGGAGGGGAACCTCATCGAACTCGTCCGGGAAGCCCTGCCCTACATCGGTGAGATCCAGGTCGCCGACGTCCCCGGCCGCTGCGAACCCGGCACCGGCGAAATCCATTACCCGGCCATCGCTTCCGCCCTCCGCGGCCTCGGATACACCGGGGTGGTCGGCCTCGAGGGCTGGGCGAAGAACGACCCTGACGACGCGATCGACGTGTTCGAGGCGGCGTTCGCCGGCCGGTAGGGCATGTCTCCCAATCCCCGTTTCGGCGCTCCTGGCGCCCAATCGCCGCCCTGCTGCGTTGTCGTCGGCGCCGATACAACAGCGGTATCGGCTTCTCCTCCGCCTTGCCGGACGACGATTGTTTCGCCAGGTGCATCCGAGAGGGATCGGGACACAAGCCCTAGACCTCGAGGCTCAGCAGGTGGTATCCCAGCGTCTTGCCGTGCCCGTCGAGGACGGGTGAACCGGTGACGCCGCCACCGAGGACACCGGGCAACTCGAACACCATCGCCATCAGGTTCGGCTGGCAGGTGCGCCGGGCCCGCCCGGTGATCAGTTCGCCGTAGTGCGCGGCAACCACGTCCTCGGTGAGCCTCGACGTGAGGTGGGCGTAGGCGGCGGGGTCTCGGGCCAGCACGGCGACGATGAGCGTGTCGCCCTTGTCGCCCGCCCGGACGTCCGCGAGTTCGTCGACTCGCCGGACTGCTGCTGTTGCCGTCATCGCGCGACCTCCGTGAGATGCACCTGCGTGGACACGAGGTGGCGGGGGATGGTGCACGACCGGATCGCGAGCACCTCGGTCGACGAGCGTCGGGCACCGCCCCCGCCGGCCGGTCCGTTGGTGTACAGGGTTTCCACCTCCCAGCCGACGAGGTCGGCTTCCTCGGGTGTCTGCCCGCGGGCGGTGACCCGCACGCGCACCTCACGGGCGTCGGTATCGTCGTCGAGTCCGCGGAAAGCGGCACCGGCGCCGATGTATTCGACGGCGATGCCGTCTTCGCGGAGGCCGTGTACTTCCACGAGACGCTCGGTGACGATGTCGGCGGCGAGCCGGGCGCGCGGGTAGGCGCGCGGACCGGCGTAGCTGATCTGACCTTCGCCGAGCCAGCCACCGCGGAACCCGAGCGTGACCTTCAACTGCTCGGGGCGGGGGCGCCCGGTGGCACCGCTGATCTCGACTCGGTCCGGCCCGACGCCGGTGAACGACACGTCGCCGAAGTCCGCGGTGACGTCCGGCGTGAGGTACGACGTGGGATCGCCCACCTCGTACAGGAGTTGCTCGGCGCAGGTCCGCTCGGTCAGTATGCCCCCGGAGCCGTCGAGCTTGCCGAAGGTCGCCGACGCGTCGGCACGGACGTCGGCGAACGGAAACCCGAGATTCGCCATGCCCTTCACCGGTTTGGTGACGGGATCCGCGTAGTACCCGCCGGTGAGCTGTCCGGCGCATTCGAGTAGATGGCCGATTGCGGTTGCGGCGCCGATGGTTTCGTGGTCGGTGAGGTCCCACCCGAAGTGGTGGGCGAGTGGGGCGACGTAGAGGGAGGGGTCTGCCAGCCGTCCGGTGACGACGACGTCGGCGCCCAGCTCGAGCGCGGGAACGACGGCGTCGGCTCCGATGTACGCGTTCGCGCTGACGAGTGCGTCGTCGTGCTCGGACAGGCGCCGCCCCGTTTCCCACACGACGGGGTCGTGGCGCAGAACCTGCTCGAGGACGTCGTCACCGGTCACGGCGGCCACACGCGCCGGTCGCTGTGCGAATCGAGACGCGATGCCGGAGACCAGTTCGGCGGCGGCCAGCGGATTCGCGGCGCCGGCGTTGGTGACCACCGTCGTTCCCGACGCGAGTGTGTACGGAAGCACCGCCTGCATGCGCGCGGCGAGCAGCGGGTCGAAGCCCGCATCCGGGTTCCGGAGCCGGCGAGAGTTTCCGGCGGCCACGGTGCGTTCTCCGAGGCATTCGAAGATCAGGTAGTCGAGGTCGGCGTGCTGCGCGAGGTGCCGGGCGGGGTCGATGCGATCTCCGGAGAAGCCGGATCCTGCGCCCAGTCGCACGCTCCGCGAGGTGCTGCCACGGGTGCTCGATGATGTCACGGGCTCGATGTCCTTTGGTCGTGTCGTGCGGTGTGGTGCGTGCGGGGGTGCTGTGGCCGGCTACACCGAGATCGCCCCGGTCAGCAGCGCCACGACGGTCATCACGACCGTCGTCCCGAAGGCCCAGGCGAAGATGAACCGCTGGTGCCGGCCCAGATCGACCTTGCTCAGTCCGATCAGGATGAACGTCGAGGCGGTCAGCGGGCTGAGCGGGAAACCGGTGGTCATCTGGCCGAGGATCGCGGCCCGGCCGATCTCGGCGGGGTCGCCTCCGAACGATGCGGTGGTCTCCGCGAGCACCGGCACGACACCGAAGTAGTAGGCGTCCGGGGTGAAGACCAGGCTGAGCGGCATCGACGTCACCGCGGTGATCACGGGGATCAGCGAGCCGGCCGACTCGGGGATCCAGGAGACGAACGTCTGCGCCATCGCGGTGATCATCCCGGTGCCGTTGAGGATTCCGGTGAGCACCCCTGCCGCGAGGATCATCACCACCACCATGGTGACGTTGCCGCCGTGCTTGGCGAACAGGGCCTGCTGATCGTCCCACTTCGGGCAGTTGACGACGAGCGCCAGCGCGAATGCGATGGCGAACGCCACCTCCAACGGCACCAACTGGAACAACAGGATCACGATCAGCACGAGGGTGAGCACCGTGTTGAACGCCATCACGGCCCGGTGGCGGCCGGTACGCACCTGCGGGTCGGCGACGTGCGGGGTGCCGGGACCGCCGCCGGTGGGAAGCGCGAACTCGGTGACGCCGAGTCGTTTCCGTTCGACCCGGCCGATCATGTAGGCGGCGAACAGCACCCAGAGGACTCCGGCCGCCATCGCGGGCAGGACGGGTGTGAAGAGGTCGGCGCTCGTCAGGTCGAGCGCGGCCATGGCGCGGACGGTCGGGCCACCCCAGGGAATCATGTTCATCAGGCCGGCCGCGAGGCAGACGATGCCGGTCAGCACGACGGGTCGCATCCCGAGTTTCTGGTAGATCGGCAGCAATGCCGAGATCGTGATCAGGAAGGTCGAGGTGCCGTCGCCGTCGAGTGCGACGAGCAGGGTCAGCACCGCCGTTCCGACGGCGATCTTGGCGGGATTGCCGCCGGCCCAGCGGACGACCCGGCGGATCGCGGGATCGAACAATCCGACGTCGACCATCAGACTGAAGTAGAGGACCGCGAACGCGATCATGATGGCGACGGGGGCGACCTTCAGGAGACCGTCGCCGACCATCTCCCCGAGGTCGGGGGCCCAGCCGCCGACGATCGCGAACGTGATGGGCACGAGGATCAGCGCGACGAGGACCGAGACCCGTCGGCTGAACGCGAGCGCCAGGAAACAGACGATCGTGGCGAACCCGAGCGCGGCAACCATGTGACCTCCTTCGTAGCGGAGCCCCAGTGTCGCGCGCCTCACAATTGCGGGTCAAATATCAATAGATGATCGATTCATGACTTCTAGTCATTAATGCGTTCGCGCACTTCGCTGCGGGATGCGGGCGTCACCCGCATGAATGTGGGCCATACTGATGCGTGTGAGCATCAATCTGGGCGTCTCCCATCTGCGGAGCATCGTCGCCATCGCGGAGTACGAGAGCTTCACATCGGCCGCGCACGCACTCGGCGTCTCCCAGTCCTCGCTGAGCCGCTCCGTCGCCGAGGCCGAGCGCAGACTCGACGTCACGCTGTTCGAACGCACCACCCGCCGAGTCGAACTGACCTCGCACGGGCGGGAGATCGTCGAGCATGCCCGGCGGATGCTCACCGACTTCGACGACGGGCTCACGCAGATCGAACGATTCGTCACCGGTGACCGCGGAATCGTGACGGTGGCGTGCCTGCCCTCGCTCGCCGCCACATTCCTGCCCCCGTACGTCGTGGACTTCCGTGAGAGACACCCCGATGTGCGGCTCCAGATCCGGGACGGGCTGCGTCAGGAGGTCCTCGATGCCGTCTACTCGGGCACGGTCGACGTGGCACTGGTGACGACGTCGGGGACTCTGCCGGGCCTGCAACAGGACCTGCTGACGAGCGACTCCTTCTATTGCGCTGTCGCGCCGACACATCCGTTTGCCGAGCGGCCGGTACTCCAGTGGTCCGATCTCGCGGGGCAGCCGTTCATCGCGTTCGGCCCCGAGAGCAGCATCGCCGCGCCCGTGCGCCGGGCTGTCGAGGACGCCCGCATCGAACTCGGTCCGGTGATGCAGGCGCAGAACATCGGCGCCGTCGCAGGGTTGGCGGCCGCGGGCCTCGGGGTCACCGCGGTGCCCGAACTCGTACTGCCGATGATCTCGTTCGCCGGCCTCGTGCACATACCCCTGCGGCCGACTGTCGAGCGCACCATCTCGCTCGTCCAGGTGGCGGGCCGCCCCCAGACCGCGAGCACCCGCGGTTTCGTTCGGACCCTTCTCGGCGACCGCGCTCCCCACTGACGCCGAGGCGAGTTCGACCCGGCGAAGGAGAGTTTCACACGGCGGACATCGTCGGCGCGGTCGCGTCGATCGGTCGCTGCGATCCGGACAGTCGGCCGGTGTTGTGGGCCTCGATCATCCGCTGCTCGTTGCGTTGTGCGCCGCGTAACGGCAGGGATTGGGCGGCAGCGGTATCCAGGAGCGCTCGCAGTGCGGGTTGCTCTCCGGCGAGCCGGCGCCACGTCGCATTCAGGGGCGTGCCGTCCTCGACGGCCTGGTCGAGACGGGCGGCGAGGTGATTGCTCCACCGGTGCTGAAGGGAGAGCAGGATGTTGTCGGCCGACCCGAAAAGCGCGAGGGCACCGGGAACTTCGTCGAACCGCAGCGCCGCCGCGGGGTCGACGTGCGCCCGCGCCAGTATCTCTTCCAGTACCGCCCGGCGTGCACGGAAATCGTTCCACGACATCTCGGCCACCTCCGTCGTTCCGTTGATGGTGGCAACGCTACGGAGCGACGCATGCGGTATCGCCGTGCCACGGTCGGGTTCTCGTCTTCTACCGTGGGTGGAGGGCGCGTCCGCTCCGGAGACGACGCGGTGCGGGTGGGTCTTCGCCTACGCTGATCGTGTGCAGGTGACGACGTTCTTTCGTCGACGCGTGGCGGAGAGTGACTACGACTATCCGCTCGGCGTCCCCCTGTTCGCGCACATCGGCATCGTTGTCATCGCCGGTGCCGCTATCGCGCAACGCAACGGCTTCGTGCCGCCGGGGTGGATCCTGCTGTGCGGGCTGGTCGCCGCGGTGACGCCCGTTCTGGGCGACATGATCAGACCGGGTGCCGTCCTCCCGCGTCCGCTCCTCGCGGTCATCGTCACCGCAGCGGCCGCCCTGTTGCTCCTGCAGCAGCCCGACACCGCCTTCGACTTCGCCCCGCTCATCCTCGTGATCCTGACCGGTGAGGTCGCGGCCACGGCCACGCTGACCGTCAGCCTCACCACCCTGGCCGGCACGCTGGCAGTGTTGTCGGCCCTCGCCCTGGCAGGCCGGCTCGACGGTGCGCCCTACGCTCTCGCGGGCGTCGTGCTGGGCTGGGCGTTCGGTCATCTGATGCTCACGCAGTTGCGGCTGCTGCATCAGGAGCGGGCGTCGCAGGCCATCCAGGCCGAGCAGGCCGCCACGCGTGAGCGCCAGCGGATCGCCCGCGAGGTTCACGACGTCATCGCCCACTCGCTGAGCATCACGCTGCTGCACCTGACCGCGGCGCGTCGCGCGCTGGAGCAGGACCGCGACGTCGACGACGCCGTGGAGGCGCTCTCCGACGCCGAGCGACTCGGCCGTCAGGCGATGGCCGACATCCGGCGCACCGTAGGACTGCTCGACGTGGGCCCGGCCGGTACCCGCCCCGAGCCCGGCGTCGGCGACCTTCCCGTCCTGATCGACGACTTCCGCCGCGCAGGTCTGCCGGTGGCCTTCGACCTGCGCGGAGACCTGTCCGCCGTGACCGGCGCAGTCGGACTCGGGATCTACCGCATCACGCAGGAGTCGCTGGCGAACGTCGCCAAACATGCACCCGGCGCGAGCACCGACGTGCGACTCGCGATCGAGACGGAGTCCGTGACCCTCGCCATCCGCAACCCGACCCGGGCACCGGTTGCGCCGCCGAACGGTTCGATCGGTTCCGGTCTGCGAGGCATGCGTGAGCGCGCCGCGTTGCTCGGTGGAAAGCTCCGCGCCGGACCGGACGTGGGGGGATGGTCGGTGCACGCCGCGGTCCCACTGCCCCGCGACTCCTGCCGGCCGGCGATCCTCCGTCACATCCAGGGACCTCGTGACGGGCCCGGAGTTGACGTCCTCTCGGCCGTGAACGACCGAGATTCCCCTCGGGACTCGCGTCTCGAGGTTCCTGTTTCACCGACAGTTGCCTTCCCACACTTTATGTGCGGGGCGGTCTCACACCATCTCCGCAGGCTGCCACCGTCAGTCCGACGGCCAAAATGTTCGTCGCCGCGTTCACATCCCGGTCATGGACGACGCCGCATCGGCACGTCCACTCCCGCACGTTCAGCGGCATCGTCGACGCGATCGCCCCACACACCGAGCAGGTCTTCGACGACGGATAGAACCGGTCGATCGCGACCACCCGCCGCCCGTACCAGTCGGCCTTGTACTCGAGCATCGACCGGAACTCGGACCAACTCGCATCCGAGATCGCCCGAGACAACGACCGATTCCTGACCATGTTCCGCACACTCAG
>SEEV01000615.1 GCA_004211695.1 Rhodococcus sp. (in: high G+C Gram-positive bacteria)
CTCCCCGGCGGCTGGAAGCCCAACCAGTACTCCAACCCGGGCGGCCCGCAGAGCCACTACGAGACCACCGGCCCCGAGATCTGGGCCGACACCGACGGCAAGATCACGCACTTCGTCGCGGGCGTCGGCACCGGCGGCACCATCACCGGCACCGGCCGCTACCTCAAGGAGGTGTCCGGCGGCAAGGTGAAGGTCATCGGCGCCGACCCCGAGGGTTCCGTGTACTCGGGTGGCACCGGCCGTCCGTACCTGGTCGAGGGCGTCGGCGAGGACTTCTGGCCGACCGCCTACGACCCGTCGATCCCGGACGAGATCATCGCCGTGTCCGACGCCGACTCCTTCGAGATGACCCGCCGCCTCGCCCGCGAAGAGGGCCTGCTGGTCGGCGGCTCGTGCGGCATGGCCGTCGTCGCCGCACTCGAGGTCGCCAAGCGTGAGGGCCCCGATGCCGTCATCGTCGTCCTGCTCCCCGACGGCGGTCGCGGCTACCTGTCGAAGATCTTCAACGACAAGTGGATGGCATCCTACGGATTCCTCCGCACCCCGCTCGACGGCAAGCCCGACGAGAAGACCGTCGGCGACGTGCTGCGCGGCAAGTCCGGCGAGCTCCCGGACCTCGTCCACACGCACCCGTCCGAGACGCTGCGCGACGCCATCGAGATCCTCCGCGAATACGGGGTGTCCCAGATGCCCGTCGTCGGCGCCGAGCCGCCCGTCATGGCCGGTGAGGTCGCGGGCAGCGTCACCGAGCGCGACCTGCTCAGTGCCGTGTTCGAGGGCCGTGCACACCTCGCGGATCCGGTCGAGAAGCACATGAGCAAGCCGTTCCCGCTCATCGGTTCGGGCGAGCCCGTGTCGGCCGCCACGAAGGCGCTCGGCGACACCGACGCGCTGATGGTCGTCGACGACGGCAAGCCCGCCGGGGTCATCACCCGCCACGACCTCCTCGGTTTCCTCAGCGCCGGCTCCTAGCCGACACGTCGGGGCGAGACTGGTCCCTGCTGCGCACGGAACGTACGGTGCACAGCAGGGGTGCCGGTTCGGTGGTCGTGAGGGGGAAATCGCTGTGAGTGCTCGTCTACGCCGTGGCCTGGTGGTCCCGGTCGCCGTGCTCGGGTTCGCCGCCGCCGGTTGCGGGAGCAGCATCGAGGGCGAAGCCGTCGCGCAGTCGGGACAGTCGGACGTCGGGTCGGTGTCGTCGCCAGGGTCCGGCTCGGCGTCGTCTGCGTCGACCGACTGCGCGGCGCTGACGAAGGCTCTCGGACGGCTCGTGTCGGACCGGCCGTACCTCACCGAGGCCGTCCTGCCCGGATCGATCGATCCGACCTGCTCGTGGTCCAAGGGACCGACCAACGTGATGAGCACGATCACCGCGTCGGTGAAGCCTCAGGTCACCGACCCGGCCGTCCTCGTCGAGATGCGGAACGGGACCAACGCCGTCCCCGACCCACGGTCCGCGCAGTTCGGCGGGGTGGTCCTCGACGTCGTGGCGATGGCCCTGCTCACACCCGAACACAGCATCATCGTCAACGCGCTCGACCCCTCCGTCAGCGACGCGACCAAGCTCGACGTCGCCTTCGCCATCGCGGAGTATCTGGAGAATTAGGTCCCCACTAGGCTGGGGGCCATGAGTGAGCAGCGCAGCAAAGCGGACAACATCAGCTGGCAGGGTTTCTCCACCAAGGCCGTGCACGCCGGATTCGACCCGGACCCGCAGACGGGCGCCGTCAACGTCCCGATCTACGCGAGTTCGACGTTCGCGCAGGACGGCGTCGGCGGCATGCGGAACGGATTCGAGTACGCCCGCACCGGCAACCCCACCCGACGACCGCTCGAGGCCAACCTCGCCGCCCTCGAGTCGGGCACGTACGGTCGCGCCTTCGGTTCGGGCATGGCCGCCACCGACTGCCTGCTCCGCGCCGCACTTCGGCCCGGCGACCACCTCGTCATCCCGAACGACGCCTACGGCGGCACGTTCCGCCTGATCGACAAGGTCTTCACCCAGTGGGGCATCGAATACACGCCCGCCGCCGTGTCCGACGTGGACGCGGTCCGGGCCGCGATCCGTCCCAACACCAAGCTCGTGTGGGTCGAGACGCCCACCAACCCGCTCCTCAACATCGGTGACATCGAGGCGCTGTCCGACGTGGCGCACGAGGCCGGCGCGAAGATCGTCGTCGACAACACGTTCGCGTCGCCGTACCTGCAGCAGCCGCTGCAACTCGGTGCCGACGTCGCGCTGCACTCGACCACCAAGTACATCGGCGGACACTCCGACGTCGTCGGCGGCGCACTCGTCACCAACGACGAAGAGCTCGACACGGCGTTCGCGTTCCTGCAGAACGGTGCCGGCGCCGTCCCCGGACCTTTCGACGCGTTCCTCACCCTCCGTGGCATCAAGACCCTGTCCCTGCGCATGGAGCGCCACAGCGACAACGCCGAGAAGGTCGTCGAACTGCTCACCGGCCACTCCGCGGTGTCGCAGGTGATCTACCCCGGCCTCGAGTCGCACCCCGGCCACAAGGTGGCCGAGAAGCAGATGCGCCGCTTCGGCGGCATGATCTCGGTGCGCCTCGCCGGCGGCAAGCAGGCCGCGCTGGACTTCTGCTCGCGCACCGAGATCTTCACGCTGGCCGAGTCGTTGGGCGGCGTCGAGTCGCTGATCGAGCATCCGGGCGCCATGACCCACGCGTCCACCGCCGGTTCGCTGCTCGAGGTCCCGGATGACCTGGTGCGCCTGTCCGTCGGCATCGAAGACGCCGCCGACCTCGTGGGCGACATCGAGCAGGCGCTGAAGTAGGCGCCTCCGGCGCCCGTGCGTGGGTGACGAGCCTCTGGACTCGTTAACCACGCACGGGGCGCGGAGCGCCCTATGCT
>SEEV01000616.1 GCA_004211695.1 Rhodococcus sp. (in: high G+C Gram-positive bacteria)
GCCGTCCGGGCCGCGGATCTGATCGAAGACGTCGCGGGCGCGGTCCGCGGTGGCGGCGGGCAGCGGGGCGGGCGCCGCCCCGGCCGGTGGGGGTGCCATCCCGGGAACGCCTTGGTGCAGGCCGATCTCGGCGAGCGCGTCGACGACGGACCGGTTGTTCAGTTGTGGCCAGCCGGCGCCGGCGGGGCCGAGGAGTTGCAGCCAGAAGTCGAGGACGCAGTCGTCGACGCTCAGTTCGCCGGGGGCGCCGCTGAACAGTTCCCGGAGGCCGTCCAGGGTGCCCTCGTAGGCGTTGACGTCGACGAGCCGACCGGCGACCTGCCCCTGGTCGGAGAACTGGAGGATCTCGACCGGGACGCCGGGGGTGTAGTTGGCCCAGCCGGCGAATCCTTTGCCGGGGTAGATCACCGAGGCGTACCCGGACGCGGTGACGTAGTGCGAGTTCCACAGCGGGGGGAGATTGTTCAGCGGCGGGGATCCCATGTGACCTTGCCAGTACCAGCGGGGCAGGTAGATGGCGCACACCCGCAGGCCGGCCGAGTGGATGGCGTCGACGAGGGCGCGCAGGTTGGCGCCGCTACCACGGGTGTCGGGGTCCTCGTAGTCGATCATGACCGGGATGCTGGGGTCGCCGAGGTGCGCTTTGAGGTTGGCGACCTGCGCGTTGATCGGGTCGCCGTTGCGGGCGAAGTGGTAGCCGCAGAACAGGCCGGGGAAGTGCTGTTGCATCAGGTCCCGGTTGCGGGGCCAGAAGGAGTCCTTGAAGAAGTCGCCCTCGGTGCACTTGGCGGCCATGAAGGAGAACCCCTCGCGTTTGGTGGCGGCGATGTCGAAGTTGCCCTGGTGGTTGGAGATGTCGACCCCGTAGAAGGTGCCGGTGGTCGGGTCGATGGTGCCGGTGGGCGGGTTGGCCGCGCCGACCAGCAGCGGTTGGGGGTCGATCGGGGCGCCCCCGAACCGGCCGGGGGAGGTCCAGACCTCGAAGTGCAGGTGCGGGCCGGTGGAGTCGCCCTCGGAGCCGACCCGGGCGATCTGCTGGCCGGCGCGGACGAACATGCCCTCCGAGACGAGCAGGTCCGCGGCCCGCATGTGCCCGTAGACGGTGTCGAGGTGGGCGGTGGTTTGGTGGTCGATGACGATCCAGTTCCCGAAGCCGGAGGCCGGTCCGGAGCGGACCACCACCCCCTCCTCGACGGCGTAGATCGGTTCGCCCAGCGGGGCGGCGAAGTCGATGCCGTTGTGATCCGGCCTGGCGGGGGTGCGGAAACCGGAGGAGATGATGTTGTTGCCGTTGGCGACGGGCACGAAGCGGAAGGCCATCGGAGTAGTCCCTTCAGTGACGGGGGTGCTGGTGACCGGCACCACCGGTGTGATGCCGGAGATCCGGTATTGCATCGCCCGGTACGGGTTGCCGTCCGCCGCCCATTGGCTGACGATCATGGCGAAGCCGCCGGTGCGGTCGAATCGGCTGTCGGGGTGGATGTAGCAGCCGTAGAGCCGGTCGACGACGTCGGGCCCGCCCGGACCGAAGAACGATCCCTTCACCGGCCGGTAGGTTTTCGCGGTGTGCCAGTTGTCGGTCGGTTTCGCCGCGACCTTGACGAAGGCGTTGTAGGCGCCGGCGTCGAACCCGGAGAACACCAGATTGCCCTGGATGCGGCGCAGGCAGATCTCACCCAACTTGGTGTTGTCGGGCAGGATCCCTTTGGTGGGGTCGTCGCCGGGCGGGTTGCCCCACCCCCAGGCGGTGCCGTTCCAGCCCCACGGCACCCAGGCGGCGGGGTCGGCGATCCGCGCCTCCGGGACCCGGTGCAGGATCGCGTTCTTGTTCCGCGCCAGGCCACCGGTGGAGAGGATGTAGACGAAACCGTCGCCCCCCTTCTCCCAGGTGACCATGGTGCGTTTGCCGCCGTAGACGGAGGTCGACCACTTGACGCCGGTGTCGGTCCAGTTCTCCCCGAGGTCGTCGGAATACCGAATCTCGCACCACTTCTCGTTGCCGAGGCCCTGGGTGACCATGACCCACAGGTAGATCCGGGTGCCGATCGTGATCGCGTCGCAGGGCAGGATGGTGGAGTATTCCGGGTTGTCGTGCACGTAGTCCCACAGCTGGCGGGCGTTGCGGGCCGCCGACGCGAAGGTGATCGGCGTGGTCACATCATGGGTGTTACTGCGCAGCAGCATCGGGGAACGCCAGTTCGGTCCCCCCACCTGAGGCTGGGTCCCGGCGAACGTGTCGCCGAGGAGAAAGCCGATCTGACCGTTGGGCATCCGGAACGGAATGCCCAGGTCGGTGCCGCCGATGCCGAACTGCGGCAGCGGGTTCACGGACTTCACGAATGACATGTCGCCTCCTCGCATCAATCGTGCGGGACCGTGACATGAAATCCGGAAAGTGACACACCATTTGACACGAAATCCGGAAAGTGACACCGCTCCACGGAACCGACACATGAGGCGACCAACCGGGGGCAAATCGGCTTGCGATGGCCGCGACGGACGATCCTGCCGGGATGGGGGAATCCGTAGCCGGCCCTCACCGGAAAACCACAGGTCACCAGACCGGGAAAAGTGACATCGACCGGCGGAAAGCGCAGACGTCGTGGGGCGATGTCGTGTCCACGACGCCCGCGGAGGCACGACGTCCGGTCACGCCGGTCGGTGCAATGGAGGTCGACCCGTTCGACGTCGAGCTGACGACCCATCGTTCCCGCCCGCGTCCCCGGCGCAGTGGCTGGTTTCCGGGGGAGGTCCTGGGCCTTACCCCCGGCTTGTGGACACGGGTGGTGGATTACGCGGCGGATGCCAGCGTAGCGGTGTAGAGGGTCTCGTAGGTGTTCGGGGACCGGTGTCCGCACCAGGAGTGCCTCCTTC
>SEEV01000617.1 GCA_004211695.1 Rhodococcus sp. (in: high G+C Gram-positive bacteria)
GCCGCGCTCGAGGCCGAGTTCGCCGAAATTGTCACACCCGTCATGCACAATGATCAGGAGAACGCAGCCTGATGCTCACCGGGCCGCCACCGAAGTTCCACGGAACTCGGGACATCCTCACTACCGCGGCCGCAGTCGGGACGTGGACACACAGCGCCTCCCGAGATTGTCTAAGCGGGACAGATGCCACGGAACCTCATATACCGAACCCTCACCGGTGCGTTCCGATTGTCGTCCCATGACTGAAACTCGCTGACCTGCGAAGTCCCGTAGAGGTGGTCCGGTGAAGAATCCCGAACTGGGGCGTCAAACGGTGCAGAAACGTGCTCCCAACCGCGACGAGTATCGGAATCTGCGAGCAACTCGCGGATTCCACACGTAACTCGTGGAATCGCTCAGTTATGAGCAGAATCGTGGGGTAGTTCGAAAAGCTGCGCGCTACGTCGTGACCAGCTGAAATCGGCCGATGCCTCGGGCGGCGCCCCGAATGAACCTGCGCACACTCCGGTAAACCCGCGTGGGTTCCCGAATTCTCGGTCATAGGACATGACTAACCCGTACGGGTTCGGTGTGCAAGCCGCCGTTATTTGCCGGGTTCGATCGTGGCTCCGACTGCCGCAACGGGCGCCACAACGTCGCCGCGCTGCTCCCCGGACTACCACCCCTGCAATAATCGAGGTCTACACCCGCGAGAACGCACCGTTGATCGCCAACGCGGTCACCGACATCGGCCTCTGATGTGGGCGGAATTGCGTTCGATGACGCCACACCTGCACAACAGGGCACGGCCGCTCTCCGGCCCCTGGGTGATATCTCGGCCTCAACCTCCTGGACGGATCCGTTCAGCCGTCATCGACGGATTATCGGACAGGCCCGACGACCACCTCGCTGTCCCGGATAACCCCCTGACGCGCTCCGTCAGATGTTTCGACCGTCACGCTTTTCGGCCAGTCATGAATCGAGTCGAGTGCCCGCGTGCCGGCGGCCATCTCGTGTGGGAGCAGCGGCTGTTGCGGCGTCCGGTTGATCTCGAACGTGAATACGTCCGGTCGCGCATAGTGCCCCGCTCCGTCGGCGAAGAACTTTGCGAACGGGATCATGCTGAGGTCCAGGTCGGCGTAGAGGATGGATTCGGTGTCTCTGTGGGCTTTGGCGAGCCACTTGCCGTTTGGTGCGATGAAGCCGGTCAACCCCCCGCCGAGCGTGGGCGCGTCAGGGCCGTCGGGCATACCGAGGCGGTCGATGATTTCTTCCGTGATTCGTCCCTGCACGACAATGACGAATGTCTGAGCACAGATCGCGTGGGCCGATGCGAGGGTACTCGAGTAGTGGTCGAAGTCGTCGGCGTTGGGATCGGCGTGAGTAGCGTTGATGGCGGGCCAGCTTGCGACGTGGATCTGCTCACCGAGGGCGGCGAGAGCGTATCTGTTGAGGTCCATGCTGTGCTCGAAACAGATGAGTCCGCCAATCTTCGCGAACCCGGTGTCGAGCACGAAGACGTCGCGGCCATCGCCACGGCCCCAGATTGTTCGTTCGGCGTTGGTGGGGTGGAGCTTGCGGTGCTTACCGGCAAGTCGCCCGTCTGGTGAGAACCATGCCATCGTGTTGTAGAGCGTGCTGCCATCACGTTCATTGACGCCGAGACAGACCCAGATACCGGCATCGCGCGCTGCTTTTGCGATGGCATCGGCTTCAGGGCTCGGGAATTCGATGGAGTTGGCATAGAGCTCCGCGAAGAGAGGGGCGGAGTACTTCGCAGTGTGAGACCAGACCCAGTGAGGGTATCCGGGCAGGAAGGTTTCCGGAAAAGCGACGACGCGTGCGCCTTGTGAGGCCGCTTCGCGAATGAAGGAGATCGTCTTCTCGATGCCGGCCTCTAGATTGAGGAAGGGGGCCGCAGCGTGCACTGCCGCAACTCTGACGGTCCCTGTGGTGGAAGTCATGCGGCGACTGTAGGGGCCACAATGCGCTGGCCCTTGTATGTGCGTGCAGTCGAAACTCACCGGTCACGCTTTTGCACGCTGCGACAAGCGTTCAAGCGGGCGCGGCCCTACAGGCGATCCCGGTAGGCAGATGGGGGCAGCCCGAACTGGGCGCGAAACCGCCTACTGAAATGGGCGAGATCCGCGAACGCATAACGGCGGGCAATGTCACCGATCGGGGCTTCCAGCTGTGCGATCAAGTCTCCACGAGCTCTCTCCAGGCGTATGGCGAGTATTGTTCTCGCAATCGTCGCATGGTGCGCCTCGAAGGCGAGGTAAAGAGTGCGACGGGAGACGCCGAGGGCGTCGGCAAGATACTGCGGGGTCAGCCGACGTGATTCGATCCTCCGGCCGATCAGCTCGAGTGCGCTGTCGTAGAGCCCGTGGAGGCTCGTCACGTCAGCTGGTCGCTTGGCGTTCTGAAGGAGCGACTGGATCCGGTCCCCGATGAACTCCACATCGATCTCGTGATCCGTGTGTTCGAAGAGGTCGCTGCAGATCTGCCTCCCCGATCGTGCATCGATCACGGCTCCCGCGTTGGACCGGAGCCATGCGCTCGTGGCGTCGAAGCAATCCAGTGGGAGGACAGCGATCGATAAATCGAATGGCATGCTACTTCCAACTGTGTACGGGCTATCCGTGGCGTAGACAGTCATCTCGCCAGGCTGGAGGGTTGTTCGCTTTCCGCTCTGCGTGACGGTCGTAGTCCCGTTGACTGCCAGGGCGAGCTTTACGGATGCTAGCGGACATGCCAACCTCCCTGTAGACGGACACGTTCGTCCCTGCTGACGGACAGCTGATCTCCCTGTCGATGAACAAGGGGCCGGCGGTGTGTCGGTCCTGACACAGGCGTCCCTCCGGGGTTTGCTCGAGGTCTTCGACCACC
>SEEV01000618.1 GCA_004211695.1 Rhodococcus sp. (in: high G+C Gram-positive bacteria)
CAGTTCGTCGACCGCATCGCCGACGTGAAGCCGCTGTCGACGGCGGAGCGGCGCGCGATCCTCGATTTCCTCGAGTCCGGGGTCGACCTGGACGACGTTCTCCGGCGCGGTGTGCGCCTGCTCGCGCAACTCACACGCCAGGTCGCGGTTGTGCAATATCCCACACTGTCGGCGTCGTCGGTCCGGCACCTCGAGGTGGTCGCGCTGACGCCCGCCCGCCTGCTGCTGGTGCTCATCACCGATTCGGGACGAGTGGACCAGCGCATCGTCGAACTCGGCGACGTGCTGGACGACGAGGATCTGGCGCGGCTGCGCGGGCTGCTCGGCGGCGCCCTCGACGGCAAGCGGCTGGCGGCGGCGTCCATCGCCGTGTCGGAACTCGCCGACGAGGCGCCGGAGGATCTGCGCGACGCCGTGATCCGGTCGGCTACCGTGCTGGTGGAAACCCTCGTCGAGCATCCCGAGGAGCGACTGGTCCTCGGCGGCACGGCGAACCTGACCCGGAACGCCGCGGACTTCACCGGAATCAGCGGATTCCCCGGTTCGCTGCGCGCGGTCCTCGAGGCGCTCGAAGAGCAGGTGGTGGTACTCAAACTGCTGGCCGCCACCCAGGACGCCGGCACCGTGACGGTGCGGATCGGTGAGGAAACACAGGTGGAGCAGATGCGCGGCACGTCCGTCATCTCCACCGGCTACGGTTCGGCAGGCACTGTGCTCGGCGGAATGGGCGTGCTCGGACCCACTCGAATGGACTATCCGGGAACAATCGCCTCGGTGGCAGCCGTTGCGAGATACATCGGCCAGGTGCTCGCCGAACGGTGACGGCCGGCCCCGGCGACAGCGCTCCGATGGGGCGGGCACACGTACCAGTGGCGAGATAACGAAGTAGAGAAGGACGAGAGACTCAACGTGGCACGGGATTACTACGCAACGCTCGGCGTCGATCAGAAGGCGACCGATCAGGAGCTCAAGCGCGCGTACCGCAAGCTTGTGTTCGAGGCGTTCTTCGGCGGCGGAGGCGGCGCCGGACGTGGTCCCCGTGGCCGCGTCCAGCCGGGCGCCGATTCCCTCCTGCGCACCAGGCTGACGTTGGCGGAGTGCGCGACCGGCGTGAGCAAGCAGGTCACCGTCGAGACGGCGATCCTCTGCGACAGCTGCACGGGTTCGGGCACCAACGGCGACTCGAAGCCGGTGCGCTGTGAGACCTGTGGCGGCGCGGGTGAGGTCCAGTCGGTGCAGCGTTCGTTCCTCGGTCAGGTCATGACCTCGCGGCCCTGCCCCACCTGCCGCGGCGCCGGTGAGACGATTCCGGACCCCTGCCACAAGTGTGGTGGCGACGGCCGCGTCCGCGCCCGCCGCGACATCACCGTGAAGGTGCCCGCCGGCGTGGCCGGCGGAATGCGGATCCGGCTCGCCGCGCAGGGCGAGGTGGGCCCCGGCGGCGGACCCGCCGGCGACCTGTACGTCGAGGTCGTCGAGCAGGCGCACGAGGTGTTCGTGCGCGACGGTGAAGACCTGCACTGCACGATCCGGGTTCCGATGATCGACGCCGCCCTCGGCACCACCGTCACGATCGACACGATCATCGACGGGCCCAAGGAGATCACCATCGAGCCGGGAACCCAGCCGGGGTCGGTCACGGTCCTGCGTGGGCACGGCATGCCGAAGCTGCGGTCCGGTATCCGCGGCGACGTGCACGCCCACCTCGAGGTCGTGGTTCCGTCGCGCCTCGACCACAAGGAGACGAAACTCCTCCGCGAACTCAAGGACCTGCGCGACCGCGACGTCGCCGAGGTCGTCTCGACCCAGTCGCAGCACAGCGGCGGATTGTTCTCACGCCTGCGTGAAGCCTTCAGCGGTCGCTGACCGTGGCGGCGACGGTCTTCTTCCTCGACCCGCTGCCCGAGGTGGGGAGCACCGCGGTACTGGACGGCCCGGAGGGCCGGCATGCCGCGACGGTGCGCCGGATCGGTGTCGGGGAGCGGATCGTGCTGGCCGACGGCCGGGGCGGTCTCGCCGACACGGAGGTGACGGCCGCCGGGAAGGACCGGCTCGAACTCACCGTCCACGAGCGTCGGCAGGTGTCCGCGCCGTCGCCGAGTGTCACTGTGGTGCAGGCGCTTCCGAAGGCGGAGCGATCCGAGCTGGCGGTCGAACTGGCCACCGAGGCCGGGGTCGACGCCATCGTGCCGTGGCAGTCCTCGCGCTGCGTGGCGCGGTGGGAGGGCCCCAAGGTGGCGAAGGGTGTCGCGCGCTGGCGTAGCGCCGCGCTGGCCGCAGCGAAGCAGTCGAGGCGGGCGATCGTGCCCGAGGTGTCGGAGTTGCATCGCACCGCGGGGATGCTCGCCGTCGTTCGTGAGGTGGTCGGGCGAGGCGGAGTCGTCGCGGTGCTGCACGAGGCGGCCACTCAGGGTCTCGCCGCGCTGCCGCTGCGTTCGGCCGCCGAGATCGTGCTGGTCGTCGGCCCCGAGGGCGGCATCTCCGACGAGGAGATCGCGTCGCTGACCGAGGCCGGCGCCGTCCCGGTGCTGCTCGGTCCGCACGTCCTGCGGACCTCGACCGCGGCAGCCGTCGCGCTGGGCGCCATCGGTGTGCTCACCGACCGCTGGGGCGCGGCCCCGCTAGCCTGACTGTCCGTGGACCGCATTCGCATCGCCTACGGAACCGAACCGCAGCAGTTCGGGCACTTCTATCCGCCCGAGGAGCCCGTGTCGATCCCGGTCCCGGTGGTGATGGTCGTTCATGGGGGTTTCTGGAGCGGGAAGTACCACCTGAACCTGGGAACGAGTTTCTCGGTCGACCTGGCGCGGCACGGTGTGGCGGTGTGGAACATCGAATACCGCCGGCTCGGTGCGGGAGGCAGGTGGGACGAGATGTCCGCCGACGTCCTCACCGCGCTCGACGCGATCGCCGGTCCGGTCGCCGCGCAGTCGCCCGTCCCGTTCGACCTGTCGAAGGTCCGGGTCGTCGGCCACTCGGCGGGTGGGCAGCTCGCCGTGTGGCTCGCCGGGGAGAAGCAGACCACGGTTCGGCCGGAGCGGGTCGTGTCGCAGGCCGGCGCCCTCGACCTCGCCTCCGCGGGCGAGCGTGGCCGGCGGATCGGGTACATCGAGGATCTCCTCGGCGTCCCGTTCGCCGAGGACCCCGACCGGTACCGTGCCGCGTCCCCACTGCACCGCATCCCCGTCGGGGTTCCGGTGGTGTGCGTCCACGGCACGGAGGACGCACAGGTTCCGGCGAAGGTGAGCCTGCGGTACAGCGAGGCCGCGCGCGCGGCCGGGGAACCGGTGGCGCTGCATCTCGTCGAGGGCGAAGACCACTACGCGTTTCTCAACCCCGAGACGGAGTGCTGGAAGATCTCGCGGGCCGCTCTACTGTCCGACGCCGACGAGTTCTGACCGGTGACGGCGTCGCGTAATCGGGTGGGCGGTGCGACCTGCGAGCGATAGACTTCGTTCATCACGACGACCGTCGTGACCGACCAGGAACCGGGAAGAAGGCCATATCCCTCACGTGAGCGAACAAGACCAGAACGGCGAGACGTTCGGCGCCACGCGTCCGGCGGAACGCACCGTGCGTTCGAGTATCGATCTCCCACCCGAAACGGTCCCGCCTCTCCTCGGTTC
>SEEV01000176.1 GCA_004211695.1 Rhodococcus sp. (in: high G+C Gram-positive bacteria)
CCCTCGAACCCCCTCGGCGAGCCCAGCCGCCCCCACCCGTCGATCCAGCACCGAGCCGTCATCCTCGCCACATTCGATGAGAACTCGCCACCGCGACGACAGATCACCTGAGAACTCACCAGATCAGACGACAACCGACACACGTGACCCCGGGCTCATCCGGGGACACCTGAGCTGCGGAACTCAGATTCAGCGCCGAGCACACACCACCATGACCGGTAATCTCCCCCCGGTGAGCTGTGAGGGGCGGTGTCAGGCCTCACCCGTACCGTCGCGTTTCCACGTAAGTGCCACTTTGAAGTTCGCGGAGGTGCTGCCAGCGGCGATGAACGCGCCGGCCTCGGCGTGAAGGTCGAGGCCGAACTCGACGCGTACCTCGTCCGGTCGTGCTGCCAGCGTCTGCAGTTGCGTGATCATGCCTTCCACCGCGGGCTGAACCCGGGCAACGGCGTCCTCGAACGTCTGCTGTGCCCGGTCGACCAACCTGGAACAATTCGGCCCGCGAGTGACGACACTTCCCGCATCGACAACCTCGACGAGTATGGATCCGCCACCCGCGGAGGGGAACTCCACCAGTCGCCCCATGAACCGCTACTCCTTTCACACGAGCCTGCACCAGATCAACCGTGGGGACACGCAGCACCGTGTCACCCCTGCCCCGGCCGCGCCAACCTCGTGAACCCACCAACGTTGTGAAGCCGCTCCCGGTCGGGGGTCAACCGCCGTCCGGCAACTTCACCACCCGATCGTTGCCGGTGTCGGCGGCGTACACGTCCCCCGCCGTATCCACCGCCACCCACGCAGGGTCGGTGAGGCCGGTGAAGTGCAGCTCGGTCGGGGTGGACGATCCGGCGGCCGCCAGCTTCAGCACCCGATCATTGCCGAAGTCGGCGACGTACACGTCCCCGGCCGTGTTCACCGCCAACCCCTCCGGGTCGTCGAGGCCGGTGGAGTCGAGCACGGTCTGGGGACCTGATCCGCCCGCCAGCTTCAGCACCCGATGGTTGCCGTTGTCGGCGACGTACACGTCCCCGGCCGTACTCACCGCCAACCCCACCGGGTCGTTGAGGCCGGTGGAGTCGAGCACGGTCTGCGGACCTGATCCGCCCGCCAGCTTCAGCACCCGATGGTTGCCGGTGTCGGTGGCGTACACGTCCCCGGCCGTGTTCACCGCCACCCCCGTAGGGTGCTCGAGGCCGGTGAAGTCGAGCACGGTCTGGGGACCCGATCCGCCCGGCAACTTCAGCACCCGATTGTTGCCGGTGTCGGTGGCGTACACGTCCCCGGCCATGTTCACCGCCACCCCCGTAGGGTGCTCGAGGCCGGTGAAGTCGAGCACGGTCTGGGGACCCGATCCGCCCGCCAGCTTCAGCACCCGATCGTTGCCGTTGTCGGCGACGTACACGTCCCCGGCCGTATTCACCGCCACCCCCACAGGGTTGATGAGGCCGGTGAAGTCGAGCACGGTCTGGGTGGCATGTTCGGTCTGGGTGGCATGTTGCTGTGTCGCATACACCACCAGGCCGACGATGGTCACGGCAAGTACCGCCAGGACTGCCGCACGCACTTTGGACGGTGTTTTACGCCACAAGCGGATTCCCGGCGCGATCGTCGGGCTCGGCGCGACCTTTTGCTGTGGGTCGGGGGGATGATCGGCGGGCTTTGCGTGTGCTTCGTTCCGGAGCGTCTCCGGCGTTTCGTTTCGGTCGGCCGGTAGATCCGGTAGGTCTTTCTCGACTTGCGTGAGCGCGTGCTCTGTGGCGCCCGCCCGAGTCGGCTGCAGTTTGAGTTCGCACTCTCGCTGCCGGGCCTGTGCGTCCGGAAAGCTCGGATCGGCCTGCACCCGCGCGTATCCCTGCGCCGCGGTCTCCCAGTCCTCGGCCTCTTCGGCGCGGCGCGCCTCCGCGTAGACGAGTGCCGATCGGGCGTGGGTGGTGAGCCCGTCCGGGTCGGACTGCGCCTGCGCGTATTCGTGGGCGGCGGTGGTCCAGTCGCCGGTGTCTTCGGCGGCGCGGGCCTTCGTGTAGTGGAGTGCGGATTGGGCGTGGGTGGTGAGTCCGTCGGGGTCGGCGGCATCCGGGTCGAGGGCGGCCAGTTCGGTGTCGACGTCGAGGACGGTTTGCCAGTTCTCCGCGTCGGCGTGAAAGCGCAGTTCCTCCTGCAGGTCGGCGATCTGCTGCTGGTGTTCGCAGGCCTGCCGGCGGTCGGCCGCGTCGGGGAAGTCCGGGTCGGACTGCACCTGCGCGTATCCGCGGGCCGCGCTCTCCCAGTCCCCGGCGTCTTCCGCGGTCCGGGCGGCCTGGTAGATGTCGGCGAGTTCCCGGCTGCGTTGGGCGGTGTTCCGGAGGGCGGCCGCGTCCTTGTAGTCCGGGGCGAGGGTGAGCAGGTCGTCGAACAATCCGACCGCGCTTTCGTAGCGCTTCCTCCGGAGTTCACCGCGGGCCTCGATGTACATCGCCCGCAGCACCGTCGGGGGCAGCTCCGGCCGCACCGGATTGGTTATCTCGTCGGGTACCGGGCTACCGGTGAGGGTGAACAGGCGGGTGGAGCCGCCGCGGACGTACAGCACCGGGGTCACCCACTCGAGGCTGCCGTGACCGAGAATGGCGACCCGACCGCTGTGGGCTGCCTTGTCGACATCGCGGCCGATCGCCATGGCGGTGTAGAAGCCGCGGGCGAAGGCGATGGCGGCGGTGTCGCTGACGGTGAACTGCATCGCGGCCACGGCGTTGACCCCGCCGCGGACCAGAGCGGCGGCCGTCCCCGCGAAGAGATCGTCCTCGCCGGCCTGCCCCGAGGAGCACGAGTTCAACACCACCAGCCGGGGTGTCGGTTCCGCTTCGTCGAGCAGATCCGTCAGCCGGGAGGATTCGATCATGGCGGCGCGGCCGTCGTCCGCGACGAGGGCGATGCGGCCCTCGTGTCCGTGGGTGTCGTAGTCGCCGTGCCCGATGAAATGCAGCACGTGCCACGGCCCGGCGAGCAGCTGGGTTTGTATCCCCTCCCACGTTGCCCGCGGGGCCCAGACCAGCTCGATCCGCCCGGCGGCGATCGGTTCGGCCAGCGCCTCGGTCAGGTGGTGTTTTTCCGCGTCCGTATCGAGCGCGGGCAGATCGCGTGGGGCGGCGACGATCCCGAGGATCCGCAGCGGCGGCGCCACCTCGAGGGGGGTGGGGTGGTAGTCGGCGGCGGGAATGTGCCGCAGCAGCGGCCTGGTGCGGCAGAGGTAGGACTCGGTCTCCGGGTCGAACAACATCTCCCACGGCAGGGCGGCCAGTTCCGGGGTGGCGAGTCTGAGCACCACCCGCAGTGGGCGGCCGTCCTGCTGGGCCGCGCCGAGGCTGGCCCGATAGGTGCCGTTCACCGGGCCGGTGAACACCGTCTGGAACAGATGTTGTCCCACGTCGTGCAGCGGCTTCTCCGCGGCGGGTACCGCCCGCCGCGCCGGTACGGCGGTGGCCAGGATGGTGTTCTCCAAGTCGGCCCGCCGGTCGAGGACCTCGTCGATGTCCAGTTGGAACCGCCCAGACGGCTCCCCGCCGGCCGGGGCTCGGATCACCCGAACGGTGTACTCACCCCGCCGCGAACCGGAACCGATCTCCAACTCGAAGTCACCGTTCACCGTGACCTTCTCACCCGACGCTTCGTGGTCTCGCCCTCAGATTTTCTGAATGACAGTTGTCGGCACCCGTCGACTTTCATTCTGCGATCAGGGGTCCGCGCCGACAGGAGTAGTCCACTACCTGTTTCCGGTGGACCGGCCGGGCGGCACGAATCTCACCCGTTGGCCAACTGGCCACCGAGTGGCCATCTCGGATGAGATTTGGCCACGATTTCTGATTCCCTACACGAGCGAGCTCCGCTGCGCTTCGCCCTGCTGCAAAAGCCCCATTTGTTTCTCCTTCTGGCTTCCGAGTCTCGCCGGGCCGGTCCTCCGCGCAACCGCCGGCGCCTCCGGCGGTCGTCGACCACCTCCGGCAACCCACCGCCACGGCACCCGACGCTCCACCCCGGACCCGGTGACGAACACCCGCCTCGAACTCGGTCATCGGCACGGCTCAACTGCGCAATCTCTCCCAGCACCGAGGCATCATGCGCCACCCAGGCGAGAAACGGCGCCGGTGTCGATGGCCCGGGCGACCCTCGGTGTGCAGCTCGAGGAGCTGCCGAACCGTCTCGCGGAGCTCCGCGGCTTCCTCGAGACCATGGCCGAGACGATCGCCTCGGTAACCGATGTCGAGGCGGCCGCCGCCGAGGTCGACCAGGCCCACGCCGAGGCGCTCGCGAAGGTAGCCGAAGCGGAACGGTTGCGGGGCGAGGAGGAACGCCGCCGCCGAGAGGCCGAGGCCCGCGCCAGTGAACATCAGCAGGCACGGGAGGAGGCCGACGCCGCCGCGGAGGACGCGTACACGGAGCTGGCGCGGATTCAGGCCGAGGCCGCCGCCGCCGTGGAAGACGCGGGAAGCAGTGAACGTGAGGCCCGCGCGGAACTCGAACGCATCCAGGCGGAGGCCGCGGGGAGGATCGCGGCCGCCGAGGCCGAGGCTCAGCTCGCCCAGACCCGAGCCGAAACGCAAACCACTGCAGCGCAAGCCGCCGTGCAGGAAAGCCGCGAGAACGTGGACCGTCTGCGCGGGGAACTCGCCGATCTGCGCACCGAGGCCCGCGCGGACCGCGACCAGTTGCGCGCCGATCACGCCGCACAACTGGCCGAGGTCCGGCAATCGACCGCCGACCGTGTCGACGCGCTGACCACCGCGCTGCGTGCCGCCGAGCAGACGATCGAGGAACTACGACGGCAACCCGGTGGCCGTGGCGCCGGCACCTGAACCAACGCCGCACCGCTGCACAGTCAGCCGAGATACGACGACGCCCCGGAAAAGTCGGGAAACCGTCGCTGACCGGCATGAACCAATCCGGTCGGTCGTTGGTGCTGACATCCAGCGCGGTCCCGCGACCGGTGCGCCCGTGGATGGCAGGGCATGATGACACGCTGGAACGGCCACCCGACGTCGGAAGCGACACCGTGGCTGCCCGCATGTTCTGGCTGCTCGCGGCACTCTCGGCGCATGGGAGCGGGTGACAGTCTCCGTTATCTCGGTGCCGCTGGTGCTCGCTGTCGTTGTCGCGATCGCGGTGACGCTGATGCTGATGCTGATCGGCATCGCGGAACCGCCAGAACACAAGGAGCTGACCTGATGGGCGAATGGATTCTCTGGGGTCTGAACGTTGCCGCACTGGGGGTCCTGCTCGGGTGGGTGGTGCGGAGTCTCTGGGAGCGTCGCAGTCGGCGCAAAGTCTTCGAACAGGGCCTGGACCACCTCGCCGACGGCGGACCGTACGTCACCTTCGGTTTCCATCAGGGGCCGATCGAGGTCCATACCCAGGACGGCGGCGTAATCACTACCTTGCCGCTCGAGCCGGGTACGGTCCGCATCACAGAGGCCACCCGCGTTCTGACCGAGCACGGCTGGCAGGAGGCCGGACCGCTCATAATGTCCGACTTCGACACGATCTTCGTGCCGGTCACGCATCGCCCGGTCCAGAAATTGCCAAGTCCACACGCACAGGGGGAGCGATGACCGAGTTCTTTCGCCGCAACTGACCTCGAACAGGCCGGTTACGCCCACCCGCCGGCTGACCGAGCTGTTCGGCAAGCCCGACACGACAGTCGACGAGGACCGCTGGTCGCGCGAAACCGTTGAGGCTGTCGAGCATACGGTGCTCGCGCCAGCCGCTCGGGTGGTCTTCGCAGCGTTCGAACCGGATCTCGACACCCGTGCAGGGATGATCGCCACCGATCTACGATTCGGGTGGCCGCAGATGGAACAGATGCTCGCTCGCGTAACCCTGCGAGAGGCAGACAGGGGAGAGCGCGCTCTCTAGCGTGCTTGGTGCCTCGATCGAGCAGCCCATGAACCGCGCGAGATCGCCCGCAGCGCGAAGAACACGGCGCACCTGTCGGCCCGGACGGTCGTCGTCAGTCGCGGCGCCACACCCGCCGCGACTGACCGCAACGGGCGCCTCACTTGAGATGTACCCGCCTCCGGCGGCTACCGGACCGCCTGCGGCGTCCCCTGATTCGAACTCCGCTGCGCTCCGCCCTGTTGAAGAACTCGTTCGTTTGACCTGCTGGCCTTCCGACCCTGATCGACGGCGGTCCCGGCACAACCCCTGGCGGCTTCGCCGGCCTTTCGGCTCCGAGAACTTTCTCCACCCGCACTCGCTTCGCTCGCAGAGAAACTTCCCGGCCCAGGGGTTGCGCCAGGCCCTGATACCGCCGATCCGACTCTCCTTTGCCAGCAGGGCAAAACGAACGATCGGGGCACGCAAGTGGACCGATCCCGTACGAAAGGTCACTGACCTATGTGCACAGCAACAGCATCCGCGGCTCCCATCGTGGGGGCGTCCGAGCTGCTCGACTACCGGCACTACGGCACTCTGGAGGAGAACTACGCCCACGAGCTGGACCGACTGGCCGAGGCCGGGGTCGCAGATCCTGAGGTGATCTCGACCGGAGGGAACTGCTACGCCCTCACCGGCGATCCGGGTCGCACTGCCGATGGCCGGTCGATCTACCTCCTCGCCACCACCAACGGCGACCCCGCTCTGACCACCGATACGCCGATCACGAGCTGGGTTGTCGGCCTGTACGAGGACCAGGGCGACTCGGTCGCCCTCGCTATGGGCGAGGCCAGCGTCGAGGCACTCGGCGACTCACCCGATGCACTCGGCTGCGCGGTCACCCGCGCCTGCACGGCGTTGCACCAGTACGCCGGCGGTGCGCCGGACGGGAAGATCGCACTGATCGGGGACCAGGGCCTGATCTGGATTCCGGCGTAACGACCAATCCGCGACAGGCGCACCCCGATCCACCGGGATGAGCACACCGGGCAGCAGCTATCTGCCCGGTGTGCTCGCCGAACCGTACACGTCGGCAGACGTGCTCACGGCTCCGCGTCGTGTGCGCGCAAGTGTCACCGACACCCCCGTCACCGCAACGGACGGAACCCCGGGATTCCCCGAACAGGGACCTCGAGATGCGCCACTCGCGCTATCGAGAAAAGTTATTTCCTCACGATTCGAGTGGCATGTAAGAATTTGGATTTGACAATCTTCCACACCGCAATGAGAGCTCAAATGTTTGAATTTCGAACATTGCTCTATTTGGCAAAAACCCAGTTTCTAGTCTGAAACCAAGAAACGCCTAGATCTCCCGGTTCGAGTCGCATCGTCACTGGTGTAGGGGCTTTAGTGCACACTTACGCTCTCGTCTGGAGCGTCGGAAGCAATGCGATTTTATGGAAATAAAGTGTCTTGGAATCGCGAGAAGAGCCGTTTTATCGACTACAATAAGAATTGTCAAAAGAAAGGGAGGGAAAATGGCTGCGCCACTGCGAATTGCACCGGCGGGTGAGGATATGGTCGGCGAGGTGGAGCTGTCCGCCGCCGCGCCGCATCTGGGTCCCGAAGCGTGCTGCCTGGCCGCACTGATGCAGATCCCCGCGGATCAGGCCGCTCCGATCGTCGACGTCCTGGGTCGCGATGACTTCACCGACCCCGCGTACGCCGCCCTCTATGGATTGATTCACGGCCTGATCCGCCGGGGGCAGCCACACGACTACGTCATGGTCGCCCACGAGATCGACAGTAAGCCCGCCGGCATCGAGCACCACCCGGTGCCGTTGCGCCAGCAGCTCGTGCGCATCGTCGGTTCGGCACCGTTTCCCGAACGCGCCCCCTATTACGCCAAAGCCGTTATCGCCCAGTCCTACCGACGCTCCTTCGAGACCGCGGCCCACGCACTGAGCGAAGCCACCCAGACGGTGGCCACGGACGATCTCTACGAGTACATGTGCCAGCTCGGCCGCCGCCAACGCGACGCCCACACCCGCTACGCAGCCATCTGCGCCACCATCAATTGAGGGGAGAACCGCAATGTTCGTCGACGACTACCAGAAGGACGCCTACACCCTGCACGCCCAGGGAAAGAGCTGGATCGAAGTGGGCCGTGAACTCGGCTGCACCGCGGCCGCGGCCGAATCCTTCGCCCACGCCTATATGCGGCACACCGACGCCGCGGCCGCGGAACATCAGACGGCCCTGTTCTGAATCGCCAGAGCCAGCCGAACCAGGTCACACCTTGTCGGCGCCCGCATCAGGTGGGTGCCGGGCGCGGTCCGACGGCATCGCCGTCGCCCCGCCGGCCGGGGTATCGAGGGTCCGTACCCTGACCCCATGTCCGCCGAGCCCGACAACCTGCGCGCCGACGGCGACCAGCCGCTACCGAATCTGGCCGGCGGTGACGTCCCGGCGGATCCGCACCTCATTACGGCGGTGGCCCGCACCGCAGCGAACATCGAGTTGCGGATCCACACCTCGATCGCGGCGTACGACGTCCCGGCCGAGCAGTGGTTTCCGGCAGCGGCCGGGGTCACCGTCACGGTCATCGTGCGCACCGTCGATGCGGTCACGGGCGAGGTGCGGTATCTGCCGCCCGCGGAGCCCGACGAGTGGGCGCGGGCGATCTTCTCCACCGCCGATGCCACGCGCGGATACTTCCTCGGTGCCGTCGACCCGGACACCGGCACCCATCGCCGCGGGCAGCTCGCCTATCGCCTCTACCTCGACACCGACCGCCGAGCGATTCCCGCGCCCCGGCAACTGGTCACCTGCCCCCAGTACCTCCTCCCCGCCATCGAGGCCCACGCGGACATCACCATCCCCACCACCGCCTGACCGGGGATTCCCGGAAGGACGCCGCCCGGCCGGCCCCTGACCTGCGAGGAGAGATCAGGGAGTCCACCGATTCCTCATCGGTCGAACATGCGTTCGATCGCCCGGCTACACTGGGGAGGTAGACGGATCGGGTTGACGGAGGCAAGCATGAGCGAACTGCCCCCGGCGCACGCATCGGACCCGCTCACCAAGGCGGAAAAACTCGAACAACTGCGCCGGAAAATGGCGACGATTCCCGCCCGCTCCGACAGCCCCGAGCCGGCCATGCCCGCGGTGATGCTGCGGTCCGTCGACAAACCGACACCCATTGTGGCCACCGCCCAGACCGCGTTGCGGACGCTGCCCGTGCCCGCTCCGATCGCGGAACTTCTTCCGCGTGGAGGACTCGCCCGCGGCACCGTCGCCACCGTCGCCGGAACAACATCGGTGCTGGTCGGCCTACTCGCCTCGGTCACCGCCAGCGGTTCCCACGCGGCCGTGATCGGAATGCCGGATCTGAGTCTGCTCGCCGCGGTCGAGCAAGGCGCGGACCTCTCCCGGATCGCACTGGTGCCCGAGCCGAAGGGCACCGCCGTCGAGGTCGCGGCGATCCTTCTCGACGGCGTTGACCTCATCATTCTCGGGCTTGCGGGCGCGGCCGTGACACCGTCGAGGGCGCGGGCGGTGGTGGCCAGGGCTCGGTCGAAGGGCGCCGTCTTGCTGGTCACCGGCGGGCGGTGGGACGGGGTGGATCTGCGGATCGAGTCCCGAGTCGCCGGATACTCCGGTCTCGGCGAGGGCCATGGCCGCGTCACAGGGGTGCACCTCGACGTCGCGGCCGCCGGCAAAGGGTTCCCACGTCGCACGCTCCGTATGGAGATTCGCAGCGACGCCGGGTCGGTGGCCTGGCGCACGGTCCCCGAGATCCAGTCGAGCGGCCACGCCCCACTGCGAGCTGCACTGTGATCAACACCGACGCCTGGACCGAACGCTGGCCAGAACACCCGGTCATCAGGACATTCGACCCGCCACGGGCAGTCCAGGTGGACATCGGCAAGGCGTTGCCGCTCGGGCGCGGGGGAGCGGCCCGCGCCGATTTCGTCAGCATGAGGGTGAAGAGTTCCTCGGTCTATCTGTCGGGTCTGCTGCCGGCGCTGCAAACGCACTGGTTCCAAATCCACGACGGCCAATGGTGCGCGGCGATCACCGTGTACGTCACCGACGCCGCGGGCACGAACAGCCTCGAGCTCGACATGATCGTCACCGCCGACGCCATCAGCGAACCGCCCTCCGTATAGCCGGTGGGGGGTCTCGGTGTCGCCGTCCTGGCGAACCGGTGACGCGGTCCGGCCCCGTCCTGGTGGTTCCGGCACCCCGAACGCTTGGAACCGCCTTTCTCGTTCCGGCACCGCGAGATCGAGCCGCCGGAGCTCGCCGATCGCCTCGTCGACCCGATCGGCGCACCGGGCTGGCCCGGGAGTGCGACCGTCTGCCACTGCACTGGCTGTGCGCCCCAGGCGATCCCTCGCCCGGTTGACGCCCGGGTGAGGGATGCGGTCGGCGCCTTCGCTGACTCCCCGGTTGATCGGCGGCGGACGGGCGGTGTGCCCCCGGGTTCGCCGCGCCGCGTACGAAGGATGAAGGTGACGGAGGCGGCCGCGGGCGAACCCCTTCAGGTGGTGCACTCGTCTGATTCATCACCCCTTTCTCGACCTTCACTCACGAGATGTGTTCTTGTGACTGGTCTTTTCCGGTTCTCGGAGGTGAGCGCTGGGTGGCCCGGATCTCCGGGGCCGGGGGCGCCGTCACCGTCCACGGCACCGAAGTGGAAGGGGATGGGCACGCCGGGCCGGCCGGTGCGGTGGCCAACCGTGCGAGCAGGACCACGGCCTGCGGCGTGAGCGCGTCGGCGAGGATGCGGTCCGAATCGGCCTCGAGCAGGGCGTAGTCGAGCTCATGCCACGGCCACACCACCTCGCGGTCGGTGCGCTCCGGAATCACGGTGGCGTTCACCTCGGTGACCATGTTCGCCAATGTCATGATGTTCACCCCCTCCCGAGCCTTGTCGGCCTCGGTCGAGCGTCGACGGTCCCCTTCTGCGCCTCGTCTCAGGCGTTGACCGCCTTCTGCTCGGAATGACCGTTGCTGCTGATCTCGATCTTGCGGGGCCTGGCCTTCTCCGCGACCGGAATCGTCAACCGCAGTACCCCAGCCTCGTAGCTCGCCTCGATCTTGTCCGCGTCGAGGTTCTCCCCGAGGAACAGCTGCCGGCTGAACACCCCGCGCGGACGCTCGGCGGCGACCATCTCCTGGTTCTCGTTCAGCGCGGTCCGTTCGGCATGCACCGTCAGCGTGTTCTTGTCGACGTCCAGATCCAGCGAGTCGGCGTTCACGCCGGGCAGATCGAACTCCACCACGAACCGATCCTCCTCGCGCCAGGCGTCCATCGGCATCACCGCCGGACGGGCCGTCGTGCCGAGGATCTGCTGCGTCAGTCGGTCGAGGTCGCGGAACGGATCCGTACGCATCAACATCATGTCCACCTCCTGAAACCCTCTTCATTCCACCAGGTAAACTCCAGCAGATGCTGTAGGTTCGGTATATCATCTGTCGTAGACTATGGCAACAGTTTGTGCGAGAAAATTCCCGAGCGGAGCACAAAATGCCCGAAAAATCCGGCCGGTACGACCCCGAATCACCGTCGCTGCGCGGTGTGTACGGCATCTCGGTGGCCGCAGAGCTGTCCGGGTTCGGGATCGCGGCACTGCGCCTGTACGAGGACTACGGTCTGGTCACCCCCGGCCGCACCAGGGGCGGCACCCGCCGCTACAGCGACTACGACCTGGCCCGGCTCCGGCGCATCGCCGAACTCATCGACGCCGGCGTCAACCTGGTTGGTATCGGCCGGGTTCTCGACCTCGAGCACCGCACCGACGAACTCGAACGCGACAACCGCCGCCTGGAAGCGGACAACGCGCAACTACGCGCCGAGCAGGCACCGGCCACCGCAACCGCAACAGACCACCCCGGCACCGCACGTTCCCCGGAAGTCGAGGACGACGCGGACCAGACCCGGCTCGCACAGGCCCGACGGGGATCGGCTTCCGGGCAACGTCCCCGGCTGCGGGACGGCCCGACCCGCGTCCGCGGTGCCGGCGAACGAGAACACCCCTCGGCGTGGTGATACTTGCTGCTGTCCACCCACAGCCGATCCCGTACGCGGGTTCCGTAAATAGACCTGGCGAACAGCGGGTGCGGCCGCTGCGATCTCGCCAGATCCACTGAGTCAGGACAAGCGGCCTTCCGGCTCGTGGCGTCGGTCGTGGTGCACACTGCGCGGTGGCTGGGGTCGGTCACCGTTCGGCGGGATGAGTTGGGGGCCAGCGGTACTGCTGCGTCTCAAGTGCGCGGGGACGCGGCCTGACGGTGCCAGGCCAGTTCGCGGAGCCGGACCCAGTCGACGGTGGGTTCGGCGGGGCGCACCCCCGGGCGGTCGCGGGGTACCCGGATCCGTAGGGCGCCGGGCTCGATCGTGCAACGCACCGGGGTGGTCAGCAGCAGGGATTCGCCGTCGACGCCGACCGGGGTCTGACGTGTGTCGGCGTCGACGACCACCTCGGTGGTCGTGTGCTGGGTCAGGCCCCGGACGTTCGCGCGGCGCAGCAGCCCGACCGCCTGGCGGGCGTTGGCGACGGAGACGGTGACGGCGCCGAGGACGCCGCGGTCGAGTCGGTCCCGTCGGCTCAGGCCGGCGAGATCGCTGGTGCCGTAGGGGTTGTTGCTCACCAGTACCGCCTGTGGGTTCCTTACGGTGACGTTCCCGATCCGGGTGACGAGTGGGACACCCGCTTGTCCGGCGAGCAGGTCCGGGAGCATCTGGAGCACGGTTCCGGTCTTGTCGTCGCGGTACGCCGGGCTGCGTACCACCTCCGCGTAGACCCCGAAGGAGGCGTTGTTGACGAACGGGCGGCCGTTGATCCGGCCGAGGTCGACG
>SEEV01000619.1 GCA_004211695.1 Rhodococcus sp. (in: high G+C Gram-positive bacteria)
GCATCGATCCTTCGTTGTGTCTCGTATAGGAAACAAGTGTTGACAAGAATGCGTTCCAAGGAAACGATACGACGACGCCACGTCTCCGGCACACACCGAAGGATTCCGATGAGTACAGACGATATAACGGGCCCCGTCGACGCGACCCGCACCCCGCGCTACGCCGAGCCCAGCACGTTCGCCCGCCTCCCCCGGCTCGACGAGGTGTCCCGCGCCGACGTCACGGTGATGGGCGTCCCGTTCGACTCCGGTGTGAGCTACCGCCCCGGCGCCCGGTTCGGCCCGGGCCACATCCGCGCGTCGTCGAAGCTCCTGCGTCCGTACAACCCCGCTCTCGACGTGCACCCCTTCGCGGCGCAGCAGGTCGCCGACTTCGGTGACATCGGCGTCAACCCGTTCGACATCCAGGAGGCGCTGGCCACCGTCGACGGTGCCGTCACCGACCTGCGCAAGGACGGCTCGACCGTCCTGACGCTCGGCGGCGACCACACCATCGCCCTCCCGATCCTGCGCTCGCTCGCCCGCGACCACGGTCCAATCGCCGTCCTGCATTTCGACGCCCACCTCGACACGTGGGACACCTACTTCGGCGCCCCCTACACGCACGGCACCCCGTTTCGGCGGGCCAGCGAGGAGGGGCTGATCGACCTCGAGCGTTCGCAGCACATCGGCATCCGCGGCCCGCTCTACAGCAAGAAGGACCTCGAGGACGACGCCGTCCTCGGCTTCCAGGTGATCCGCTCCGACGACTACGAGGTGGACGGCGTCGCGAGCATCGTCGAACGGATGCGCCGACGGCTCGACGGCGGTCCCGTCTACGTGTCCGTGGACATCGACGTCCTGGATCCGGCGCACGCTCCGGGCACCGGGACACCCGAGGCCGGCGGCATGACGTCCCGCGAGTTGCTGAACACTCTGCGCGGACTCGTCGGCCTCAACGTGGTCGGCGCCGACATCGTGGAGGTCGCGCCCGCATACGACCACGCCGAGATCACCGGAATCGCGGCCGCGCACGTCGCATACGAGTTGCTGTCGGTCCTCGCGATCAACGCATCGACGGCGCCGGGACGGGCCGCACGCGGCGAGGCGCTCCGGCGGGCGGCATTCGTCACGAAGTGATTTCCGTTGCCGCGTGCGGACGGTGGGAAGGCACTACCCTCGGGCGCATGGCTATCGGGGTGAAGGTCCGAAGGTTCTCCAAGATCGCACCGCTACTGCTCGCCGGGGCGCTCGCCGCCGCGTTGCCGGGGACTGCGGCCGCCGAACCCGTCCGAGGTCCGGACGTGGCCTCGTGGCAGCACCCGGGCGGCTCGCCCATCGACTGGTTCGCCGTCCGCAACGCCGGCCACGACTTCTCGATGGTCAAGGCCACCGAGGGGCTCAGCTACGTCAACCCGTTCTTCGTGCAGGACTGCCTCGCCATGCGGGTGGCCGGGGTCGCCCGCGGCGCGTACCACTACGCCGACCCGACGCAGTCGCCCGAGGCGCAGGCCGCGTTCTACTCGACGGTGGTGCTGGGCATCAACGGTCCCGGCGACATGCCACCCGTCCTCGACATGGAAGTGTCCAACGGGTTGCCGCCCGCCGCCCTGATCGACTGGACACACCGCTACCTGAACACGGTCCAATCGCTCACGGGGCGTCAGCCGATCATCTACACGTACCCGAACTTCTGGCGGACGGCGATGGCGAACACGAACGAGTTCGCCGGCTACCCGCTGTGGATCGCCGACTACAACGGTCAGAACGTTCCCGGTCCGCTGCCCGGCGGCTGGAGCAACTGGACGTTCTGGCAGTACACCAGCACCGGTCGCATCCCCGGAGTCAACGGCGACGTCGACCTCAACGTCTACAGCGGGGCGCAGGGTGACTTCGCGCGGTACTCCAACAGCGCGTCCCCGTTCGGCAGTTGAGCGTGCCGAGGGCGCCGAAATTCGGGCCGATTCCTGCCTCCCGGTGGCCACTCCAGGCGAATAAGCTGGGGCTGCGACATTAATTTTCGCAAAGTCTGGGTTCAGTCCAGAAAAGTAAGTCATAGTGTGTGAGTGCCGTCGATGCCGGATTACGCAGAGCAGCTGCGTGGTGCTGAACTTCGCGTGACCCGCCCCCGGGTCGCGGTGCTGGAGGCGGTGCACACACGTCCGCACGCCGATACGGAGACGATTTTCGGAGCAGTACGCACGGTCCTGGACGGGGTGTCCCGGCAGGCCGTGTACGACGTACTGCACGCCGTGACCGCCGCCGGGTTGGTGCGGCGGATCCAGCCACCCGGCTCGGTCGCCCGCTACGAGTCGCGGGTCGGCGACAACCACCACCACGTCATCTGCCGGTCCTGCGGGGCCATCGCAGACGTCGACTGCGCCGTCGGCGAGGCGCCCTGCCTGACACCGTCCGACGACAGCGGCTTCCTCGTCGACGAGGCCGAGGTCGTCTACTGGGGCCTGTGCCCCGACTGCTCGACATCCCAGACTTCTCGATCGAATCCATGACCACAGCCCAACTTGGTCTCTCCCGGAAGGAATGTTGTGTCCGATAGCTGCCCGGTCGCTCACGAGGGAAACACTCGGAGCACCAGTGAAAGTGAAAACCCCGCAATCCCGTCTCCCACTCCGGCGGCGCACCGCCCGAGGACGAACCGCGACTGGTGGCCGAACCAGCCGGAGCTGTCGGTGTTGCACGCCCACACGTCCAAGTCGAACCCGATGGGCGAAGACTTCGACTACGCCGAGGAATTCGCCAAACTCGACGTCGAGGCGCTCAAGCGCGACGTCATCGATCTCATGACGACCTCGCAGGACTGGTGGCCCGCCGACTACGGCCACTACGGCGGCCTCTTCATCCGGATGAGCTGGCACGCCGC
>SEEV01000620.1 GCA_004211695.1 Rhodococcus sp. (in: high G+C Gram-positive bacteria)
GGCCTGGCGCGGCCGCGCCGTCGGGATCTACCGGGTCTGGCGCGACAGCGGCTACGCCGTCGGCGCCATCCTCGGCGGCATCGTCGCCGACCTGATGGGACTGCACGCCGCGGTATGGGTGGCCGCCGCCGTCAGCGCCGCCTCCGCCCTGGCCGTCGCGGTCCGCATGTACGAAACCCACCCCCGACCCATCAACACGAGTACAGCGTGCGCCGGGGGTTGATCACACCCCCGGGTAATACGCTGCAGCCGCAGCTCATACCAGACCGGCGCCGGCAAGCTCCTGAGTGCAGTCGGCATGATCGGCAGGATCGCGAGCGCACGGCTCGTCTGCACCGCAGTGATCGAACGCATCAGGCGAGCATGACCACCCGTCCGTCCGTGTGGCGAGGATCTACGCCGCCTACGTGTGGCTCAAGATCGCGGACCGAGTCCTCGAATCGATTGCGCATTACTGCGGTCGAATTGACGACTCACGACACTAACGGCGCCTCTCTAACGCGGATTTCCACACAACTGGTTCGGGGCAATGGGTCAGGTGATCTCGTAACGCAGGGTTCGTCCGCCCCACCAGGGGACGGTGGTGTCGCTGGGGAGGTCGGCTTGGCGGAGGACGGGGGTGTAGGCGCGTCGGTGGAGCCGGACGGTGATGGTGCCGCCGCTGGTGGTGATGGTGCCGGGGGTTTCGAGGAATCGGCGTTGCAGGACGTCGGGGGTGACGGTGGCGTAGCCGGGGAGCCGGGCGCGGAGCGCGGCGGTGAGGGCTTGGGCGAGCACACAGAGCATGATGTCGAGGTCGACGTTGAGGTTGACCGCCGAGGACAGGGCGTCGGCGTGGAAGGCCTGGATGATCTCGGCGAGGCGTTGCTCGATGGTCATCCGCCGGGCGTAATGCTCGATGAGCGCCTTGGTGGGCAGGTCGTGGTCGTTGGTGATGATGACGGTGGGTGCGACGCGGCCGAGGCCGGTGACGACGAGCTGGCGCACGGTGTCGGGGTAGCCGCTCAATCGCACCCCGGTGGATTCACATACCTTGGGCCGGTTGAACCTTCCGGTCCGGTTCAGTGTGACGGTGGTGAAGTCGGTGTCGGTGAGCGCGTCGATGTGTTTGACCAGCGCGGGTGAACGCATGCGCAGGGTGAGGAACTTGATGCCGCGGTCGTCGAGTTCGCCGAGCACCGGCTGGGTGGTGACCTTCTGGTCCATGATCAACATGCGGGGGTCGTTGCCGGACACTGCTTTCCAGTGGTCGCAGAACGCAATCACCTCGCGGGCCTGGGTGGACTTGGCGAGGTCGGCGTTGGCGTAGACCAGGTTGTGGGTGCCGGTGTCCTGGGCGAAGAAGGTCAGCACGGAGCGGGCGCGCTGCGAGCGGGTGGGCACGTAGTGCTTTTCCAGCACCGGGTCGTGGCCCCAGTGCATGACGGCGTGGAAGTCGAGGTCGAAGATCGCCTGTTCGCCGGTGGCGAGGCCGCCGTCGATCATCCTGGCGTCCAGCGCTGCCAGGAACCGGCGCTGGTGGTCGTGGCCGGTGCGGTAGGAGTAGTCGGTGAGCGCGCTCTTCTTCGGCAGGGTGCTCAGCCCGGCGAACAGCGCCGCGGCCGGATCGGTCAGCAGCAGGTCGTCGACGTGGGACACCCGGCGGGTGCGGGTCAGCTTCAGCGCCAGCAGCGACAACAACCAGGACGCCGCGGGCACGACGCGGGTGCCCGGATACCCGGCCTGTCGCACCAGCGCGGGCAGGTCGAGTTCGATCAGGTCGGGGATCAGCAGCAGCAGCCCGGCCCGGCCGGAATCGATGCGCTGCGGCCAGGTTTCAAAGTCGAGCCGGGCGGTGCGGGGCAGGCGGGTGTCGCGGCCGGGTGTCGTCGGCGAGACGCTCGCCTCCGGTTCGGGATGGCGCAGCAGCCGCCCGAACCCTTCCTCGGTGAGGATCTCGCCGACGCTGGTCCGGTTGAGCGGTGTGCCCTCGACGGCCAGCCTCGCCGAGATCTCGTAGGTCGACAACCCTTCCCGGCGCAGCTCGATCACCCGGGCGCGGGCGCGGTCCTTGGCCGGCGTGACCCCCGGCCGCGGGCCCGGCTTGCCGGGCGGGGCGAACAACTCCAGCTTCCCGGCCCGGTACTCGCGCACCAGGTTCACCATCGCCCACCGGGTGTAGCCGAACCGGTCCCCGGCCTGCGCATGGGTGAGCCCGTCGACGTAGAACGCGCGCAGCGCCTCGTAGCGGCGGTGGTTCACCTGCTCCGGCGCGGTGAAGAACTCCGCACCCTTGTGTTGTGTGGATCCGGCTGTCATAGCTCCGTTCTACCAGGCTACCGGGGCGCCATAAGGCGGCTTTCGGTCAACTGTCTCCGGGCTCCGGATTCTTGTCTTATATTGTTCGCCAATCGATTACGCGTATGACCGGGTTCTCTTCGTCAGGAGATCACGACACGGTAACGAATGACATTTGTGTGATTCAGCAGGAGGACCATCACAAGAACATGTGAAGTCTGCACCGGTCGTCGACCGCATCGACGCAGGTCAAACAGTCACAGACCACTGATCTTGCACACTCGTTCGACTGCGATATTGCGACGAACCTCCTGCGCGGAAATCCGCGCTAATAGAACGCGAAGCCCCGGGTTCATAGGGAGTCTGGCGGGCTTGGGAAGTGACTGGTCCGAAGTGCCGGTGTGCGGGGTGTCAACCGGGCGCGCAGGACGTGAGAGCTGCCCCGAGTGTCCTCCTGGGCCCGCCGCTAGGAGGCCGCTGAATTATCGGCGCGCCTCCCGGGTTCATCGGCCTGAGCTGGGAAAATGGGTTCATGCAGGGTGTGGAGCGGGCGGATCGGGAGCTTCTGGACGCGGCGGCGT
>SEEV01000005.1 GCA_004211695.1 Rhodococcus sp. (in: high G+C Gram-positive bacteria)
CGACGCGTTCTCGTGCTATTGCGGCCGCTTCGGCGACGGAGCCGCGATGGATCGGCCCGTGTCCGGGCAGAAGAATGTCGGCGTCCAACTCTCCGATGATGCGCAGTGACTCCGCGGCCATACCGCGGTCGTGGTCGAACCACTGCGGCAGCAGTTGGGGCCCGGAGATCGGTGAGGTCAGGTGCCCGGTGATCAGGGCGTCCCCGGAAATCACCACACCGCGAGCGGGAAGATGGTAGACGGTGTGACCGGAGGTGTGGCCGGGCACGAGAACCGGGACGGGGGCACCCGGGCAGGTCAGGGCGCCGGGTACGGGCATCGGCGTGGGGGAGTCGACGCCGTACTTGGCCGTGCCACCCAGCCGGACCAGCTTGACCGCCCACGGCAGGACCCCGGGGCGCCAGATATTGCTGAGCACATCCCACGGTGTCGCGACCTCATGGCATTCACGCCGGGCGTGAGCCGCCTCGGCAGGGTGTACCAGTACCGGCGCCCCGTAGGTCTCGGCGAGATACTGTGCGCTGCCGACGTGGTCGACATGCGCGTGGGTGATGAGCACGGCCTCGATGCCGTGAGGATCCCGTCCGATAGCCCGGATCGATTCCTCGACATCGCCACGCTGCCCCGGGTACCCGGTGTCGATCACGGTCACCGCGTCACCTTCTGTGAGCAGTACCCAGTTGACCATCTCGGAGTGCACAAAGAACACGCCGTCGGCGATTTCGACGGGCTTCATCGGGTGACCACCGTCGACACGCCGAAGTGTCGCGCGTCAGTCCTGATCTGCGCGCCGCCCAACCCTCGGCGATAGGCCATTCCGTCGTGTTTAACGAGCGTTTCGTGCACCGATCCGACCCCCATACAGTTTCTCCTCCTGCGCGCTTGCTCCAGCGGGCAGGGTACGTGGTCAACCGTGTCGAGGTGAACTGACGCGACGTAGCAGGGTCGATCCGACGCCGAGTCGACGGCCCGGTCACCGTGTCAGCGCAACCGGCGTGGGCTACTCGACGGATTCAAGTGTGGAATGCTATTTGCCCGCGATTTCAATGCGCCTGGTAGGACGTGCCTGAGGAGATCGTGGCGTTCGTGTTCGCGTGATGGGACTGTGGGCACTTGTTCTGGTCAGCGTCGGCGGCACGGGCCTTCTCTCAGATGCCTGGCATGCGGGAGTGACATCCTGCGGAGCCATGCGGAGCTCATGATCGCGCGGGCGGTCTACGGCCATGTCGGGACGCGCGACGACGGTCGCCATGCCACGTGCCGTCACTGCCTCGCCGAGTCGGCACTGAATCCCATCGGCTCCCGACGACGCAGGTCGTTCAGGGGCACATGATGTTCGGGGACGTGTCGTGTCCCCAGCTAGAGGGATCCTCTCCAAGGATTCCCGAACCTTGCAATTCATCGCTGTAGTGTTGGAACGTGTGGACCGCTACCAGGCCCCCGAACGTGTATGCGGGCATTACAGCACGCCGTTGTATGGTCCATCCGAGGGAAGTCTCGCGCCGCCGTGCGTCGTGTCGCGGCCGGTCGACCGGCGTACTACACACCGAACTGCCACCCGCATCGCCGACGGGCGATGAAAAGGAAGGATTCTCAACCGATGGCGAACCCACATCGACTGACCACCGATCAGGTCATCGACCTGATCAAAGAGGAAACCGGTACCGATCTGTCGGTCTCGACGTTCCGCGGGTACGTCTCCCGTGGGCAAGCGCCGGCGCCGGTGGAGAAGATCGGCCGCACTCCGCTGTGGAAGCGCTCGGAGATCGTCGAGTGGGCGAACAACAGGCCGGGCCAGGGTGCGCGCACCGACATCCGTAAACCGCGTCGGCGCCGCGCCGAGTGAGCACCTTTCCTTCTTGCGACGCCGAAGGCCTGGACTCCCGTCCGCGGGAGTTCGCCCACACCTGAAGGCCGGGCCGCACCACGCCAGCGGAACTACTGCGCGGGGGAGTGGCGGTGGGCACAGGCGGAGGTAGGCACATCCCTGCATCCGGCCGAACGGAATTCCGTTGGTGCCGCAGGTGTAGGTCGAGAGTGCCTCTGCAGCTTCATGGGTCGGTCGTCGATCGTGTGTGACCGAAGGGGCGGTACGGCGACCGTCGCTCGAATTGCATCACGGTGACGAAAGTGACGAGGGGGTCGACACGTTGGGGTCGACACGTTGGTATCTCATGAAAAGCCGATTAGCGCAGTTGAGGAGGCGTCTCAAAGGATCGCCGGCGGCCGCTCGCAGGGTGCTGTGCGCGGAATGATCGTCAGGATCTGATACTTGCAATCCTAGCTAGCGTAGCTAGCAGTAATGCAAATGTCTGGTATCAGGACCGTGCGACCACCTCGAAAGTCGTTTACGTCATGAGTAGGGCTGTGGGCAACTGGTCGGTGCCATCGACGGACTCGTGTTCGTCGATCCGGGCGAGGGGATCAGTTGCACGTCCGAGGGGGCGAGTGCGATCGGTTTCAATGATGAGTACGCCAGCGAGTTCCGCGAAACCCCTCGACACATCTTGGTGGTGAGGCGGGGTCGGTGAGCGCCGCTCATCACGTGGCCGCATCCGCGCCGGACCGTGCAAACCCACGGCGCTCAATGCTCCTGCAGTGCACGTCTGGGGATCGGTGAGGGACCGCGCGGCGCCAACTGAGGTCTGTCGTGGTCGGTGTGGCGTCACTGTTCGGGTGCATGATGTTGTCAGCATGGGGCTCTGGGGCTCTGCTTCGTCGGTTGGCTGTGCGATGCTGGTGCCACGGTTCGGATTCGGTGACGTCGCGAGGGTGACATGACTGTGCAGGTAATCCAATCCAGTGGACACAATGGCTGGGCGGTGCGGTGCGATCTGTGTGAGCACCGATTCGAGGCCGCGGTCGCCGGACAAACGGCGGCGGTGGCCTTCGCCCGGATCAACGGGTGGGTCGTCGGCGAGACCATCCGTTGCCCGATGTGCGCGACTGCCCGTATCGGCTGAGCGTCAGACGCCTGTGTGCGGTACCGGTCAGTTCCGATAACCAGGAACCGTCAACAGCGGCCCGGGCATTCACACTCGTCGAGCACAGTCGGACACCGTCACCGACGGGCATCGGACCCGAAGGTGGTGGGGAAGGGGCTGGGTCCGAGCGTGAGGGTGACCGAGGTGGGGTGGAGTCCGACCTGAGGCCAGCTGGTGGTGACGGTCAGTGATCCGGTGGTCGGGTAGGTGCCGATCCAGTACTGCGGCGTGGTTCGGTACGGCCCGGATCCCTCCGGGCCGGAGGCGGAGTCGGAGTCGGGGACCGGGTGGAGCGGGTCGGCGGGGCCGCCCAGGTCGTCGGCGTGGATGCGCACGGCCAGGTAGGACCACTGCGCCGACCAGTCGTGGGGGTCGGTCAGGGGGCGGGTTTCGTGGCGCGCGAAGTCGGCGCGGACACCGGTGACGGATAGCGTGAACCGCAGCAGAAGCCCGGACGCGAACGCGGTCGCGGCGGACAGTTCGAGGGTGAGGTCTTTCTCGGCCGCGATCGGCATGCCCGCGTGCACGGTGATCCCTCCGGTGGTGGGCGGCGCGAGGGCCGGCCAACGATGGCGGCGCATGCTTCATCGTCGCATCACTTGGCCCCACAGTGTCTGTGATTTTCCTGAGAGTCCCACCCTACGAGAATGATTCGAGTACGAGACCTACCTCGAGGTAACTGAGGACAGGTTGCCGACCCCCTCGGTGGTGTCACTGGGGAGCGCAGGGTCTGTTCCGGGTCCATCGAGGCGCGACGAAGCAGGACGGAATGTCACTGCGCCCATCACCGGACCCCCACGCCGGCGGTGTCGGGGCATGCGGGCAGTGTCAGAGGGCGGCGGTGATCAAGCCGGCAATGCCGGCGACCGCGACGAGCGCGAGAAGGGCCAGCGGGAAGGACCCGAGGACGGTGCACACGAGGGTGGTCAGCAGCGCCAGGCCGATGGTCACGGCGATACCCGCTTCCCGGGACTCGAGGAGCGCCTCGCCGGTCGACGCGGGCTCGTCGCGACCGGTGTCGAGGGTGGTCTGTGTGATGGGCAGGTGGGAGTCGGGGACGGCGGTCACGGGTTGGTGCGGATCCTTCCAAAAGTCGAGGACGGGGCGTGTAGGGGCTGGTGCGCGGGTCACAGGTACTCCAGCACCGGAAAGAGCGCGATCGCGGACACCGTGATCCCCGCGACTCCGGCGACGACCCCGAGCAACGCCCGCAGCGATGCGGACTCATCGTCGACTACGCCGGACCGGGCTGTGGCGAGAGCACCGCACCCTATGGCGCTCACGCGCAGGACGAACCCGAGTCCGACCACCCAGAACGACGCGATGGACAACGACCCCAAGGCGATCGACACGGAGGGCAACCGCGATCCACCGCGCGGCGTTCGCCGGCGTGCGCGCCCGGAGGAACGCCCGCCACTGGTTCCACCTGATGGTCGCGAGGTAGCGGCGGTCATGATCCTCCTCCAGTGCGTCGGGTGGTCCGGTCGTCTGTGGTGCGACGCCGGATGTGCCGATCAAGGGCAACCTTCCATCACTGCCCCGACCCGGTAGCAATTTGCCGTGCACCGGGACCAGCGACTGTGACTGGGCACAGCGGCTTCTCACGGGGCCGTGCCATCGAATAAAAAGAATTTAGCACTCTCAATGGTCGAGTGCTAATGATTTGTCCGGTCGGCTCGGCGACCATCGGGTCGGAATCAGTCAGCGGGTGGGGCATCGAGTTCTCGTGGACCAGGTGGCAAGGCCACTCCTCGTCGTTCGGCGTTTCGTTGTCGGTAGAGCTCGAGTTCCCATCGGACGAAGTCGTCGAGATTCGGGTCATCGGGGCGCATCGTCATACTCGGTTGGACGCGCGCAGCAGCAAGCCGGTTCCATCCATGTAGAAATTGTCCAGCAGACTGCTGGACAAATTTCGCACGTCCCCTCCCCACCCTCCTTCTCGAGCAGCTTGGGGTCAGCCTCGGATAGTCAGGGTGGTTGCGTCACAGTGAATGTGGGAGTCGTGGAGCGGGCGCCGGCGGTATCCAACAACGCGAGGCACGCGTGAGTGTGGGCGAGGTCGAACCTGCCGTACCCGGCGTTGGCGAACCACAGCGGTCCGTGTTCGGCGCCGTGACACCGGAACACCTCCGTCCCGGCCGGGCGGCGCCAAGGCGGGAACCGGTCGTGCAGGTGTTCCGGGGGTGGGGGTGCGAGCAGGTGCAGAGCAGTGCGGGGTGAACTCACGCGGCGAGCCGCCCGGTGGCCGCATGAGCAAGATCGACCACCGAGGGCCCGTCCCCGTCGAGCAGCGCCTGCCGCGGCGTCCTGCCGCCGAGTTCTGGTTGTTCGGTCATCATCCAGGACGCGGCCATCCACCCGGTACCGTCGGCGTCCGCCCACACCCGCAGGACATCCTTGACCCCGAGGATGGGGCGGGCCGGAGCGGCACCGTCGAACCCCTGGCTCAGGGCCTGCTTCGTCCAGCCGGTCACCTCGAGGACCTGCTTGTGGGTGAGGATCGCCCCGATGTGGTTCTCCCAGGCGCGGCGGGCCTTCAGTCCGGAGAGCACACCGCGGATCCCGTTCTCGACATACGCGGCGTCGCCCGGGTTCAGCTCAGTCTGGTCGAGACCGCTGGCAGCGAGCTCGGCGGCCACGATATCCCGCAGTGGTGTGCTCATGCCTTCATCATCCTCGGTCAACCAGGTCAAGTCAACCAGGTCAAGCTGGAGTGGCGTGCGGAGTAGGCGTTAGAACTTTCGCAGAGGGAGCCGAGCATCAGGCGGCCCCGAGGTGCCCGGTCGCAGTGTGTTCGGTCTCGTCGGGCACGCACCGAAACATCCGACATCATCGTCCGGCTCGGTAACGCTGCGTCACCCGCGTCCCGCCTCAGTCGGTAGCGCTCACACAGTTGTCGGAGGCACCCGCAATACTTGCGATCACACCAGCCCCACCGGTAACAGGAGAACAGACACATGCGCCATCGCCCCCGGACCGCCTTCCTCGCCCTCGGTGCGGCCACCGTCATCGGTCTGACCGGGTGCTCGGCCATCGCCGATGCCGATCCGGGCACCGGGTCACTCGGGGGCGCCCCGGCCGCCCCGGCACCGGTATTCGATGCGGCACCGGCGTTGGCGAAGCTCGACACCCTCGCGGTCAAGGGCCGCGCCCCCAAGACCGGCTACACACGAGAACAGTTCGGCCCATCGTGGTCCGACGACAACAGCGTCGAGGGCGGCCACAACGGCTGCGACACCCGCAACGACATCCTCCGCCGCGACCTGGTCGACCTGACCTACAAAACCAGTACGCGGGACTGCGTGGTGGCGACCGGAACCCTGCACGACACCTACACCGGCACCACCATCGCGTTCGTCCGCGGCCAGGACACCTCCACGGCGGTGCAGATCGACCACGTCGTCGCCCTGTCGGATGCGTGGCAGAAGGGCGCCCAGCAGCTCAGCCCGGAGCAACGCCGCGACCTCGCCAACGACCCACGGAACCTGCAAGCCGTCGACGGGCCCACCAATTCGAAGAAGTCCGATTCCGACGCCGCATCCTGGTTGCCGCCGAACAAGAGCTACCGATGCACCTACGTCTCCCGGCAAATCGACGTCAAATCCCTCTACCGGCTCTGGGTGACCCAGGCGGAGAAGGACGCGATGAGCCAGGTCCTGCACTCCTGCTAACAAACACCCATCCTGGGTTCGGCCGCGCGCGGGCAATGGTGGCCACCACGCAGCCCCGGCAGAAGAGGGCGCTCATCCAACCGCAGAAACAGCTTGGAGCCGACGAGATTCGCGCTCAGATACGCGCTTCCTTCGAAAGCTGCCGGTCGCGGCGATGAACTGCCGATCCGGTGTGCTGTGCCGGCCCTCGCGGCCCTCGCGGCCGTGGACCAGGGGAGACCCCGAGCGCGGCGAGCGGACGACGCTCGTCGTCGGGCAACGCGTCGGCACGCCACTTCTTGACCGCCCGATAGAGCCACTGACCTACCTGTTCACCGTCGGCTGTGACATAGTTCGTGGGCACCAGCGCATTGCCGTGCTCTTCGCGGTAGGCAGCGATTTCAGTAAGCATCCGCCGCCGCTTGCTGTCGGCGCGTGACACAGCCGGAAGTGGGACATCGTCGTCATCGCTCCACACGAACCCAATCGCATCGAGTTGCTGAATGCGTTGGGGCGGCAGGGTACCGAGCATGCGGGCAACCCGCTGACGCTCCTGCCAACGGCCCAGTCGAAAACCGCACTCGGCGACGTAGTCGCCGGGCATCACGCTTCGGGGATGATGCCGGCGAAACGCGGCGTAGAGCTGCAGAGGTGAGGCAGAGGCCCGGGTTGCTCGCATCGAGATCGCATCCTTGTGAGAGCCGTCAAGCGTTGTCCGGATAGTCATCACTTCAAGTATGTCAACTAGTTTGACGACTTGTCACCAAAGTCGAGCAATGTTGGATCGAAAAATGCTGCGAATCAAATGAACCACCCATTCGCACACCCGGACGCAGAGCTGCTCGATCTCCTCGCCCGCTACCTGGAGGGTGGCATCTTCGGCATCTGCTCGCCGCTCGGAATCTGCATTCAGCATCCTGTGACTGTGAACGGGGTCGCGGGAACCGGGGCGTTCCCGCACCCCGGCGGTCCGGCACGTTCGAGCGCCCCGGGGCGAGTCACCGCGACGATCGACGCCGGGTAGATCGACGCCCTCGGCGGATTCATCCTCCCTAGCCATCCTCGACTGTTGTCCGACCCGCAGGTGGGTGGCGCCCAGGCCTTACCTCGCTGGAGGGGACGTGTCATGTCCACCGGTAGTGGTGCATCTCTTTCGGACGCGACGGGTGGCGTGACTCCACTGCTGAGTGGCCTGTGCGGCGCCTGCCGGAGCGGGACCGCGTGCATCGCGGGTTGCCGGCGAGATAGCAGGCGGATGGAACGGTCGCAGCCCGTTGTGGGGGCGGTGTTGTCGGAGGCGCTGAGGGTTAGCAGTCAACGGCGTTGGGCGGGATGCCCGCAACTGGGATCCCACCCCAGCGTGTCGCACGTCACACACCGGTTTGGGAACCTCGCGCGCCTTTGAGACTCCCACTTGTGTATCGAGCGAGCACGACTGGCCCTTCAGTTCCGAGTTCGTTGTTGGGCCGCAATCTATCCCGGTTGGTGAGACGCTGACATCGAGCACGCGGAACCGGCGCCCGCGAGCCACTCCTATGTCACAACAGAAGGCGAGCATCACATGAATAAGATCATGCGTGGAGCAATTCTGACTGCTGTCGCAGCAGGCATCACATTCGGCGCGGTCACCGCCGTCTCCGCTGAACCAGTAGGTGATCAGCTGCGTGGCAACGCCGCGTGCGAATCAATTGCCGCGCAGTACACCCGTTTCGGCGAGGGCCAGCCGGGGCTGGCTCCCAAACAACCCGCTGAGGAGCCGGCCAGCACCGTGGTGCACGGGGGTTACGCCTACGGCTGCGACTACGTGGGCAGCGGAATGTACCGGTTGACCAAGACGTGGGCCAGCTGACCAGCGTCCGCCGAAGTTCCGATGGTGCGTACGTGCCAGGTGCACCGCCCACCGTTGTCCGCGCCGGAGTGGAAAGACTCGCCTTCCCATATGCTGCCGCACCACAACTCGACGCGTCCATCTGAAGTCTGCACCTGGTCGCACGGCCATCTCGGTGCGCTGTCTGGGACGAACCACTCCCGTGCCGGGACCTACTTGCAACCACATCGATCGCCTCGTCGGTGATGCCACCGGGCCGTTCTACGGTCCGTTGGCCCACGGATTCGCGTGCGGAGCACACCTGGCCGTCCACAATGGATATCCATGGAACTCCCTGGTCGGCTCCGAGCCGGATGCCGCGTCGCCGCGCGCCATGCTGTCACGGATCTGTAGTGTCGATCAGGCCGATTGGGAGCGGGCGATGCAGACGCTACTGTCCGGCCGCAAGATCGGCAAAGACGGGAAATCGTCTTGGCGTTGCGCATCTAAGCATTGCAGCAATGGGGCCGGAACACGATCACTACTGCGCAGTGGCTCAGCTTGATCGAGCAATGGGGCCGCGGAACAGGTCGCAGCGATGAGGAAATCGGCGAACTCCAGGCCATCGCACAGCGGATAACCCGCCACGAGTCCCGGTTCCGTACCGACGGGCTACTCTCCTCGGACGGATTCGTCGCATCCATGGTGGCCTACGACTACGGTTGCGCGGTGAACATGGCGCGGTGGGGTTTCTTGGCGGGGTACTGCAACCGCCCGCACGCCGAGCGGTACGTGTTCAGCGTTTCCCCGCGCGTGCGGCAGAAGTACATCTCCTGGGCAGACTTCTCCGCCGGCTACATCCTCGGCCAGGTCATCCGCTTCGACCGCGACAGCTACGGCACCTACTACCAGCGAGTCCTCGACGGCCACCGGATCCTGACGTCGCACCCGTTGAGTCCTTGGTTGCACATGAGATTCTGAGCGACCTCGGATCGGCCACCACAACAGCATACGAAAAGGAGGGCGAAACTCCAGGGCCGCAGATCATGGCATGCTGCCTTCGACAGTCTGGCCCCGACCCATTCCGCACTATTCCGCAAGGCCCGGTGAAATCGCCAGCCCCGGCGGGTTAGAACCGCCGACGCCAGAAACCGCGGACGATGCAGCGGATTACCCGCTGCATGGATTAGGGGCTCACCATTCTCCGACCGTGTGTTGGTGGTTGTTGCCATGCGACGAGGAGATCGGTGATGAGGGATGTTTTGAGGGTACGTAATCGTTCGAGGTCAGTTGGTCTCGCGGTCATCGCGGCTTGGAGCAGATGAAGGAACCTCGCGCGGTGTACGCCGAATTTGATGAATAGTTCTTCGGGGTCGGCGCCGCCGTAAGGAGCCCACTCGATCGCGAAGGCGACCAGCGCTCGGTCGAAGGGGCCCAGTGACTGAACGCTGGAGAGAAGATCGCAGACACGGAGGGAATGCCGTACCCAGTCGAGTTCACGAGATTGTGTTGCCGCGTCGGCACGGACGCGGCGCCTGCGGGCTTGTCGGGTGCGGACTCGGTGGCGCGAGGCGCGAACTGGAGATGGAATGCTTAATTTTGCAGGGAGTGAGGCTGATGTTGCCGTTTGCGTAGTGAGTAGGGCCAGGGTGTCGGACATAGGGGCCTCTGGTGGGTGACGAAATGATCGGGTTCTTCGATGGTGGCGCGTACGCGGGGATTCTGGACCGATCATTCGACGGGGTGGGATACCTGTTTCAGGGCTCTCGCCACCGTGTCGGCCGGACAAGACTTCAGTCGGCACGTACCGGGTGCTGCGCGGCGGAGGGTGGTTCGACGAGTCTGCCCGTAACGGGTGCGCCGGGTGGTTCTGCGCCCCATCCCCGGGGTCGCGAACAGGGCCATACCGGACCTTGGGCGGAGTCACGACTGCGTAATACGACATAAGCCGGGCGCTCCAGGGCGGGAGTCGCTTGCAGACACCAAAAATTGGCGGCAATTGATGTGGGTAGTAGGTGACAATTGCTTTGCGAGATTCGGCACCGGGTGGGGCGGCCCGTCGTCGCGCGGACTCGATACCGCCGGGATGCCTGTCCCCTCGAAGCGGTGACACCGACCGTGCGCGTCCGAGATATGACGGCACTTGCGCCACGACGGAACGATCCGGACCCGCGCTTCGTCCTCTGGTAGCAGCCGAAAACCCAGGGCAATGCGACTATTCGAAAAATGAAACCCTGCGGATTGGAACTGGACGCAGTTCGTCGTCGAGGGCGACGTCGACCCGGGCTGTCACGTATCCGTCGTGGCGGCAACCTCACGCAGTGCATCGGCAACACGCGTGAGATGACGGCGCATCGCTGTCTCCGCCCGGCCGGGATCACGGGCGCACACCTCGTCGATGATCTCGACGTGTTCTGGTAGCGACACGGCCATACGTCCTGGGTGCAGCGACAACTTGAACTGATGGCGCACCGGCCGTCCGCGCAGGCGATCGAGTATTTCTTTGCCCGAACGTTGGGCGCTGATATCCTGAATGCGGCTGTGCAGCAAATGGTTCAGTCTTGAGTATTCGAGAACGTCGCCGGCCGCGGCGGTGGACATGAGCTCGAAACGTAGTGCGGTCAGTTCTTCAATCTCGGCGTCGGTGATGTTCTTTGCTGCTTTGGCCGCGCACAGCCCCTCGACGACCATTCGCACCTCGGTGATTTCGACAGCCTCGTCCAGAGACACCGATCGAACACGGGAACCGCGGTTCTGGATTCGCTCGATCAGGCCATGGGCTGAGAGTTCCTGAAGTGCGGCCCGGACCGTGCTTCGGCTGGCGTCGTACTGCGCACACAGATCGGCCTCGACCAGTCGCTGGTTGGGAGCGAAATCGCCATCGGCGATGGCCTTGCGGATCTGCGCGGTCACCATCGACTGCTCGCGAACTGACTTTGCCGGCATCGGGGTCATCTCCGCTCGGATCGGCACGAAGGTTGTACCGATATCGTACTGGGGCGCCTCGCGGATAGGTCCGCAAGGTGGCGTGGTGGTTTCGGATGGGAGGAGATGACCCGGGGCACGGTGTTTCGTGGGCCCAGCCAATTCCAAAGTCGGAGAGGCATGGGCGGCGTCAGACGTCGAGGGCGGATTGGAGGCTCGGACATCAGCGGTCCTTGCAGCAGTTGTATCGGTCTCCGCGGGACCGGGCGACGGCGGACTGGACACTGCAAACTGACTAGTTAGTTGCTACGCTGGGAAGCATGGCACGGGACGCAGAGGCAACCAAGAAGCGAATTCTGGACGCAGCGACGATTGAGTTTGCCAAGTTCGGGATCGCGGGGGCACGCGTCGACAGGATCGCTGAGGTCGCGCAGGCCAACAAGTCGCTGATCTACGCCTACTACGGCAACAAGGACGGACTTTTCGACACAGTCTTCAGTAGTCAGGTGGTGGCTTTTACCGACTCTGTCCGGTTCGACGCAACGGACCTGGCCGGTTACGTCGGCCGGGCTTTCGATCTTTATGAGGACAACCCGTCGACGCTGAGGTTGGCGACCTGGTATCAGCTCGAGCGGCCCGAGGGGGAGCCGCTGCAGTCCATCGCGGCATCGAATCAGTTCAAGCTCGAAAAGATCGCTCAGGCGCAGAAGGAAGGGCATCTGCCGATGCAGTTCTCTGCCCACGAGATTCTGACGATTGTTCGCGCACTTGCGATGTCTTGGCATATGCAGACGCCCGAGCTCGGCGCGGTCGCGCCCAGGGACCGAGCCCGCCGACGCGAGGTTGTCGTCAGCGCGGTCGAGAACTTCCTCTCGGCTTGCGGCTGACTGTTCACACTGCGGACCCCGTCGTCGGGATCGGTTCGGCACTTCTGAGGATGCCGAAGGCAAGGCGTCGTGTCGGGAACGGTCGAACTGTTCGTTCCCGACACGCGCCGTGGTGGGGAGTTGGGCGTCAGCCGACGGGGTCTGCTGCGGGTTGGGCAGGGCGTTCAGCCGGGGTGGTACGCGCGCTCAGGCTCTTGCCGCTCGATTCCACCGTTGTCCAGACCATGGTTGCCCCGAGAACTGCAACGATCGCGACCATCACAGCGACCCACTGTGCGCCACCGTCCGCGGCGGTGATCAGCGAGGTTGCGATGACCGGGGCGAGGCCGCCGAGGATGGCGCTTCCCTGGTACGAAATCGATACCGCCGTGTAGCGAGACTCGGTCGGGAACATCTCGGTCAGTAGAGCTGCGATCACAGCCTGCATACCGATCGCGACCACTGCGAACACGACGATGAACGCGAGAAACAGTAGAGCCGTGTTCATGGTGTTGATGGCCCAGAAGAAGGGATAGGCGATCACCACGAGTGTGAGTGCAGCGCTGATATATACGGTGCGACGCCCGACACGATCGGACAGCGAACCGTAGAGGGGCATGGTCACAGTGGACAGAGCCCATCCGACTGCGAGTGCTGTAAGCACGATGGAGCGGCTGTGGCCGGCGCCTACCGCGAAAGAGACTGCGAAGCTGCCGAACAGCGAGGACGACATTGTCGAGGGCAAGCTGGCGAAGAGTCCACGCAGCAGTGCGCCTCGGTTATCGAGGAGTGATCGGCTCAACTTCACGGATTCGCCACGCTCGGCGTATTCCACGAACAAGGGGCTTTCGGTCACCTTCAGTCGCATGTATAGACCCACGATGAGGAGCCCGAAGCTCAGCAGGAACGGTACGCGCCAGCCCCACGAGAACAACTGCTCATCCGGGAGCTGGGTCGTGAGCGCCATGACCAGGGTCGATGCCACACCTCCCGAAGCCATTCCGGCCTGGCCGATCGCTGTATAGAGGCCGCGGCGACCGTCCGGCGCGTGCTCGGCAGTCATCAGAGCAGCACCGCCCCATTCTCCGCCGACCGAAAAGCCCTGCAGAATACGAAGAAGAACTAGAAGGATCGGTGCGATTGCTCCTACCTGGTCGTATGTCGGAAGAAATCCGATCAGGCCACTGCCGACCCCCATGATGGTCATAGTCATGAGAAGGGTGGACTTACGCCCATAGCGGTCGCCGAGGTACCCGAAGACGACGCCGCCAAGGGGCCGCGCAACATAGCCAGTGGCAAGGATGGCGAAGGATGCCATGGTCCCGAGGGCGGGACTGAGGTTCGAGAAGAACAGAGGGCCGAACACCAAGGCGGCAGCCGAGGCGAAAAGTGTGTGGTCGTAGTACTCGATCGTGTTGCCGAGGTAACTGGAGATGGTTACGCGACGCACTTCCTGTTGGGAGACAACGGTGTTGCCGTGTGCCTGGTCCAGGGGAAGATCGGATGGGTCTCCACTCATTGCTGAATTCCTCTGATGGTTGGTATGCCGTGTGTCTGAAGCAGGTGAGCAGACAGGCGGCCTCGTATCCCGGGGTGTGAGGTTGGTCCTATGATTACCCTCCATGTGACGTGCGTCAATACCGAATGTCGTACCCATTCCAATGGCGGAGTCCGGACCGACAAATGGCGGGTAGCGGGCAGCGATTCGCTCACAAATGGCGGCTGAACTGCGACGAGGTATCGAATAGAGTGGTCGGCATCACACGTTTGCGCCGCCGTGGAACCGCTGAGAAAGTGTGAAATATGTGGCACGTATCGAATAATCATTGAACCAAGGGTCTACCGTAGGGACACCCGCATGGCTCCACCCCGAATCTTGCTTCTGATCCTGTTGGCGATTGCGAGCGCGACTGCGAGAAAACGAGTTACGGGTGCGATCAGCCGCTGAGCGACTTCGTTGTGCAAGCAGCACAGTGACGTAAAGGTCTTCGGTGGGTGAGCGGCCGGTGATAGCGGACATATCCCATCGATCTGATCCAGACAGGAAACGCGACCCGATGACTCGAATCGACAGAGCTAGCTTTCGACGCCGTCTCGAAGGCAAGGACCCGATTATCGTGCCGTACACGCCGGACGCGCTCACCGCGCGGTTGTGTACGCGCCTGGGCTTCGAGGCGGGCTACCTCGGCGGTGGGGGCCTGGGGTATTCGCTGGCGGTGTCCGAGGCGTTGCTGACCCTTACCGAGCTGGCCACCGCAGTGGCTGCGGTGCGGCGTCGGTCCGCCCTGCCGCTCATTGTGGACGGGGGAGTTGGATTCGGTGATGCCGTTCACCTGACTCGCACCGTGGCGGAACTGGAGCGGGCGGGAGCGCACGCGATCGAGATCGAAGACCAGGTCGCGCCGAAGCGGGTGAGTCATCACCGCCATATCGAGCACCTCATTCCGGCCGAGGAGATGGTCAAGAAGGTACGGTTCGCCGTGCAGGCGCGCGAGGATCCTGACCTGCTGATCATCGCGCGAACCGGGGCGATCCAGAATGAGGGTTTCGATAGCGCCATCGAACGCTGCAGGGTGTATCGCGATGCCGGCGCGGACGCTGTGATGTTGCTTCCGGAGGGGTCCGAACAGCGGGCCCTGATTCCGGAGAAGCTCGACTGTCCGGTCGCCACGTTGACGTCATTGGATCTGCACACCCCCGACGAGTGGGCGGACATGGGTTACGCCCTGGTGATCGACCCCGTCACCGGCCAAACCGCCGCCTGGGCGGCGGTCACAGAGGTGTATCAGCGGCACGCGGAGGGCCGGTCCAGTGGCCGAAATCCCGCGGACGCCTTCCGGATCTGGGAGGAGTTCCAGGATATTGCGGGGCTCGAGGAGTTGTATGCGATCGAGCGCGAAACCACGGAGCCGGGAACGTAAGTTCCGCCGAAATCTATTTGCTCTACCCTCTTGCTAGGAGGTTGGTCCTATGATTAGCCTAATTGATGAAACAACGTCCGTTTCGGAAAGTGCGAGGTCCTGATGCTTCAACCTGAACTCAACGAACGACTCAGCCGCGTCGGCAAGGGAACTCCCGCTGGAGAGCTCTACCGGCGGTATTGGCTGCCGGTCGCCGCCGCGACAGAGCTCGACGAGAACCCGGTCAAGCCAGTGCGCATCCTCGGTGAAGACCTGGTGCTCTTCCGTTCGGAGGCGGGAGAATTGGGTTTGGTCACACGGAAGTGTCCGCACCGGGGTGCGTCGTTGGCGTACGGTTTCCCGGACGGGCCAGGACTGCGATGTGCTTACCACGGGTGGCTCTTCGACGGCACGGGTAGTTGCCTCGAACAACCCAATCAGGAACCGGCCTCGCCGCGCCTGCGAGAGCGCGCCTCGATCACCGGCTATCCGGTGCGTGAGCTCGCCGGCCTGATTTTCGCCTACCTCGGTGAAGGGCCCACCCCGGCGCTGCCCCTGCTCGATCTGTTCACGCTCGAGGAAAACGACACGCAGTTTCGGGACATCGGATCGGCGATCATCCCCTGCAACTGGCTCCAGATCATGGAGAACTCGTTCGATCCCACCCACGTCGAGTGGTTGCACGGCAAGTACTTCAACTACACCCTCGAACGTGCCGGCGAGGAGCCGACCGAACTGGCCGGTCACCACATCAAGATCGGCTTCGATCTCGTCGACTACGGCATCATCAAGCGTCGTCTTCGTGAAGGCCAGACCGAGGAGTCCGAGGACTGGCGGACCGGACACCCGGTGTACTTCCCCCACATTCTCAAGGTGGGCGGATACGGACTGCAGTCGCTGCAAATTCGTGTTCCCGTCGACGACACGAACACACTGCACTTCTGGTACTGCTGGTTCGACGTGGAGGAGAAGTTCTCCCATCTGGTCCAGCAGGTCCGACAGCTTCCTGACATCTACGACGTCAAGTTGCAGAACGACGACGGAACCTTCCGTATGGACACCATCGACTCGCAGGACGCGATGGTGTGGGTGACGCAAGGACCGATTGCGAGCCGTCACGACGAGAACCTCAGCTCCTCGGATCAGGGCATCGCTCTATTCCGTACCCTGCTCCGCAAACAGCTCGACTCGAACGAGGCGGGCGAACCAGTGATGAACGTGTACGACCCGGCCACCGAAGGCGATGTCATCGAGCTTCCCATGGAGCGTAAGGAACTCGGCTTCGGCGGCGCCTCCAAGGGCAACCCCGTCTCGGCGTTCCTGCGGACCCAGAGCCTGTACAGTCCTCGACTGACCGCGCTCTCGAAACTGATCGATGCCGAGGCGGAGCAAGCGAGCCGAGTCCCTTCATGAGAACCGATCTCATCGAGTTCGCCAGGAATTCCAATCCGAACCGCCAACCCTGCGAACACCCAGGGCACGTGAAAACCGGCAGTATCTGCGCGGTCTGCGGAGAGTGGCTCCCGACCGCAGTGTGCCGGGAACGCGATTGTGGGTGGATCGTGGCCATCGGTGAGGACACCATCATCGCGGCCGTCGAGCACTACCAACAGACCCGCCACCCGGTTCGGGTGTACACCGAATAGCCCCCGCCGGCAATCCCGCTACCTATTTCCTTCATCTCACAAACTCTTCAAACCAAGGAGCATTGTTCATGCCTCGCAAGGTAATTGACGTACACGGCCACATCGTGGCCCCGTCGGAGCTCTACAGCTACCGTGAGTTCCTCATCGGCACCCGCGGTCACTACGGCCGCCGTCTCAAGGGCTTCTCCGAGGCGCGCGAGGGTATGAGCCACGGCCGGACCGGAGTCATCCCCCCGGAGGAGCTCGAGCACTTCGCCCGCGAGCACATCTCCTGGCTCGACCACGTAGGCACAGACGTGCAGCTGGTGTCGGCCCGCCCGTACAGCCTCATGCACTCGGAGAAGCCGGCTCGCATCGTCCACTGGTGGGCACAGACGGTCAACGACGCCATCGCCACCCAGTCCGCCTTCTTCCCGGATCGCCTGCAGGGAATGGCCAACCTCCCGCTGGCATGGGGCGCCCCGATCGAAGACTGCTTCGACGAACTCGACCGTTGCATGAACGACCTGGGCTTCGTTGGTGTGCTCCTCAACCCCGATCCGAGCGAAGGCCGTGCACCGCAGGAGGTTCCGGGCTTGGGTGACGAGTACTGGTACCCGCTGTACGAGAAGCTCGTCGAGTACGAGGCGCCACTCCTCGTGCACTCCGCCGGCTGTGTGTCGCTGCGTGAGAACCAGAGCCTGCACTTCATCTCCGAAGAGAGTGTGGCTGTGATGTCGCTCGTCCAGTCCGAGGCTTTCGAGCTGTTCCCTGACCTCAAGGTCGTCGTCCCCCACGGGGGCGGCGCGATTCCCTACCAGCTCGGACGCTTCCGCGGCACCTACTGGGAGGGCACCGGCCGCACCGGCACCTTCGACGAGGCAGTCCGCAACTGCTACTACGACACCTCGCTCTACACCGAGGAGGCGCTGGACCTGCTCGTCAAGGCCATCGGCGCCGACCGGATCGTCCTGGGCACCGAGCGTCCCGGCGACGGCTCGCACAAGAAGACCACCACCGAAGGCTGGGCCGACGACATCGCGGCCGTGCTGCGGGGGCTGCCCGGCGCCGAGGAGAAGGGCCTGGATCAGATGCTCGGCGACACCGCCCTCGAAATCTTCCCGCGCCTGCGTAAGAATCTGGAAGCGGCAGGAGCGCTGTGACCAGCATCCTCGAACCGTCCGTCGACACCGCCGAACGCGACTCACTGATTCAGTTGGTCCGTGATTTCGCGCGCAGCGAGGTCGCCCCTCGGGTCCAGGCGTACGACGAGGCGGAGTCGATTCCCCTCGACCTTCTCCAGCAGATGGCGAGCCTCGGCTTCTTCGGTGGGGTGGTCCCCGTCGAATGGGGCGGTATGGGTCTCGATCACCTGACCTTCTCGATGATCATCGAGGAGATCTCGCGGGTCGATCACTGCCTGGGTGTCTTCATGAGCATGCCGTCCGCCCTCGTCGGCGGCGGCCTGCTCGCCTTCGGCACCGACGAGCAGAAGGAGCAGTGGCTGCGCCCACTCGCCGAGGGCCAGATCTTCGGCGGCGCCGGCGTGACCGAACCGCGCTCGGGCAGTGACGTCGCCGGTACCGAGACGCGGTACAAGCGGACCGGGGACGGCTTCGTACTCAATGGTGCGAAGGCATGGATCACCAACCTCGACAAAGCCTCCTTCTTCGTGACCTTCGCGACCAACGATCCCTCACTGGGTAAGAAGGGGCTCTCGGCGTTCATCGTTCCCGCCGACACGCCGGGTGTCATCAAGAACCCGATGCGCAACAAACTCGGATTCCGGCCGCTGTGCAGCGGTGACCTGGTGCTCGACAATGTCCAACTCGGTCCCGACGCCCTCCTCGGCGAGGAAGGCGACGGCTTCACGGTCGCGATGACCGCCGTCGAGCGCGGCAGACTTGCCGTCGCCTCACGTGCGGTGGGACTCGCCCAGTCCTGCCTGGACGCATCGGTGCAATACGCGAAGGAACGCATCGTCTTCGGAAAGCCGATCAGCAGCTTTCAGATGACCCAGCAGAAGATCGCCAACATGGCGGTCTCGATCGAGGCGGCCCGGCTGCTGACGAACAAGTGCGCAACCGAGATGGAGACCGGAAGCCGCGCGCGGATCGAAGCCAGCATGGCGAAGATGTTTGCGAGCGACGCCGCACAGGCGGCGGCCACCGATGCGGTTCAGATCCACGGTGCCTACGGTGTCTCCGAGGAATATGGGGTCGCCCGGGCCTATCGCGATGCGAAGGTATTCCAAATCGTCGAGGGCACCAACGACATCCACCGTCTTCTCATCTCCCGTGATGCGATCAGCAGGGGAGGTCTGTGACCGTGACCGCAACAGTTCCCCGGACCGGTACGTGGGGTGAATCGAGTACACGCGACCTTCTCGCACCGCTCGAATTGCCCTTCGTCACCAGCGTGCGGGTCACCCACAGCGACGAAGCGATCGAGACGGCTCTGCGTCTCGGCGGGACAGTCGTGCTCAAAGCTGTGTCCGACGAGGTGGTCCACAAGACGGACGCCGGGCTGGTGGAACTGAAACTATCCACCTCGGACGAGGTTCGTGCGGCGTACGAGCGTCTGGACCAGAAGATCTCGGCGCTCGGTCTCGCCGACGCCGGCATCGTGGTCCAGGAGATGGCGCCGGAGGGCACCGATCTGTTCGTCGGATGGAACCGGGACGCCACCTTCGGCCCAATTCTCATCGTCGGGCTCGGCGGAGTCACGGTCGAGTTGTTCCGAGACGTGGCCCGTCACCCGGCGCCGGTCACGGCCGAGCAAGCAGCAACGATGTTGGACTCCCTGGTGTCCTCGCGACTACTTCAGGGGTTTCGCGGGGCGCCGGAGGTCGACACCGCACAATTCTGCGGAATCGTCGCGCGAGTGAGCAGGCTCGCGGTCGAGGCTCCGGAGATCGCGGAACTGGATCTGAACCCGGTTCGAATCCTTCCGGACGGCCGGTGCCTGGTCCTCGACGCCAGCGCAGTCGTCTTGCCTGTGCAGGACTCCACCACTCCCGCCGCCCCCGGACCAGACCTGACCACGCTGTTCCGGCCCCGATCGATCGCCGTGGTCGGTGCCTCTCGGGCACCGGATCGTCCGGGAGGGAAAGTGATTCGGGCACTGCGGCGCAACGGTTTCCGCGGACCGCTGTACCCAGTCAACCCGGCCGGCGGAGAGATCGACGGGCTCCCTGTGGTGCGGGGTATCGACGAACTCGTCAATACCCCGGAGCTGGTGTGCATCGCGCTCCCGGCCTCAGCCAGCATCGCCGCGGTCCGCGAGTGCGTCGCACGAGGCGTTCGCGCCGTGATGGTGTTCGCCTCCGGATTCGGGGAAGTGGGGGCGGAAGGTGCCGCCCTCGACGCCGAACTGCGTGACGCCGTCGAAGGCTCCGAGACGCTCCTGTGCGGCCCGAACACCATCGGGATCGTCAGTGCGCACCACAAGATGGCGGCGACGTTCTCGCAAGCAATCGACAGGTTCCCCGACACCCCGTCGGGGGTCTGCCTCGTCGCCCAGAGCGGCGCCGTCGCCGGCAGCCTCGTCTCACGCGAGATCTCCGACGGCTACAGCATCGGCGACTGGGTCACCGTAGGCAACCAAACCGATCTCGATGTGGCGGACTACATCAGCTACCTCGCAGGTCTCGACACCACGCGATCCATCGCGGTCTTCCTCGAGGGGGTCTCCGACGGTGCCGCCTTCCGCCGGGCACTGCACACCGCACGAGATGCCGGCATCCCAGTCACCGTCTTCAAGACCGGCGTCACCGCTGCCGGCCAACGCGCAGTCGCCTCACACTCCGGTGCTTTGGCCGGCAGTCAAGACGCCTACCGAGCCGTATTGGAGGAGGCGGGCGCCATCCAGGTCGAGGAAATGAGCCAGCTCCTCGAAGTCGCCTCCACTCTCGCGGACTACCCGACTCCACGGGGCCGGCGGGCCGCGGTCATCACGACATCCGGAGGCGCGGGCAGCGCCACCGCGGATCTGCTGACATTGAACGATCTGGACACAGCAGAATTCACCGACGGCACCGCCCAAGCCCTCGCTGGTCTTCTGCCCAAGTTCGCCAGCGTCGCCAATCCTCTCGACATCACCGCCGAGGGAGCCTTCACACCCGGCCTGTTCACCGAGGTCATCGACGTCGTCGCCGTCGATCCGCACGTGGACGCGGTCTGCATCGTCCTCACCAGCATCACCGGCAACGACGCCGTACGGGTCGCCAACGAAATCGCAGCGGCGAGGTCACGTTCGGATGTACCGATCCTCGTGACCTGGCTCGTTGCCCGCCCACTGGCGGAGGCGGGGATGACCACTCTGGCGTCGTCCGGAATCCGGGTCTTCATCGAGCCCGCCCGGATGGCCGCCGCGCTCCGCCACCTGACGAAAGGAACCTCACGTGTCTGACTCCGCCGATATCCGAGCCCTGCGGGAATCCGTTGCGCTGTCCTGCCGGATCCTCGCGGCGACTGGCTGCGTGCGGGAGATCACCGGGCACGTAAGCATGCGTGTCCCCGACAGCGACATGTTCCTCGTCCGGTGCCGCCCACCACACGATCCCGGCGTCCAGTTCACCATCGCCGATGACATCCACATCGTCGATCTGGAATCGACGAACGCTGACCTCCCGGGCGGCTATGCGTTGCCAGGCGAGTGGCCCATCCACACCGAGATCTACCGCAAACGGCCCGATGTGGGTGCGGTCGTCCACGGCCACCCACGGTCGTCCCTGCTCGTCGGAATACTGGGATTGCCGCTGACTCCGACCATCGGGGCTTACGATCCCGGCGCAATGGAACTTGCGGTTCGCGGCGTGCCGATCTACGAACGGGCAGTCTTGATCGACCGCCCGGAGCGTGGCGGGGAGTTGGCCGCCGCGATGGACGACAAGGACGTGTGTCTTCTGCGAGGCCATGGCGTGGTCTCGGTCGGAGCGACCCTGCAGGAAGCCACAGTGCGGGCGATCAAGCTCGAAACCCTTGCCGACCTGACGCTCTCGACCTACGCGATACCCGGCGCCGAACCGGCCGTGCTGACCCAAGCCGACGCCGAAGACGTTTCCGGCTTCGTCAACAGCCGTAAAGCCGCTCTGACCTACGCGGAGTGGACATGGGATTACTACCGTCACTCGCTCGGATCCGCCGCCGACGTGAGTGTCCGGCTGTAAGCCGGACAAATCAACCAGATTAGAAGGGATTACACATGGCGTACATTGTCGGCGGCGCGGGAGTGTCACACAGCCCGCAGCTGTCAATCGAACCCGGCGGGTGGCGCGCACACGGTGACCTCGAGCAGCCGCATCTGAAGGAACTCAATCTTCCGTCGTCACCACGCACACCCGAAGAACTCGCGCGGGAGATCGAGTTTCGACAGATGGAGGCCCGCCACCAGGCATGCCAGGAAGCGCTCGAGCGCACGCGCGATGAACTGCTCGAGATGAAACCCGATGTCCTCCTGGTCGTTGGTGACGATCAGCGCGAGCTCTTCCTCGACGACATCATGCCGGCGGTCGCGATCTTCCGTGGCGAGTCCCTCGACGATCGTCCCCCGGGAATGGAGGTCTATCCGAAAACCATGGAATCGGCGTATGAGTACTACCACGCCGATGAGGAAGAGACCTACCGCACCGTTCCCGAATTGGGCCAGCATCTCGTCGAGCACCTCGTCGAAAACGGATTCGACATCGCCCAGTTCAGCGAGCAGCCCACCGGCCGCAGCCTCGGACACGCATTCACCTTCATCTACCGCCGGCTCTTCGAGGGATTGCCCCGCCTGCCGCTGGCCCCGATCATGCTCAACACCTACTATCCCCCGAACCAGCCCACACCGCGGCGGTGCGTCGAACTCGGGCAGGGACTCCGCGCCGCCATCGAAAGCTGGGACTCCGACCTGCGCGTCGCTCTCATTGCATCCGGTGGACTCACGCACCCCATCATCGACGAGGGCCTCGACCGGGGTCTTCTCAGCGCCCTCGAACGCCACGACCACGAGGCACTGGCGCAGATCCCGGTCGCAGGCCTGACCGAGGGAAGCTCTGAGATCCGTAACTGGATCGTCGTCGGTGCAGCGCTCGAGGACACCACCGCCAAGGTCGTCGACTACATCCCCGCCTACCGGTCCACAGTTGGATCCGGCTGCGGCATGGGATTTTTGACGTGGACGAGATCGCTGTGAACAGCTACCGTGATCGCCTACTCGACCTCGACGCATGCGTAGTGTCCGATGCCCTCGACACGCTCGGGCTGACCGGTGGGGTCGCAGGGTTACGCCCGGTCTGGGAGGGCAGCCGCACGGCGGGCCGAGTCGTCACGATGCGCACGGTCCCCGCCGACGGACGAACGAGTAGTCGGCATCTAGGTACCGCGGCGATCGAGCGGGCCGACGCCGGCGATGTCATCGTCGTTCAGCAAGAGCACGGAGGCACACCCACCGCCGGCTCGTGGGGCGGGCTGCTCGCCCAAGCCGCCGTCATCAAAGGCGTCGGCGGGGTCATCGTCGACGGCGCCTGCCGCGACGTAGACGAGATCCGCGAACTGAGACTGCCGGTGTCCGCGCTCACCACCGTGCCGTTCACCGCGCGTGGACGCTTCGTCGAGGACAGCGTCGGTGACCCGGTACAGATCCACGGCGTCACCGTCACCGACGGCGACTACGTCATCGCCGACGGCAGCGGCGTCACCTTTGTCGCCGCGTCGGACATCGACAGGGTCCTCACGACGGCCGAACGGCTGGTGGCAAAGGAACGCCTCATGACCGAGGACCTGAGGCAAGGCCTGTTGCCATCACAGGTCATGGGACGCAACTACGAGGAGATGCTCAATGCCGGCTGACGAAACAACCACTTTGACCCTGCCCGACGTCACACTGCTCACCCGGGTCGGTGCAATCAGCACCTCGACCCTGTCGGATGCGTTGGACAAGCTCGGCCTGCCGGGTGCCGTCCCAGGCATCCAGCCGTTCGACCCGAGCTTCCGGCTCTGCGGGCCGGCGTTCACCGGACAGTACGAACCGGTCGACGAGAATGGTGGCACTGTCGGCGACTTCATCGATGACGTCGCCCCCGGCGAGGTCGTCGTGCTCAACAACGAAGGCCGGCTCGACTGCACCGTCTGGGGAGACATCATGACCTACGTCGCCTCCTCCCGCGGAATCGCCGGAACGGTCATCGACGGTGTCTGCCGCGACGTCGCACCGAGCCTGGAACTGAAGTACCCGGTCTTCACCAGAGGCCGGAACATGCAGACCGGCAAGGACAGGGTGCGGCTGTCGGCAACCGGGGTACCGGTCGCCCTCGGAAACGTCATCGTGCACCCCGGTGACCTCGTCGTCGCGGACGCCGACGGTGTGGTCGTGTTGGCGACGGCCGAGGTCGAACGCGTCCTCACCGTCGCCGAGGCCATCGAGAATGCCGAAGAACGCATCCGCCTTGCAGTCGCTGGCGGAGCGCGCCTCGACCACGCCCGCGCGCAGGCGGGCTATCACCACCTGCAAACCGCCAACGAGGAAACGCGATGACCACTCTGTCTCCGGCCCTGCGGGAACTCGGTGCCGCCTCACTCCACGAGTCCGGCGCCACCCCGCTGCCCCCGCGGATCCGACCGCTCGATCCGGCATGGCGGATCTGCGGCCGCGCCTTCACTGTCGACCTCACACCGGGGCACAACATCTGGCTCCACCGCGCACTCTATGCCGCCCAGCCGGGAGACGTACTCGTCGCCGCTGCCGACACCGACATCGAGTACGGCTACTGGGGCGACATCCTGGCCCATGCCGCGGCTGAACGTGGAATTGCCGGCTTGGTGATCGACGGTTCGGTCCGAGACTCGATCGACCTCAAATCCATCGGGTTCCCGGTGTTCGCACGGGGACTGTGCGTGCGAGGAACCGGCAAAGATGCCACGTCGGGGGGCTTCGACGTCTCGATCCAGCTCGGCTCGACGACAGTGCATCCGGGCGACATCATCGTCGGTGACGCCGACGGTGTGGTTGCCATCGATGCCGGCCAGGTCAAAGCCGTCGTCGAGCGGGCACTGCAGCGGGAACGGTCCGAGGAGCAGATCCGTACCCGGATCACGGCGGGCGAGACCACACTCGACATCTACGGGCTGAGCTGACCGACATGCGTTTCCACGCCCCTCGCAGACTCGGAATCATCGGTGCCGGCGTTGCCGGTGAGTTGATGTCCCATGCTGTCCTACGCAGCAACCGGTTCGTGCTCACCGGCCTCGCGGACCCCGATCCGGATGTTCGAAACCGAGTGTCGGCCGAATGGGGCTGCCCGACCTTCACCGATGCCACCGAACTGGTCGCCTCCGGAACAGTGGACGTGGTGTACGTCGCGACGCCGACAGCGCACCACCTGGGCGCCGTCTCCGCCGCGGCCGCGGCCGGTGTGCACATCATCTGCGAGAAACCGTTGGCGACCACCGCCGCTGACGCACGTGAGGCTGTGGATTGCGCACGCCGTGCCGGGGTGAGCCTGCTCGTGGGCCCCACTCTGAGCTATGACACCCGCTATCGGGTGCTGCAGCAGATCGTGACCGCCCGCCGGCTCGGTGACCTGCTGTCGGTGCAGGCGACCTCGTTTACCGATTGGCATCGCCGCCGGACTCGTACGGCGCACGACCTCGATGCAGCAGTGGGCAACGGTCTGCTGCTTCGGCAAGGGGCGCATCAGATCGACATTGTGCGACTGATCTGCGGTGGAGACGTGCGCGCGGTTTCCGGAGCCCTCCACGGCGGTGTGGGAGGCGCCGAACAGGGATTCTCGGCGCAGCTGAGTTTCGCCAACGGAGTACAGGCCAGCGCCTACTACGACGGTTCCGGAGCTGTACCCGAGGCGGACGAGCTGTTCGCCACTTTCACCGGTGGTGGCGTTCGAGTCCACCCCGGTGGTCTGCACCTGCACGCCGACGGACAACTGACCGACCTGCCCGTCGACCCCGCAACCTCGGTCTGGGATCAGGCGCTTGTCGAGATGGACCAGACGCTCGACGGCCGGATCCCGATCCATGACGGGGAGTGGGGGCTGGGAACCCTTGCCGCGTGTCTGGCCATCTATGAAGCGGCGGCGGCCCACTCCATTGTTTTCACCCACCAATCGCTCTACCAGGAGAAGTCATGATCATCGACTCCCACGCCCACTTGAACGCGCCGCCGGAGCTGTACGCGTACCAGGCCGCGTTGCTATCCTCCCGAGGAGGCCAGGGCCGCAACGGATCCGGTGTTACCGATGCGCAGCTCAAGGAGTACGGCGACCGCACGCTGGCGGTGATGGACAGCGTCGGCACCGACGTCCAACTCATCTCACCGCGTCCATTCCAGGCATCACATTCGGCGACCCCGTCCAAGGTCGTGCACTGGTGGACGGCGGAGGTGAACGAGGCGATCGCGCGCCAAGTCCAGCAGTTCCCCGGCCGCCTCGCCGGCGTCGCCGGACTGCCCCAGGCCTACGGGGAAACACCCGAGAAGTGGGCGGGTGAACTGGAAAAGGCGATCAAAGATCTGGGGATGGTCGGCTGCCTGCTCAACCCGGACCCGTCCGAGGGAAGCGGCTACGTGCCCCCGTTGGGCGATCCGTGGTGGTACCCGCTGTACGAAAAGATGGTCGAACTCGATGTGCCGGCACTCATCCATTCCGCGAGCTGCCAGAACGGTCGTGAATCGTACAGCGAGCACTTCATCACCGAGGAAAGCATCGCTGTGCTCTCCCTGCTCAATTCGGAGGTGTTCCTACGCTTCCCGACGTTGAAGATTGTCGTCTCACACGGCGGCGGCTCGGTCCCCTACCAGATCGGGCGCTGGCGGGCGGCTCGTCTGCACCCCAAGTTGCGGACCGGACAGGTGCTGCAGGAGTCGTTCGACGAAAGTTTGCGGCGTCTCTGGTTCGACACCGTGTTGCATGCGCCGCTGGCGCTGGAACTGCTGGTGCGGACCGTAGGAGCGGACCGGTGTTTGTTCGGTACCGAAAAGCCAGGAAGCGGTAGTGCTCCGGATCCCACGACCGGTCGCGACCTCGACGATCTGAAGCCGGTCATCGAGGGCTTTGACTTCCTCGACACGGCCGAGAAGGAAGCCATCTTCTACGGCAACGCTCTCTCGCTCTACTCTCTTCCGGCATTGGATGCCGCTGTCGGTTCTGCTCGCTAAAGGCAGTCAGCACTGACTGCCGTCGTGGCGGCCTGACCAGGCCGCCACGACGGCGCACTTGTTATCACTGGTCGTCCTCGGGCCCAACAACCAAGGAGGTGGCGGAACTTGAGCAACAATCGTGGCAAGAGAAGGATCGAGTCCCGTCCGGACCACATCACCGAGATGATCGAACTCGCTGCGAAGTGGGTGGCCTTCGGCGACATCCCCACGGAAGAGATCTGGGTACGTTTCGGCATCGACCGTGTCACCTTCGGCTTCCGCCTCCTTCGTGCTCTGGGTTCCAGCTTCGTCCGCTACCCGGATCGGTCGCGCATCGTCGCCTTGGCCATACGTCTCGCCCGCCTCGACGACCGCCAATACGAAACCGCCGGACGGCGGGAATGAGCGGGCAATTTGCGCACCAGTGGCGGGCGACACCCCGCCGAGTGGCGAATAGAGTGGCATAGATCACTATCGCTGGAGGTAGCGCGGATGTTCACTATCGACAACCGAAACCCATACGCCGCCGAGCCCCTGTTCCGCACGTCGTCCCGCCGGTGGGCGGAACCGACCGGAACGGTCGACGGCGGGATCGCGTGAGCGGCGATAAGGCCGACACCGCGGAGCCACGCGCGGAAGTCGGCCGGATGCGTGAGTTGCTCGGCCGGGTTGATGGTATCGACACTGACCTCAACGAGACGTTACGCATCATCACGCAATTCGATGGGCTGATTCGGAGACGAGTCGGCATTTCGGCGCTCATGCGCGCGGCAGCGAATCTCACCGGTTGCGCTGTGGGAGCGGTGTATCCCGCACATCGGTTGGTGCGACGCGTGGATTCACGCGGCACCCCGATCACGCAGATGCCCAGTGCCGAAGAACTGGCGTTGTGGACACGGCGCCCATTGGGCGACCTAGACGGGGGCGTGGTGTGGGTGGAGCGGAACACCGAGACCAATATCAACGACGAGACCGTTCTCGATCGGCTGGCCTCGTCGATTCAGATCACGATCGACCGCACCATGGGCACAGTCCCAGACCACGCCGGAGCACTCGAAGCGCTCCTCGACCGCGAAGCGGCTCTGGGAACCAAGTTGGCGATCGCCCGCCGCCTCGGCCTGGAGGCCGGCTCGAAAATCTATCTGATCGTAATGCCAGTCATCTCTACCGATCCGCCGCCGACCGGGGTGACCCACATCGATGCGGTGGTCGGCACCCGGTTCGGAGGTGTCCGCGCGATCGTCGCGGGAGCGGACTGTCCGCAGCCAGTCACCGGAACCTGCGGAATCGGTGAGACCGTCACCGTCGAGAGACTCGCCGACTCCTTTGACCAGGCACTTGTCGCACTCCGGCTTTCGCGTGCGGGTGAGGCGGTGACTTATCGGGACCTCGGTGCCCTCTCGCTACTGGTGCGAGCTCACGACGCGAGCCCTGTGCCACACCCCGATGCGATCGCGATCGGCACAGCGACCGCGTCCTCGACCATCGCTCGCAGGGTGCTCGAGGCGATGGAGCTGAACACGACGGTGCGGGCGGCCGCGCACGAGCTGGGACTGCATCATTCGACCGTGCAGGCTCACTGCGATCGTCTGGAGAAAGAACTCGGCTACTCATTCCGAACTGCTCAGGGGCGGACCCGCTTGGCCCTCGGCCTTGCGTTGCACCGGCTGGGACGTGATGTCTTCGATGTCGAAACGTCCCCAGACGGCAGTGAAAGACGAGGACGGAGCGATGACGTGTAACGCCAGGTGGCTCACGGCGGCGAGGAGCTCGACTCGGAGTCCACCCTAGTGGCAAACCGGATCGACTACGGCGATGCTGGTTTGGTCCTTAGAGCCCCATTGTTTCCGCGGTCCTGCAGCGGTCTGCGCCGTCGGTTGACCCCCAACACGATCGCGGCCACCACGATCGCCCCGACGCCGCCGACCGTCATGGCCGCGGTCGGTCCGAAGAGGTCGGCGAGGGCTCCTACAAGGACGCCACTGACCCCTTGCATTCCGATGAAGAAGGCGGAAAACAGCGACATCACCCTCACCCGGTAGCGCGGATCCGACTGAATTTGCAATGTCGCGTTAGCTGTTGAGGAGAAGACCTGATCCGCAGCACCGAGCAAGACCAAGAGCATTGCCAGGACGGCCATACCTGAGGTGAAAGATGTAGCAGCGACCACGATTCCGTAACAGAGCGCGGAGACTGCCACCACCCGCGTCCCCGTCGGCGCCAAGGTCGCCACCGTCAGTGCGGAGAGCAGGCTGCCCGCGCTCAGTGCGCTGAACAACAAACCAGCTGAGGACGCTCCCGTGCTCATGCGTTCGTGTGCGAGCAGGGGCAGCAGAACAGAATAGTTCTGCAACAGCAGTGAGACCACCGCCGTCAGTACCAGCGGCCACCGAATCCCGGGGTCGCGTAGAGCGTAGCGGAACCCGTCCAGCGCGGACGCGTGTGACGACGTCTCGGTTGTTTGTGTTCCGGTGACGGTTCGCTCGGTGTGCAGGTCCCGGGTTCGCATCAGGGCAAGTGCGCCGAGAATTACGAGGTAGGAGAGTGCGTTGGCGAGGAAGCACCAGGACAGGCCCACCGTGGAGGCCAGCAGCCCCGCGATCGCCGGGCCGACCAGCCGCGACGTCGTCATCAGCGTCGAATTGAGCGCAACTGCATTTGCCACTCGTTCGCGGCCAACCATCTCGAACACGAAGCTTCGCCGGGCAGGGTTGTCTACTGGCTGTACGAGCCCGACGCAGGCAGCCACGGTCAACGCCAACGGAACTGTCAGAGTGCCGATCGCGGACATCGACCACAAGATCGCCGCCAGTGCCGCTTGTACCGCCTGGGAAACGAGCAATACATTGCGGAGCGGCAACCGCTCGAGCGCTGCACCGATCCAGGGAGCCACCACCAGTAGCGGCAGATACATCAGTAAGGTCACCATGCCGAGCGCGACACCGCTGCCGGATTCGTCGAGGACGAACAGGGCCAGTGCGAGGGTCTGCATCCACTGTCCGGTCGCGGAGACGAGTTGGCCCACGAAGAACAGCCGGAAGTTGCGTACCCGCAGTGACGTGAACGGGCGCCGGGCACCCGTTCGTAGGGTGTCAGTTGGCAATGTCGCGCCACCTCACGGGTTGCCGATAGATGTCGGGAAAATGGGTCCTGACGTACTTGTGGAACTCTCTGATGTGCTGGCGCATGGCCCAGCGGGCACCCTCCGCGTCGTGTGTACCAATGGCGTCGGCCACGGCCGAGTGCGCACGCAACACCGCTTCTCGGCGCTCGATGGGGTAGCTGATGCCGAGGGGCATCCCGTCGGTGATCGCGTGCAGCGACGAGACCAACAACGCGAACATCTCGTTGTCGGCCGCAGCGGCGACGATGTCGTGGAAGCGGTCGTTCTCGGCGATGAAATTCTCCTCGTCGGCAAGGAACGCTTCCATGCCCCGCACCGAATCGACGATTTCCTGTATGACATCCTCGGTTGCGAATTCCGCTGCTCGACCGGCCAGTTCGGGCTCGAGCAGCTCGCGTGCGTCGACCAGTGCGCTGAACGGCATGGACCGAAGCTGGAAGAACAACCCGAGCATGCTGGCGAGGTCGTGGGCATCCGGCTCCGCGACGATGGGACCGCCCTGTGGTCCGGCCTTGACCATGATCACGCCACTCATCTCCAGGAAGCGCAGCGCCTCGCGCAGCGTACCGCGGCCCACGTTGAAGCGAACCAACATTTCGCGCTCACGGTCGAGGCGGGTACCCGGGCGCAACCTGCCGGTGGTGATGTCGTCGACGATGTGCTGAGCGATGGACAGGGCAGCCTTGTACGCGCGCCGTGCCGTCGGCCGCCTCCGTGGCTGCCGCTCTGTTTCGGGCGGACTATCCAGTCCGTGGTCGTTCACTTCGGTGATCATGGCCACTCCATTCTCCACGACGGTCCTATCATTATGCTAATTGGTTTCAGGCGGGCGCGTGGGTCGCGTCCTGTGGCTGTCCCACTCCCGCTGCGCGCATCGGCTGGTGTGACGGCGATAGAGCCTGTGACCTTTGGATTTGGTTCTTTGGTGTACCGCGAGTCGCCCCCGCGCCAAGCTGCGGTGTCGACCGGCGGTTATCCGTCGCTTTGGCGATTGACCCCCTCGTATCCCATTATTAGGCTATTCATGAGACCAACGTGATGCCAACCACAGAGGACACCATTCGTTACCTCCGGCACACGGCGGCTCGTCACCACGTTCGACCAGGAGGTCCAGGTGCTTATGGCAGGCGCTGCGACGGCTGAGCTCTACTTGGCCAGAGTGATTCAGGTTCGTTGGGAAGCCGAGAAAGTCATTTCCCTGCAGTTGGTTCGCGACGACGGATCAGATCTGCCGGAATGGGCGCCGGGGGCGCACATCGAGGTCACGCTACCGTCGGGGCTGATTCGCCAGTACTCGCTGTGCGGCGACCCGTCGGATCGCAGTCAATACACCATCGCGGTGCTCCGCGAGGAGAGCGGCCGAGGCGGATCTGCCGAGATCCACGACTCGGTCATGGTGGGGCAGAAGCTGTGGATCCGGGGGCCTCGGAATCATTTTCCGCTCGAGCCTGCCGAGTCGTACGTCTTCATCGCCGGCGGCATCGGCGTGACGCCGATCCTGAGCATGGTGCGGGAGGTTGCCGGCGGGCAGGTGCCCTGGTCCCTTCACTATGGCGGCAGGTCCTCGGAGACCATGGCGTTCACCCGAGAGCTGACCGCGCTCGGTGCTCGGGCGGATTCGGCGGTCCACGTGGTCCCTGAGGTCGATTCGGGACTTCTTCCCCTGCGGGCGATCCTCGAAGGCGTCGGCGTCGGTGGCGCGGTGTACAGCTGCGGGCCGACGGCCCTGCTCGATGCGCTTCGTGCCCTTGCGGCCGAGATTAGGCCGGACGTGTCCGTTCGCTTCGAGCTGTTCGGGGCTCCCGCCTCCGGAAGCGATGAGGACGTCGACGCGGCCCGGCACGATCGCCCCTTCCGGGTCCGGCTGGCGCGCAGCGATCGCACCGTGGAGGTCGAGGACGGCACGACGCTGCTCCAAGCCGTTCAGGCTGTCCGACCGGAGGTCCCGTACTCCTGCGAGGAGGGATTCTGCGGAACGTGCATCACCAAGGTGTGCGGTGGTGCGCCCGTACACCGAGACACCGTGCTGACCGAGCAGGAGCGTGCTGCGGGCGAGGCGATGATCATCTGCGTCGGCAGCTGCGCATCAGACGAACTCGTCCTCGACCTATGAACGGCTCTGTAAAACGTTGTGTCGCAACAAAGTAGTGGAATGTGACGATTGACACAGTGAGTGTGTGCCCGTAGCGTTCGCTGCAGACGACCACCTCGGCCCACCACGTCTCGGCCGAGACATTTCGTCAGCATCTCGAAGCATCCAGGCCGTGCCGCCGGACGCGTTTCACCTCACCATCTCTCGACCCGCAACGGTCGCCGACGAAAGACGAAATCATGACCACAACCCGTGCGGACTCCCTCCGGGAAGCCGGCAACCCCGTCTACAGCGACCGCAAGCTGCGGCTGGGCACGTTCTCGACGAACCTCCAGGGCGGCTGCGCCATCTCGACCATCGACGGGGTACTGCAAGCCGAATGGCCCAATACCATCGAACTTGCGAAGCTGGCCGATGGCATGAATTTCGAGGCGGTCGTGCCGGTCGGAAGGTGGCGCGGATTCGGTGGTCCGTCCAACTTCAACGGGGCCGGTTTCGAATGCTTCACCTGGGCTGCGGGTGTAGGTACCGTTACCGAACGCACCGGTGTCTTCGCCACTTCTCACGTCTCCACCATCCATCCGGTGATGGCGGCGAAGCAGGCGGCCACGATCGATCACATCACCAATGGGCGTTTCGCGCTAAATATCGTCACCGGGTGGAACACGCCCGAGATCGAGATGTTCGGCGCCCCGCTGCTCGAGCACGACAGGCGATACGACCTGGCTGCCGAGTGGTTCCAGATCGTCAAAGCCCTGTGGACCAGCGAGGACCCGGTCAATTTCGACGGCAAGTACTTCCGTGTGGTCGATGCATCGATCGCCCCTCATCCCATCCAGAAGCCGCACCCGGTGGTCATGAACGCCGGTGGTTCGGCTGCGGGACGTCACTTTGGCGCCAAGTATTGCGATGTCGTGTTCATCGCACCCAAATATGACATGGAGGAAATGGCAGAAGAGGTCGCCGCGTTCAAGCGGCTGGCACGTGAAGAGTACGGCCGCGAGATCATGGTGTGGACCAACTCATACGTGGTCCAAGACGAAACCGAGAAGGCTGCCCACGCATTTCACGACTACTACGTCGATGTGAAGGGTGATTGGGAAGCGGCCGAGAACCTGGTGTCAACATTGGGTTTGAATTCACAATCCATCCCACCGCAGGCTCTCGAGAAGATCAAGCGCCAGTTCATCGGAGGCTGGGCCGGATTCCCGATTATCGGTACCAGCGAACAGGTCGTGGACACTCTCGGCAAGCTGACCGACTGCAGATTGGATGGTGTATTGATGTCCTTCCCGCGATACATCGAAGACATGACGCGATTCCGAAACGAGACCTATCCGCTCCTCGTCGAGGCCGGTCTGCGCGGATAACGTGCTGTATGAATGGCGATAGGGAGATCGAGATGAGCACTACTGCCGTCGAGAAGCCGATCGACGAAAACCTCTTCCGGGAAGCGATGGGAAACATCTGCACCCCCGTTGCGGTGGTCACCACCCGTGACTCCGCAGGTGAACCGTACGGGACCACCGTCAGCGCCTTCTGCTCCTTGTCCATGGCCCCGCCGATGATCCTGATCGCCCTCGACCGGGCATCCGGCCTCCTCGCAGCGGTGCGGGAGCTCGGCGCGTTCGGCGTGAACATCCTGTTGACCGATGCCGAGGATGCCGGAAAGAAGTTCGCCAGGAAGGGCAAGGGAGACTTCACCTCCACCGACTGGCACTGGCACGACGGTGTTCCGCGGCTAGCGTCGAGCACCTTCTTTCGGTGCACTACGGCCGATCTTCTCGATGGGGGTGACCATCTCATCGTCACCGGACTGGTCCATGCAGTCGGGCTGGGGGAGGGCGCCCCCCTGACCTACCACCGACGTACCTTCGGCACGCATGCCACGGTCAGCGGAACGTTGGGCCGATGACCCGGCTCCGGGTTGCTGGCCAGCGCCCTATCGACGATCCGGCGACTTGGCTGGCCTGCGGTGGAGCGGTCGTCGCTCTCGATTCTCGCCGAAACGAGGGATTGATGGTGTTCGGGGCGGCGTACGCCACCACCGACCTGATGGCGTTCGCTGTTCGGCACGGCACCGGGTATCTGCGAGTCGCGATTTCACCGGACGTTGCGGACCGACTGAACCTGCCGCCCATGCACAACAGCTTCCGCCAGTCAGGTCAGGGTGGTTTCACAGTGTCCGTCGACGCGAGATATGCTGTAGGCACCGGTATTTCGGCGCACGACCGAGCCTGCACCGCACGTCTGATCGCGGACCCGAACGCGCAGCCCGATGATTTCACGCGACCGGGGCACCTCCTGCCGGTGGTAGCGGGACCGCGGGACGGTGGCGGTGAGTCGGCGGTCGCTTGTCAGGCGCTCGCACTCGTGGACGCGGCGGGGCTGACCGCCGCCGCGGTTTACAGCGAGCTCGTCTCTGTGCAGGATCCGACCACGATCATGGCCGCCGACGAGGCCGGGGCGTTTGCGCGCTCCGTGGGTATCCCGGCCATTTGGATGCCGAATACTGACCCGCAACACTCGCGATCGAGGAATGGACGTAACACGATGAACGATCGCCATGTCGGCGAAAACCCGGCACCGGTCTTCCCGCGGACTCCGTCGGGCGGCCAGCAGCCCGCCCACCTCGCGGCCGTGGTGCCGATCCTCTCGTGATGTCCAACCCCAGCACCGAGCCCGCCGGCCACGGAGCGCCCGATGGCGCCATCGGGCGATCACCATCCAACCAAGACGTCCCGTCAGACCCTTCCCGATCAGGCGAAGACCTGACCCCGAGGTTCGGCTTTTTCACACCGATCGTCCAGCCGATCAACCTCCAGTCTTGGGAGGACACGGCGGAACCGCAAGACCTTGCCAGAATAGTGACAGGGGCCGAATCGCTCGGCTACAACTATGTGACAGTCGGGGATCATGCCGCCGTCGCCGCCACGGAATCGGCCCTCTACGGGAGCCCACGCTTCTTCGATCCGATCGGCACCATCGGCTACCTCGCCGCGCTGACCAGCCGTATCCGATTCGCCACACACGTCTATCAGATTCCACTGCGCAGCCCACTGATCACCGCCAAGGCCTTCGCGACACTCGACGTCCTCTCCCACGGCAGGATCATCGCGGGCTTCGGAGTAGGTCGGCGTGAGTACGAATCCCACGCCGCTCGCGTTCCATTCGGGCATCGTGGCAGCATTGCCGACGATTACCTCAGGGCAGTCCTCGCGTTGTGGGATGGCGAACCCACCTCCCAACACAGTCAATTCGTCGACATGGATGACCTGGTCTGTCTACCGAGACCCGCGCAGAAACCACGTCCGCCAGTGTGGATCGGCGGCGATCGCCTCGTCGGTCTGCGCCGTGCGGTGCGGTTCGGCGATGCCTGGACACCGTGGGCCCTCACACCCGACCAGGTCACCGCAATGGTGGCGCGGCTAGCCGATGCCCACGAAGCGCAACTGCCGCCGGGATTCCGAATCATCGTTCCATTGGCTCCCCTCGGAGGCCGCGCGCCTCGAGGGCAACCGCCGGCCCCCAGCATCGAACACGGTCGTGAAGCTACTGAGAAGTGCATCGAGCAAATGGCGGGATGGCGCGAGGCCGGCGCCACCGAGTTCCTGATCGATCTCCCCAGCCCGAGCCTCGAAGCGCTCGAAGACGCGATGTCTTGGTTCGCCGCCGAGTTTATCGACCATCCAGCCGGAGTACCGGCAACGTAACAACGAAAGCAGGAAGATTGTGAGCACAGACGGACCACTCGTCGGAAGAGTGGCAATTGTGACCGGCGCCGGCCGCGGCGTCGGGCGAAGTGAAGCATTGGCTCTGGCAGCGGCGGGTGCCAAGGTAGTCGTCAATGACGTCGGCGTCGACAGCGACGGTGTCGGGTCCGCGCACGGCCCCGCCGACGAAGTGGTCGACGCCATCCGCAGCGCCGGTGGCGAGGCGGTGGCCAGTTACGAATCGGTCGCCGACTGGGCCGGAGCGGGCCGGGTGGTCGACACCGCGGTCGATCAGTTCGGCAGGCTCGACATCGTGGTGAACAACGCCGGCATCGTTCGGCAACAGATGATCGAAGACATCACCGAAGAAGACTTCGACGCGACCATCGCAGTCAACCTCAAGGGCACGTTCGCCATCTGCCGCCACGCTATTCCCGTTCTGCGACGAGCCGGGTACGGGCGCATCATCAACACCACGTCGAACCAGTGGGCGGCCCCGCTGGGGAACGCACACTACGCAGCCTCCAAGGGCGGAGTCACCAGCCTCACCTACGACCTGGCCTGGGAACTTCAGCACGACAAGATCACGGTCAATGCCATCGCGCCGTTTGCGGCCACTCGTATGACACAGGATGCGAGCGATCGTGACGCCGCCCTCATCCAGCAGGGAGTGATGAGCGCCAAGCGAGCCAAAGCGAAAGAGGCCCGTACTGATCCGGAACTGACCACTCCCATCGTCCTCTACCTAGCCTCCGAGGCTGCGTCCGAAGTAACCGGCTGCGTCTTCCGCACCGGTGGCGGCAAGGTGGGTCTGTACACCCATCCGGTCGAGTCACGGACGATCTTCCGTGACGAGAACACGGGCCCTTGGCCGTATGACGACCTCGTGGATTTGCTGCCCCGGAGCGTCCTGTCCGCAGGCTCGAAGGCTCCGCACATTCAGTGATCGCCTGAAACATCGATGGGCGGTACCGCAAACGCGGTACCGCCCATCAGATTTGGTCTACTCACTCGGAAGGGGCGAGCTGCCCAGGCGACGTAGGCCCGTCGCGGTGAGCACCGCAAGCACGAGCGCGAGCGCGATAAGGGCGACGACAATCGAATGCAAACCAGCGTCCGTGGCGTTGTCACCGAACGAGGCACTGATCAAACCGGACGACAAGATCGCACCGAGGTACATGAACGTGCGCATCAGACCGGCGGCAACCCCGACGTTTTCGGCCGGAGCCTGACGGTACAAGGCGGCCTGATTGCCGATCATGCCCAGTCCAGACATGATGCCGAAGATCGTGGGAACGACGACCAGTACCCACATCGGTGTATTCGTCGTGAAGGCCAGCAGACTCGTCGTACCCACTATCGCCGCGGCCGCAGTCACGACCAGTGACGACCTGATCATGTTCCGCCGTGCGAATGGCATCGAGATCACGATCGCGATCACCGACATCGGCAGCATCACAAGTCCGGTCTGTCCCGCCGACAGCGCCCGGCTTTCCACAAGCCACTGGGTCAGTCCGAACAGGATCGTGTAGTTCAGCAAAAACGTCACCGCCACCCGGACGTATGTACCGCTCAGGGCGCGATTACGCACGATCAACCGGACGTCGATGAACGGTTTGCCGACCCACATTTCCCACACGACGAAGCAGATGAGCAACACACCACACAGGCCGACGGCAACCCAGTTCGGGTGCTCGAGGTTGCCGAGGACGTACAGCAAGCTGGCGATCGTTCCGGCGAACAGGATCAACCCACCCAGATCGAGATCCCGAACGACCGACGACCATCGCGCCCTCTCCGTTCTCGGATCCCGCGGCACCCACACAAGGGTCAAGATCAACCCGATGACCGCCAACGGCAGGTTCATCACGTACGTCACCCGCCAACCGCCGATGGCAATGAGAAGCCCTCCCAGCGGCAGTCCCACCGCCGCGGTCACCTGACCTGCGATAGCCAGGGCGCCGAGAGCACCTCCTGTCCGGCCGGCCGGACGTTCCAGCGACCACGCCCGGATGATCATCATCGCGGTGGGGTACCCGGCGGAGGTGCCGACTCCGAGCACCACACGGGCGGCAACGAGCATCGGCATGTTCACCGCGACCGTACCGAGCAACCCGCCCAGCGCGACAAGCACGAGCCCACCGAGAAACACCCGTCGCGGTCCGAACACTTCGGCGAGTTTGCCCATGGCGGGTTGGCCGATTGCGCTCGCAAGATAGAGCGCCGCAACCAAACTCGCCGTAGCAGCCGACCCGACGCCGAAAGCGCGTCCCACCGCCACGAGTGTGGTCGCGATGACCGAACTGTTGATCGGATTCAACGCCGAGCCCAACAGCAACGGAGTGATCAAGCGCCAACTCGGGGTCTCCGTCTGCACGGGTTTGGGCTGCTCGGTGTGCACTGCCGGGCTCACAGTGCAGCCACCCTGGAGCGGCCGGCGCGGCGAGCGACCGGTGGGACCTCACAGTCGGCGAGCCGATTGAGGACGTCGACCAGCACCGGCAGTACGTCGTACTCTTCCGGGCGTAACACATGATCCACGGCGGCGGTCAACCACGCATTGCGCAGTTCGAGCACTGACTGCAGCACCTCTCGGCCCGTTTCGGTAGCTGCGATCAGCATTCGGCGGCCGTCCTGGGGGTCCCGGTGCCGGACCAGGAGTCCCTCCTGCTCCATCGGGCCCAGTACCGCGGCCATCGATTGCGGACGCATGGACTCGGCCGCGGCGAGATCACTGGCGGTGCTCGGCGGTCCGTGCACAATCCGGTCCAGGGCGGACAGCTGGCTCCGACTCCACGGAGAGTTGTCGAGCCCGGACTCGGACCGAATGCGGCCGCGTAGTCGCTGGATGGCTAGATCGAGATCAACGGCCGCTGACGAGCGACCCGAACCAGATTTCATAAGCAAAACTATACAGTTAACCTGAGCAAATTTACGAGACAGATTTGTCACAGCAGCCCCCTGTGGATCCGCCTTGAACGGATTCGACTCTGCTGAATTATCTGCTGAACAACAAGATTGAGCTCCGAACCCGAATGGGGTTCTCCGAACCCGAATGGGGGAGGGGGCAGCGGGATCAGCGCGTAGATGCTCCAGCATCCACAGCCCATAAAATCGCAGGCTTCAGATTCTCAGTCGGAGTCCGCTTCGGGAGGAGGTTCGAAGCAGGCCGTGAGGCTGATCGCTGAAGGTGTGCGACGGCCTGGTCGGCGAATCTCGAGCGGGCATCGCCGTTGGTTCATGGACTGACTGATCAGTTCTCCACGGAAGGGGAGAGGGCGACCACCAGTAGCGCTTCGAGCCGGTGGGTGAGCTCCACCGGATCGGCGAGAACGAGTGCCGTGCTGCCCAACATCTTCCGCATGAGCCAGAAGCCGGCAATGACCGAATGCGCCAGCATTGCACGCTCGTCCGCATCCGGACCTCCAAGTAACTCGCTCAAGTACCGTCCGGCATGTCTCTCGACCCCCGCTCGCACGATTTCCGCCGCCCGTGGGTTCGAGGCCGATCGCAGCATCAGCAGGAATGGATCCAGATGCTCTGATTCTGGTGCCGTGCGATCGACCAGACGGGCGGCCACATCGCCGGCAAGTGTTGCTGGGTTGTCCGACAACACCGTTCGCGGGGCGAAAGCGGTATCGACTGCTTCGGTGAAGAGCTGTTCCTTCGAGCCGAAATAGCGGTTGACCAACATGGCAGTGACCCCGGCCGACTGTGCAATCTCGCGCACACCCACGCCGTCGTATCCGTGCCGCGTGAAAGCGATCACCGCCGAGTGCAATATCGCCTCCCGGGTAGCGGCGGCGTTGCGTACTCGCTTGGGTGGGGTGCTGCTTTGGGCGAGGCCTGCCCCGTCATGGCTCATGTGGACAGTCTACCGCTGAAGTATACGAATGTAGACATTCCGCTCAGGTAAGTATACAGTTGTAGATATCGAGTCGTTCAGGCGCTGCCTCAAGAAAGACCACCGAAAATGGAACTGAATCTCACCGGTAAACGCGCTTTGGTGACCGGATCAAGTACGGGTCTGGGGGAGGCTACCGCGAAACTGCTCGCCGCCGAAGGCGCTAACGTCGTGATCCACGGCCGCAACGAATCTCGTGCGCATGCGGTTGCGGAAGAAATTCGCTCGGCCGACGGCGAGGCGAGTGTCGCGGTCGGAGATCTTGCCACCGACGACGGAGCCGACGCGGTCGCTGCCGCCGCACTCGCCGGCGGACCGATCGACATCCTCGTCAACAATGCCGGGGCCTATGACCAGGTCGGCTGGGCGGACGCCACCCCGGCGATCTGGGCGCAGACCTACAACGTCAACGTGCTATCGGGGGTCCGCATGATCCAGAGGCTCGTTCCTGGAATGCGCGAACGAAGATGGGGCAGGGTCGTCCAGATCGGCGGCGGTCTGGCCCTCCAGCCGATGGCCGTGCAACCCCACTACAACGCCACACTTGCGGCCCGGCACAACATGGCCGTATCTCTGGCGCGCGACCTCAAAGGCACTGGAGTCACCTCGAACACAGTGGCACCCGGAGCCATCCTCGTGGACACGGTGCAGGAACTCGTCACCAGCATTGCCCCCGCACACGGATGGAGCGGATCGTGGGACGAGATCGAACGCGCCGCGGCAAACGAATGGGTGCCGAACGACCTCGGCCGCTTCGGGCGCCCCGACGAGATTGCCGCGGCGGTCGCCTACCTCTGCAGTGACTTCGCCGAATACATCAGCGGTGCCACCATCCGAGTCGACGGGGGCACGATCCGATCGGCGTTCTGACTCGTCGAGTGGGGCGGGCGCGTAGTGTGCGTTGCCCGGAACGACGCAGCGCCCGCGCCCGAATATCAGCACTCGGGGTGTCGACCGGCGCAGCGAGTGTGCTTCGCCTCAATCGCTTGCCGTCGTCGCACGTCGACCTTGTCGGCATTCCTGCGGCGGGCGAGCCATGATCCCGGTCCGATGTCCGGTCGAACACTCGCGTCCCGGACATCGGACCGTACCCACCTCTCGTTTCTGTCACCCGGCAGACGCGCCGGTTTTCGCGAAGACCAGGCTTCCGCCGAAGGGGCGACGGCTGGCCGGGAGAAGGCCGGCGGGCTCAGCCGGGCGAGTGCGTGCGAGTTGCCAACAGCCGACTCGCGTATTGGGCGCAGCGCACTCTTACAACTAAACGGTTAGTTGACAGAGTCGATGAGCGGGTGTGTGATGGAGTACGTAACCAACTAGTCAGTTATTAATTGGGATGGAGGAGAAGGCCATGGCGAAGACTTGGCTCATCACCGGAACTTCACGCGGATTCGGGCGCGACCTCGCGAAGGCTGTCCTCGCCCGAGGAGACAACCTCGTCGCAACAGCGCGCCGCCCGGCGGATTTGTCCTTTGTGGGTGACAACGACCGTGGACGTGTCTTCCAGCTCGACGTCACCGATGCCACCGCGGCACGCTCTGCCGTCCAGTTCGCTGTCACCGAGTTCGGCGCGCTCGACGTGGTGGTCAACAACGCGGGATACGCCAACAGCGCGCCCATCGAAGAGATGAGTGACACGGATTTTCGGAACCAGATCGAAACCAACTTCTTCGGTCTGGTCAACGTCACCCGCGCCGCACTTCCGGTCCTACGGCAGCAGCGTGGCGGTGTCTTCGTGCAGTTCTCGTCCGTTGGCGGACGTGTTGGTGGCACTCCCGGTCTGGGCGCGTACCAGTCTGCGAAGTTTGCCGTGGAAGGATTCTCCGAGGTACTGGCCAACGAAGTGCAGCCATTCGGTGTCAAGGTTCTGATCGTCGAACCAGGTGCGTTTCGTACCGACTGGCAGGGCTCGTCCATGCAGTTGCCCTCTGTCGGAGCCGATTACGAGCACACAGTGGGTGCGGTCAACCGGTACCGGCGTGAGAACGATGGAACCCAACCCGGCGATCCAGCACGAGCAGCGAACGTGATCATCGATGTCGTCGAATCCGACGATCCCCCGAGAAGGCTGCTGCTCGGAGCCGGCGCCGTCGAGATGGCACACAAGTCGTCCGTCGAGCGCGCCGCAGAGGCCGACAAGTGGGCAACGACGAGCCGGGCAGCAGACTTCCCCGCTGGTCTGTAGCCGTCACCTTGCACCTCCGCTTCATTCGCACCGATCACCGGTGATGGATCCGTCATCGCCGAGCACCGACACTTCGAGGACTAACCCCACGCGCCACCTCCCCGGTCGGCGCGCCGATTACGACCCACCCAACAGGAGGAAATCATGGAACTGAATCTCACCGGAAAGCGCGCCCTGGTGACCGGCTCGAGCGCCGGCTTAGGAGAGGCGACCGCCAAGCTTCTGGCAGCAGAGGGCGCCACCGTCATCGTTCACGGTCGTGACGAGGCTCGCACCAACAAGGTCGTCGACGCAATTCGTGACACCGGCGGCACTGCGGCGGTAGCGCTCGGTGATCTCGCCACCGACGCCGGTGCGGACGACGTCGCACGGGCGGCTCTCGCCGACGGTCCGGTCGACATCCTGGTCAACAACGCGGGCTTCTACCGGCACCTGTCGTGGACGGATGCAACACCGGACGAATGGGCGTTCACCTACAACACCAACGTCATCTCCGGTGTGCGGATGATCCAGCGTCTCGTGCCGCAGATGCGTGAACAGAACTGGGGACGCGTCATCACGATCGGCGGTGGTCTCGCCCTGCAGCCGATGAACACGCACCCGCAGTACAACGCGACGCTCGCAGCCCGGCACAACCTGGCAGTCTCACTCGCACGTGAACTCAAGGACACCCGGGTCACATCCAACATCGTCTCCCCCGGTGCGATCCTGGTCGAGGCAACCAAGGAATTAGTGACCAGCATCGGACCTGCTCGCGGCTGGGGGCAGACATGGGAAGAAATCGAACCCAACGCGGTCAACTCACTCATCCCCAACGATCGGGGTCGTTTCGGTTACCCCGACGAGATCGCCGGTGCGGTTGCCTACCTCTGCAGCGACTACGCCGAGTACGTCAGCGGCGCCACGATCCGCGTCGACGGTGGCCTGATCAAGGGTGCCTTCTAGGGACACCGACCAATCAACGGTCGAGCATGTAGGCGCGCACGCTCCGGGCAGAGGGCCGGCCTCGGGGAAGCAACCCCGGCTATTGGCCGCCGAGGGAGCAGCTGTGTCACGGCCGCAACGAACTCGCGCATGCCAGGTCGCTGACTTTAATGTGGCCGGGAGCGGCCCGGTGAGTGTCGCCGTAGACGACTCCGCAGTGACACCGAAGTGAGATCTCCTACGCGCGAGGCCGTGGAGAATAGCGCCCAATCACCCCCGGCCTGCGCGATTTGTGCCGCAACTTCGATACCGGCCTCGGTGGCAGCCGCGGGACGACCGCAGCTGAAGTGCCCGTCCGGCGTTCGGCGAGGTGGTGTTCGACGGGTCGCACCCGAACGGGGGAGCCTGCACCAGCGTCACTCGCGTTGGTCGGCGGAATATCAAGTCCACCCAGAACGGGCATCGCGACCCGGACCACCGGACGCGAGGTGCGGGTGTCGGCTCCACCCTTCGGGGAGCTGTTCGGAACTATGCTGAAAAAACTGGCAAGAGGTGACGACATGGCTACACAGACGGGCACGATTCAGGTTCGCGCCGAGGACAACGATGGCTGGCTCAGAACCACTCGCGACGACGCAGCGTGACCCGATCCCTGGAATCGTCGCCGAACTTGCTGCGGTCGGGCTCGCGGATGCCACGGAAATCGGGCGCGGGGGATTTGGCATCGTGTACCGCTGCCAGCAGCCGGCGCTCCACCGCACCGTCGCAGTCAAGGTTCTGACCGCCGACTTCTGCGTTGCGGATCGCGAGCGGTTCGTCCGTGAACAACTCGCCATGGGCCAACTATCCGGTCACCCGCACATCGTCGATATCCACGAGGTCGGGACGACAGCGAGTGATCGCCCCTACTTGGTCATGCAGTACCGGGCGCTCGGCTCCTTGGACACACGAATTCGGCGCGGCGGCCCCCTCGGATGGGCGCAGACGCTGCGCCTCGGCGTCAAGCTCGCCGGGGCGCTCGAAACGGCACACCGCCTCGGCGTGCTGCACCGTGACGTCAAACCCGGAAATGTTCTGCTCACCGACTACAACGAGCCGCAGCTCACCGATTTCGGCATCGCGCGGATCAGCGGTGGATTCCAGACCGCGGCCGGCACCATCACCGGGTCGCCAGCCTTCACCGCCCCCGAGGTGCTGCACGGACAATCACCGTCTCCGGTCTCAGATCTGTACAGCCTCGGCGCGAGCCTTTTCTGCGCCATCACCGGCCACGCCGCTTTCGAACGGCGTAGCGGCGAACAACTCGTCGCACAATTCCTGCGAATCACCACTCAGCCCGTCCCGGATCTGCGCGGGGGAGGAATACCGGACGACGTGAGCAGTGCCATCGAACGCGCGATGGCCGGTGACCCTGATCAGCGCCCCCCGAGTGCGTCGACCTTCGGAAACGAGTTGCGGGAAATCCAGGACCGACACCACCTCCCCGTCGACGAAATGGCTCTGCCGACTCATTTCCTCACACCCGACGAACTACCCGCCGGACCCGGCGACCGGGAAGCGCGGGCCGCTTTCACCCACCTGACTCCACCAACCCCGGCAACCCGGTTCCGCCCGCCCAGTACGCCCCACGAGTTGGTCTCACGCACCCGACTCATCGACACCCTGCGCGCCGGCCAACCGCGACGACTGACCGTCATTCATGCACCCACGGGATTCGGCAAGAGCACCCTCGCCTCACAATGGAGCGAAAATCTGGCCGACGACGGCGTGGCTGTCGCATGGTTGACCGTCAACCGGGATGACAACAACGTGGTGTGGTTCCTCTCCCATCTCATCGAGGCGATACGGCGAGTGCGGCCGGCTCTCGCCCGCGAGATGGGTTTGACTCTGGAGGAACACGGAGACCAGGCAGAACATTATATTCTCACTTCCTTGATCAACGAGATTCACCTGACCGGTGGGCACATCGCCCTGGTCATCGACGATTGGCACAGGGTCACGAACCCAGACACCGTCGCGGCCCTGGCCTTCCTGATCGACAACGGTTGCCACCACCTGCAGATCATCGTGACCACCCGAACCCAGATCGGGGTTCCACTCAGCCGCATGCGTGTGCTGGATGAATTGACCGAGATAGATGCCAGCCAATTGCGTTTCAACCCCGACGAGTCGAGAGCCTTTCTCTCCGAATCCGGATTGCAGCTCCCTGATACGGCGATCACCGAACTATCGATGAACACCGAAGGGTGGGCGGCCGCACTCCAATTGGCCTCGCTCTCGCTGCGAAAGAGCACCGATCCGGGCCAGCTGATCGGACACCTTTCCGGCCGGCATCACTCCATCGGAGAGTTCCTCGCAGACAACGTGCTCGACACTCTCGAACCGCAGACGCTCGACCACCTGATGGCGACCTCGGTCACCGAGCGGATCAGTGGCTCGCTGGCGTCCGTCCTGACCCGATCCCACCGGGGCCAAGCGATCCTCGAAGACATCGAGGAGCGGGACCTCTTCCTGCACAGGCTCGACGATGAAGGACAGTGGTTCCGATACCACCACATGTTCGCGGAATTTCTCCGGAAAAGGCTCGAACGAGATCAACCCGATCGAGTCGTCACCCTGCATGAAATCGCCGCCGAATGGTTCGGAGCCCGCGGGCTACTCAGTGAGGCGGTTGATCATGCATTGGCGGCCGGAAGCCAAACCACGGCCGTCCAACTACTCGAACGCGACGGCATGTCCCTGCTCGAACACGCCCAGATGGCGAGCTTCCTCGCATTGATCGCCAAACTGCCCCCGCGGTTGGTCGAGCACAGTCCTCGACTGCAACTGACCACCGCCTGGGCCGAGTGCATCATGGTCCAGCACCAACGTGCACACGCAGCACTCGCCCGCGTCTACCGGTTGCTCGAGACCAACCAGGGCACCGACCACGACACAGTCGATCTGCGCGCCGAAGCCGACGTCGTTCAGGGGCACATCGCGATCGAATCGGACCACATAGACGGCGTCGGCGACCTGATGTCCCGATGCTTGACCGATCCGGGAAGGCTGCCCCCATGGGTCGTCTCCGCCGCCGCCGACATCGCGACCTTCGTCGACATACATCAGTTCCGATTCGACACCGCGATCGCGCGGCAAGCCTGGGCGGGCCCATACCACGACCGCACCACGGGTCCCTTCAGCGTGATGTTCGGGCACTGCTTCGCCGGCCTCGCGCACCGTCAAAAACTCGCCCTCACCGAAGCGGAGGCCGACTTCCGCGAAGCGCTTCGACTGGGGGTCACTCTGGGCGGGAGCCAATCCCGTGCCGCCCGCCTTGCCAGCGCGCTCCTCGCCGAACTGCTCTACGAAAAAGGTCACGACACCGAAGCCGAACAGCTGCTTCACGAGAACACCGAACTCCGCGACCAAGGTGGGGTCGTGGAGTTCATGCTGGCGCGCTATGCCACCGGCGCACGGATCAAGGCCTTGCGCAATGACAGCGAAGGCGCGAAACAGTACCTCGACGAAGGCACACGCATCGCGAGCACCCGAGGTCTCCCACGACTGCGGGCACGGATGGACTACGAACGAACCCTCCTCTATCCGAACGCCGGAGAACAACTCGAGGGCATCGTGGCCACGCCCTATTCCCCTCGCCGAACTCCCGTCGACAGCCTCGACGAAACCACCGTCCAACTCGAGGAAGCAACCGCCATTCATCTCCTCCTCCTCGAGCCGATCGCGACTCCTCGGACGCTCGCACTGGCATGCAGTTGGGCCAGCCAATGGGTGCACGCGCTCGAGGGTCGAGACCGTCCCCGGGCCACACTCGACGCGCAGCGCCTTCTCGTGGAGGCCTGCGCCGCTGCCGGACGCACCGGGCAAGCCAAACACCTCCTGACAGCGGTCATGGCGCAATGTGCCGGAATTGGCATGAGGCGGTACCTGCTCGACGGAGGACCGCACATCCTCCCACTCGTCCGTGAGCTGAGACAAGACATGGAACACGGTCACTGGCAAAGCAACTGGGAATCGGTGCCGCCCGCCTTCCTTGATGACATCCTTGCCAGCTCCGCACAGCCCGCACCGGCACCCCACCAGGATCCCGGCTCCTCCGGCTAACCGCGAGGTCCACATTTGACTCCACTCCGGCACCGGGCCGAGGCTCCTAGTACCGGTCGGTGAACGTGACGGGTGGTGTGCGAAACTCCACACCGGTAACTAACCAGTTGGTTGACAATACTGCTAGTGTGACAAACAACCAGTTAGTTAGAAACGTTCCGGGACGCCTGCGCCCTCTGAGACCGAACTCGGTCAGTCAGCCGCCCTGGGGCCTTCATCGCAGATCCGAGGTAACCATGCCCTCTCCCTCAACCACGGCACCCGCACAGAACTCTGCCAAACACGCTGCCGGAACAGCGCCATCGGTGGGTCTCGCCATGAGCGCACTCATCATGGCAGTGCTGCTCGCAGCCCTCGACCAAACGATCGTCTCAACCGCGCTGCCCGCGATCGCCTCCGACGTGGGCGGGTTCGAGTACATCGCCTGGGTCAGCGCCTCCTACCTCCTCGCGACAACAGCATCGACGCCCCTGTGGGGAAAGCTCGGCGACATGTTCGGCCGCAAGCGCCTATATCTGGGTGCCATGGCCATGTTCCTCGTCGCCTCCGGATTGTGCGGACTTGCCCAGGACATGAGCCAGCTCGTCGCGGCACGCTCCTTACAGGGCTTGGGCGGCGGCGGGATGCTGGTCCTCACATTCGCGCTGGTGGGCGATGTAGCCGGTCCGGAGGACCGGAGCCGGTACCAAGGCATGTTCGGTGGCGTCTACGGCGTAGCCAGCATTCTCGGCCCTGTGCTGGGAGGCGTATTCACCGACCAACTCTCCTGGCGCTGGGCCTTTTTGATCAACCTCCCCATCGGCCTGGTCGGTTTGCTACTCGCGTCGCGGAACCTACCCGCAGGCGCCAAGCACCGGACCGGTCCCATCGACTACCTCGGAGCCACGATTCTCGCCGCCCTGTCGGTCTGCCTTGTGCTGATCGTCTCCTTCGGTGACGACTGGGGCTGGAGCTCCATCCGCACCGTCGCCCTTGCTGCGGCAGCCGTAGTCTTGCTTCTCGTCCTCCTCCCGGCCGAGCGCCGGGCACCCGAACCGGTATTGCCGCTGCCCATGCTCAGGACCCCAACGGTATCCATAGCCTCCCTCGTCGGTTTCATCGCCAACTTCGCGATGTTCTGTGTGCTCGTCTACCTGCCCACCTACCTGCAGGTAGTGCATGGCGTTTCCGCAACACTCTCGGGCCTGCACATGCTCCCGCTTGTCCTCGGGCTCGTCATCAGCCAAGCACTCGCCGGCCGCTGGAGCGGGCGTACCGGTAAATGGCAGCTCTGTCTCGTTGCGGGCATGGCACTGAACATCGTCGGACTACTTCTACTGGCCACCCTCAGCGCCCACACCAGCGCCTGGGTACTGGGCCTCTACTTCGCTGTCGTCGGCATCGGCATCGGCATGGTGCCAATGGTCATAATGGCCGCCGTGCAAAACGCCGTCGACCCCGCCGACCTGGGCGCGGCCAGCGCCATGGTCACATACTCCCGCTCGATGGGAGCAGCTTTTGGTGTCGCCGCATTCGGGGCCGTGTTCAACCACGTCTTCACCCCGCGACTGACCACTGCGCTGAACCATTCGGCCCTGCCCGCCGAGTTCGATCCCACCAAGACCGACACCATCGCTTCGCTGCCGTCGGCGGTGAAAATCCCGGTCTTGGAGGCATTCTCGGATACCGTGGCTAGCACCTTCCTCCTGACCGTCCCGCTGCTCGTCCTCGGTTTCGTTCTCACCCTCTTCCTCGCGACGAGACGCAGCGCGGCCACCGCCGCGCGGAGGTGAAACGAGCCGGGCGATACCGCTGAGATCGTTAGGGGAGAAGGGGGTCAACGTGCTGCCCGTGGCCGACCGCAGACGGCCGTCGCATCGCCTCCCTCGCGGGGAAACAGGTCAAGGCGTCAATTGGACTCGAGCGGTGGCAGATCTGCCTCCCTCAAGGACGTCGACCTGGCTGCCGTAACCGTAACGAGGAGCTCGCGTCATTCGCAACGCCGAGAATCGCAGGTGCACAACCGGATCACGCCAGTTCGTGTTGCGTCAGCGAGATCCCATCGTTCTACTGCGCAACATCACGCCACTTCACTGGGCGCTCGTAGGCCTCCGGGTACCGCCGCTTAACGAACTCATGAAACTCGCGCATGTGCCGGCGCATCGCCCACCGGGCACCTTCGGGATCGCCAGCACGGATCGCGTCCGCGATAGTGATGTGTGCCTTGAGGACGGCGGCGCGATTCTCGATCGAGTAGCTGACACCCAATGGCATGCCATCAGTGATCTGGTGAAGGGACACGATGAGGAGGGTGAAGAGATCATTTCCTGCCGCGGTAGCCACCGCAGCGTGGAAGCGGTCGTTCTCCGCGCGAAAGTTCTCGTCGTTGTCGAGGAAGGCTTCCATCCCAGCTATTGAGTCCGCGATGAGATCTCGGATTTCCTCTGTCGCACCTACGGCGGCTCGCCCTGCCAACTCGGGTTCGAGAATCTCGCGGGCTGCGATAATCTGGCTGAAGGGGACGGCTCGAAGCTGCAAGAACAGGCCCAGTGAGCCGGCGAGATCGTGGGCATCAGGATCCGCGACGAAAGGGCCGCCTTGGGGACCAGCCTTCATTGTCAGAACGCCGCTCATCTCCAAGAATCGCAGCGACTCACGGAGCGTTCCGCGACCGACCTCGAAACGGGCGACCATGTCTCGTTCACTTTGCAACCGTGTCCCCGGCGCTAGTCGGTCATCGGTAATGTCATCGACGATGAGCTGGGCGATCTCGACTGCGGCCTTGTGGGATCGCCGACCCTTGGTACGCCGACGAGGGACTCGGTCTTCGTGAGAAGCATTACGGACAGGCGTGCCCTGTGAATCGTCGGCGTTAGCGGGCATGGCGTCGCCTCCGGGGGCGCACAACGATGCCACCTGCCTGTCCAATCATAGTAATCATGGTACCGCAGGCCCATCGTGGGTCCGGTAGCGGTCCAGGGTGCCGTGCCCACATCGCCTCCCTACGGACCGCGGAGCGTGCGGGTACCTTCGGGCAGGGTGCGGGGATGTCACAATCTACTCGGGAGAGACGCTCCTTGGCGGATGCAGCACTGCTCGACTTCGGCCTCCAAGGTAGTGCTGACCACGACGTTGTAATTGGCCCACCGAACGATCGCGTCGAACTTTGATCCACGGTCTAGCAGTCATTGCCCAGGATCGATACTTCGAAGCGAATCCTCATGATCGACGGTCACCTTCTCCATTTCCGGTGATCCATAGCCGAATACTGCTTTCCGGGAACGGAAGTGGGCGAACGGTAACTACGTCGAGCTGGCATGCTTGCCGACGATCTTGCGCTGCTGTTGGTCCAGGACTGACCCATGATCTGGATGCCCTCGGCAAGGCGGCCGAGCCGTACCAGCCCGGAGGGGAAGACATGCATGTACGCCCGCTACGCGCCGGCGCAAGGGCGGTTGGAGGGGTCCAAGATTCGGAGCGAATCCCAGGATGAACGGGTCGACGCGCCACACGACGTCGCGCATCACCGACCAATGCCGGTGGTATCTCGTGGATCGGCCCGCGTGCAACGGCGCCCGTGGGGGCGAACAATCCGCCGCGCAGGACGGAGGTGTCCAGCCGAGTCAATCAGAGGCTGTAATTTCGGCGGGAACAGTCCGGCAACCCATGCCAGGTGAGGGCGCCAACGGGTACCGTTGTGTGAAGAATCTCGACGAGAGTGACGATGGGATGGCAGCCGGCGTTCGGAGCAATTTAGGAAACTTGCCCCTAGAACTGACTAGTTTCGTCGGTCGTCGCCATGAAGTAGCAGAGGCAAGACGGTTGCTGTCCTCCTCCCGCCTGTTAACACTGACAGGAGTTGGAGGCGTCGGTAAAACAAGGTTGGCTTTGCGGGTGGCGGCGGAGGTGAAGCGCGCATTCCGGGACGGGATTTGGCTGGTAGGACTCGGCGACCTGCGAGACCCCGTTCTCGTACCGGACACCATTGCTACTGGTCTAGGACTTAGGGAACAATCATTTCGCCCGACCTTGACAATGCTGGCTGAGTATCTCAGGGACCGACAACTTCTGTTAGTCCTGGACAATTGTGAGCACCTCGTTGACGAGGTCGCGAAGTCCGTCGAAACACTGCTCACATCCTGTTCGGATCTTCATATCCTGGCCACGAGTCGGGAACCGCTCGGTATCGGCGGTGAATCCGCCATGAGAGTTCCTCCGCTGGCAGTACCGGATCCGTACCGTTCAGTTTCCCTACGAGGTCTTCCGCGATACGAATCCGTGACGCTGTTCGCCGAGCGGGCTGCAGCCGCACTCCCAGGGTTCGAGCTTACTGAGGACAACCAGCTGGCGGTCGCCCAAATATGCTCTCGCTTGGAAGGCCTCCCCCTACCAATCGAGCTGGCGGCGGCGCGGCTAAGAGCGATGTCGATAACACAGATCTTGCAGCGTCTAACGGACCGATTCAAATTGCTAACAGGTGGCAGCAGGGTTGCGCCAGGCCGTCAGCAGACTCTGCGCCTTTCTATGGACTGGAGCTTCGAACTGTGCACCACACATGAACGACAACTATGGGCCCGATTGTCAGTGTTCGCTGGAGGATTCGAACTCGATGCGGTGGAGGCGATTTGCGCAGACGAACTGACTTCCGAACAATTGCTCGATCACGTTGTTTCGCTCGTCGACAAATCAATTCTCATCCGTGAGGAACCCGGCAAGGTCGTGCGCTACCGGCTTCTCGAGACGTTGCGCGAGTACGGACGTGAGAAGTTGCAGGAGGCAGGGGAGGACGCGCAGCTTAGGCGTCGCCACCGCGACTGGTACAACAAGATGGCGCTGCGAGCGGAGATGGAATGGATAAGTCCGTCGCAAGTGGAGCTGATAACGAGATTGCAGCGAGAGCAAACGAATCTTCGGGAGGCACTCGAATTTTCAATGACAGATCCGACTGAATCGGAGTCGGGCGTGGAGATGGCCGCTGCCCTCTATCCGTTCTGGCGTTTTCGTAGTCCTTTGGGTGAGGGAAGACATTGGCTCGACCTCGCTCTCACTAGTCAGGGCGGCCAACCAAGTGCCGGACGGGTCAAAGCGCTCTGCGCCGACAGCATGTTAGCCGGAGTACAGGGGGACCTCCGCGCAGCTGCGGCTCGCATCGAAGAGGCGCGCGTCGTCGCAACCAAACTCGGTGATGACGAGATGGGGGCGCTCGTCACCTCCGATGAAGGGCGCCTGTCGCTGTACGATGGGGACCTCACTCATGCCATCGCCTGTTTCGAGTCCGCTATCAACTTCTTCCGCAAGAGCGGCAACATTCACAGAGTGATTGGCGATCTGCTCGGCCTCGGACTGGCCTGCGGACTGAACGGGGACATTGAACGAGCGGTCGCATGTCATGAGGAGGTGCTTTCACTCGCCGAGCCACGCGGCGAATCTGTGTACCGGTCATATGCATTGTGGATCCTTGGAATGCTGGTTGCGCAGAAAGGTGACCCTGTTCGTGCCACCGCACTGCTCGAACAAGGCCTGCAACTCACGCGGGTCGTAGATGATCCACTTACCTCTGCATGGTGCTTGGAAGCGCTGGCTTGGATCGCCGCAGGTGATCAAAGGGCACAACGCGCCGCCACATTGTTGGGAAGCGCCGAGTCACTCGGGAAGAAAGTCGGCGGCCGCACCGCCATTGTTCCGAATCTTCTTCGTTACCACGAGGAGTGCGAACGCCGCACACGTCGAGTGCTTGGTGACCGAGCATTCCAGTCGGCCTACGCGCAAGGGGAGGCTTTCGGCTACGAGGAAGCCCTTGCATATGCGCTCGACGAGCGGTCCCCCGCGGCGTCGCCAGCTTCAACCTCGGATTCGACGACTTTGACCAAACGGGAGTTGGAAGTAGCCACTCTCGTCGCACAGGGACTCACAAATAGAGCAATTGCCACGAAACTCGTGATATCTCAACGCACAGCACAAGGGCACGTCGAGCATGTCCTTGCAAAACTCGGATTCACCTCGAGGGCACAGATAGCGGCGTGGATGGTCGAGCAAACACATGACGAGCGGAAGTCCTAGTTGTTCCCAGGCATTCTCGCAGCGGCACGCGTAGCGACGAGATAGGTCGGGAGTTGTACGCGTCATTTAGGCCTCTGTAACGCATCATCGACAGTGAACCTGCGCACCAGACCACCGCAGTCATCGCCGGCTTGACGATGCTCTGCGCGGAGCCCGCGGGTACCGGATCATTGTTGAGTTCGGCCCAAGCCGCCGACGCATGGTGTCTCTGCTTGGCATGCATGCGGCCGTGCCAAGCGTGGTGCCACCGGGGACATAGACAAGGTGAAACCGCGTACGTCCACGGGCACCGCTACGCCGTGAGCAAGTGATCGGCGGGGGCTCAGGTACAGGAGGGGGTGGACCGCCGGCGTTCGGGCCCACCCCCTAGCTGGTATGACGAGCGTTCCAGATCGTCAGTCGTTGAAGGCTCGGCGGTGGTGCATGCGGCCAGCTCCGTCGAGTTCGATGATGGTGTCCACCCCGATCCGTTCAAGGAACGCGAAGTCGTGGCTGACGATGAGGAGGGCACCGCGGTAGGCGTCGAGTGCTTCAGCGAGTTGCTCGACGCTGGCAATGTCGAGGTTATTCGTGGGCTCGTCCATGACCAGTAGCTGGGCGGGCGGGTCCGCCAAGAGGAGGCGTGCGAGCGCGACGCGGAACCGCTCTCCGCCGGACAGAGTATGGACGGGTCGGTCGACGCTGTCACCTCGAAGCAGCAGTCGGGCAAGCTGATTGCGAATGGTGCTTGCCGGGATCCCTGGGGCGACAGGCTGCACGTTCGCCATCGCGCTGGCATCATCGTCGAGCCCGTCGAGGCGCTGCGGAAGATGGCCGACGAACTCGGTCAGGAGGCGCCCATGTGGTCTCCCGCTCATCGGCGCGGCTCTTCGAACGATCTGCTCGATCAGAGTCGACTTCCCGGTGCCGTTCGCGCCGATCAACGCGACGCGCTCCGGCCCTTGGATCACGATGGTCTGCTCCTCGTCCACGAGCTCCGCGAGGCGCCGTCCACGTGGGACGTCCGGATCCGGCAGGACGAGGTGGATGTGTTCCTCATCGCGGACGTGCGCGTCTGCGGCGTCGACGGCGGCCTGCGCGGACTGCACTTTGTCATGGAGCGTTGAGCGCATTGATCCTGCCGATGCCTGAGCCTTACTCGCGCGGTTGCCTGCCATGATCTTTGGGATGCCTCCGTCCTTTTGGGTCTTTTTCGCGGTCCTCTCTCGGCGCGCCAGTTTCGTCTCGGCTTCGATGCGCTGCCGTTTCTCGACCTTGAGTGCCTGCTGTGCCGAGCGCGCAGCTTGTTGCGCGGCCATCTGTTCTTGTTCCCGGTGCTTGTTCCATGCGCTGTACGGACCGCCGAAGGTGTTGAGTGTTCCGAGATAGAGCTCGGCTGTGTTGTCCATGTGCTCCAGCAGCTCGAGATCATGGCTTACCACGACGAGCGTTCCCGGCCACTGGTCGATGAACTCGGTGAGCTTGGCCCGCGTGGAGCGATCGAGGTTGTTAGTGGGTTCATCAAGGAGGGTGATCGGCGTTCGGCGGATGCGAAGCCCGGTTATGGCGATGAGCATGCCCTCCCCACCGGAAACCTCGGCCACGCGACGGTCCAGGTCCGAAGCCGAGAATCCGATCTGATGTAGTGCCTCATCGGCACGGGATTCGATGTCCCAGTCGTCACCGATCGTGTCGAAATGACGCTCGTCGACGACGCCGGATTCGATCGCCCTCATTGCGGTCAGGATCTTGTCGATGCCGAGCAGTTCGGCGATAGTGGTGTCCTGATTGAGCGTGAGCGTCTGCGGCAGGTAACCGACATCTCCGATGGTATCGATCTCCCCACCGGTCGGTTGCAGATCACCCGCGATCAGTCGGAGCAAGGTGGACTTCCCCGCGCCGTTGCGACCGATCAGGCCGGTGCGGCTGGTACCGAATGTGCCGTTGATTCCGGCGAGCGCGACAGTGCCGTCGGGCCATTCAAGGGCAAGATCGCGAAGGGCGATAGAGGATTTGATAGACATGGGTGGCGTTTCTCGTCTTTCTCGCGTCATGCGCCGTCGGGCATGACGTGATCAGTTCAGTAGTGATGGAGGCGGGGTGCAGTTGCCGGCAGGTGGCGTCGATGCCGTATCTCGAACTCGACGCGACTACATGGCCTTGAGGTCCGGCTGCCGGTGGATCTGGCAGGAAGCTGTCCACGGCGTGAGCTTTGACAGGCTGACAAGAAGCGTCCTCCCGCGTCGCGGAGCCGCTAACCGGAGTTTCGTAAGGAGGTTGAAGTCGCGCGGGCAGCCGCAGACCCGAAGGTCGGTGCGAGCGACCGTGAGCGGATCACGCAACGTTGTCAACACCCGAGGACGGGCGGACTCACTCTGCTATGCGCGAAAACGTTCTCTGCGGGCGACGCACACACGAGTAGCAGCCACCGGCAGTCCGGTGGCTAGTCTCTGTCTACCTCGATTAGTTCCACACAAAAACTCTATCAGCTCTCATTTTCGAACCGGTGCATCCGGTTCGACACGGGGCACGGTCGAGGACGAGAAGGAAGTCGTTGTCACCCGCGAACGCCACGTACCCTGCGTACGTAGGCATTGTGCCTCAAGTCGAGTCGCGATGTCCGCGATGGCCACGTGACCGGATTTGGTCGAGGGTGCCCGAAGCCCGCGCAATGCAGCGAGGTCTAGGTCGGGGCCGATGCCCCACAGCGTCAGGCTACGACGTCCGCAGCCGTTGTCGTCCAGTGCGCCCGAGGTCATGGGACCTATGGGGATCTATAGCCCATATGGGTGCTACTGCTCGGAGTCGGTTCAGCCGGTGGTGGGTGCTGGGCCACGGTATGACATGGCCATCTCTGTTCGCCGGCACCAACGACGTGCTGGGGTGGGTGAGTGTGAGACATGGGGACATCCGCTATGGAACAGCTGTGGCAGACGTTGTCCGAGAACGGGTTGGCGTTGGTGTGCGTCCGGGACCCGCTGAGTGAGTGGGCGGATCTTATGACGAGGGATCAAGCGGCGGGGGATCTGACCTCGCTGGCGAACGAGGCCAGCGAGATCGCCGAGCAGTTCCCGTTCGATACCCTCCACCGCACAGCGCCGCGTTGCCGGCGCCGAAGCTGACCGCGGCAGAGCAGGAGACGTGGTGTGGGCTGCCTACACCGGCGTGGCAGTGTATCGGCAAGAACTCGGCTCGTACCGACGTGCAGTCGTGCGACGACCTCGACCTAGGCATTCCCGCGATTTCGCTCAGACGACGGGCATGCCCACCATCGGGAATTTTGGTGGCGGGCTTTCAGATCAGAAGGACGCCTGAAGCCACCACTCGGTGGCACTGGATTCGATTTCGAGAGCGTGGGCGGGCCAGTCGGGATCGGCGATCAACGTGTGGATTGTTTGTGCCATTTCCGGTGCGTTGCCGTCGATGTCGAGTCTGGTGAGGAGTCGGGCGATCCGAGTCTGTGTGGCTGGCCACCTGCCGCCCGTTGTTTCGACCAGCGCCGCCACCAGGGTTGCGCACTCATGGTCGCTCAGCGGTGGCGGTGTGCGTGTCATGCCTCGTAATCCGCGGCTGCCGTCGGTGAGCCA
>SEEV01000621.1 GCA_004211695.1 Rhodococcus sp. (in: high G+C Gram-positive bacteria)
CGCACCCAGCTGGCCATCTGCGACCTCGCCGGCGACGTCATCGTCGCCGAGGACGTGGAGCAGGAGATCGGCACCAGCCCGGCCGAGCTGATGCCCGTCATCGCGCAACGCCTCATCGCTCTCCGCGAGAGCCTCGGCGAGACCGCCGGACGGACGGTCGGGATCGGCATCAGCCTCCCCGGAACCGTCGACACCGAACGCGGGTGCAGCCTGAACTCCCCGATGATGTCGGGCTGGGACGGCGTCCCCCTCCAACCGTTCCTCGCCGACGTCACCGACGCACCCGTCTTCGTCGACAACGACGCCAACGTGATGGTCCTGGCGGAGCGGCGCGGGGAACGCCGCGACTTCGCCGACATGCTGCTCATCAAGGCGTCGACCGGCCTCGGCGCCGGACTCGTGTCCGGGGGCGTGCTCCAGCGCGGCGCCCTCGGCGCGGCAGGCGAAATCGGGCACACGAAAACCGCAGCGGCACAAGGAGTGGTGTGCCGCTGCGGTGATGTGGGTTGTATCGAGGCGGTGGCCGGCGGGTGGGCGCTGGTCCGCAATCTGCAGGAGCAGGGACGCGAGGTCACCCACATCCGCGACGTGATCACCCTCGCCCTCGCCGGCGACGCCGAAGCCCGGCGGATGATCCGCGAGAGCGGCCGGCAGATCGGCGAGGTGCTGTCGGGCGCGATCAACCTCCTCAACCCGGAGGTCGTGATCGTCGGCGGCGACATGGCGCAGGCGTACGACACCTTCGTCGCCGGACTCCGCGAAACTCTCTACGGCAACGCGATCGCCGTCGCCACCCAACAGCTTCAGATCCTCCCCTGGACGCACGGGGAACTGTCGGGCGTGGTCGGCGCCGCCACGATGGCACTCGACCACGTCCTCAGCGTGCGCGCGGTGGACCGACTGCTGGCGCAGCAGAAATAGGCGGCTCCGCCGCCTGTGCGTGGTTGACGAGTCCAGAGACTCGCTAACCACGCACGAGCCCGGAGGGCCTACTTGACGTCGGAACCGTGCTTGGTGAGCGGCATGATCTCGATCTTCATGTACGGGAACAGCGGAAGGTTCCACAGGATCTCGTGCAGCTCGTCGGCCGACTCGACGTCGAAGATGCTGATGTTGCTGTACTGCCCGACGATCCGCCAGATCTCGGGCCACTTGCCGGAGCGCTGGAGCTCCTGGGAGTAGGCCTTCTCCTTGGCGATGGTCTCGTCCCGGACCTTCGGGTCGAGGTCACGGGGAATGGCGACGTCCATCCGGACGTGAAAGAGTGCCATCGGGTGGTGTTCTCCTTAGTTCCTGGTCCAGGTCTTGACTGCGTCCATGTTGAGCTCGACTCCGAGTCCGGGGCCCTCGGGCAGGGACACCTGGCCGTCGGCGTAGCGGATCGGTTCCTGCAGCAACTCCTCGCTGAACAGCAACGGCCCGAACAGTTCGGTGCCGAAGTTGATCCCGGGCTCGGCGCAGGCGAAGTGGATGGACGCCGCGGTACCGATCGGGCCTTCGATGGACGTGGCTCCGTGGCAGGCGATTCCGGCCGCTTTCGCGATCGCGACCACTTCGCGGCTCTTGGCGAGGCCACCGCATTTGGTGGTCTTGAGCGCGATGACGTCGGCGGCGCCGCGGCGAGCGACCTCGAGGGCGTCGTGCGGAGTCTGGACGCTCTCGTCGGCCATCACGGGGACCGGGACGAGCCGGTTGAGCTCGGCGAGGACCTCGAGCTGCTCACCGGGGGTGGGCTGCTCGATCAGTTCGACTCCACCTTCGACGAGGCGGGGCACGTACTTCAGTGCGGTGAGCCTGTCCCAGCGGGCGTTGACGTCGATGCGGACCCCGGCCTTGCCTTGCAGGGCCTGCGCGATCCGGACCACCCGCGCGGTGTCGACTGCGGGGTCGAGTGCGCCCATCTTCAGCTTGAAACTGAAGTGCCGCTTCGACTCGACGAGTCCGAGTGCCTCCTCGATGATCTCCTCGGCGGGTGCCGCGCCGAGCGCCCAGGTGACGTCGACGCCGCGCCGGAAGGCGCCGCCGAGCAGCGTGTGCACGGGCACACCCAGGCTGCGTGCCCAGGCGTCGTGCAACGCGACGTCGACGGCGGCCTTCGCGAAACGTGCATTCGCGACCACCCGTTCGATGTCCGACATGATGCCGGTGATCTCGTCGACACGCCGGCCCAACAGCACCGGGGCGATGTACTTCTCGACAATCGCCTGCATCGTCTCCACCGACTCGCCGCCCCACCACGGGCCGCCGGGGACGACGCCCTCGCCGTAGCCGGTCACGCCGCCCTCGGTCCTGACGGCAACCAGCAGCAGCGGCTGCGCGGTCATCGACGTGGTGGCGAACTTGTGCGGACGCACCAGCGGCACATCGAGGATCGTCGTTTCGACGGAGACGATCGACAGGTCGGTCATCGGATCACTTTCTCTGTGGGTGGAACGGGTCACGCGGGGTCGAGCACGAAGTTGTAGGTGACGTGGTTCTTGCCGTCGTCGCCGGTCTTCGGGTCGAGGATCAGTTCCGGCTTGGTGGCCGACGCGACGTCGCTGTCGATCCACTCGCCGCCCTTGAAGTACAGCTGCGTGGTGACCGACTCCTTGCCGGGCGCCGACACGATGAGGTGCAGGTGCGCGGGACGCCACGGGTGGCCGTTCTGTGCCTCGATGAACTGGCCGGTGGGGCCGTCGGTCGGGATCTTGTAGGGCGCCGGCTGGATCGTGGTGATCTCGTAGCGGCCCTCGTCGTCGGCGATGATCGTGCCGCGCAGGTTCCACTCGGGCAGGTGCGGTGCGAACTGCGAGTAGTAGCCGTCGTTGTCGGCGTGCCACAGTTCGACCTTTGCGCCCGCGAGGCCGTTGCC
>SEEV01000622.1 GCA_004211695.1 Rhodococcus sp. (in: high G+C Gram-positive bacteria)
GGTACGGGTTTGCCCTCCTCGAGGGCTACGGGCTGTCCGAAGGGACCTGCGCCTCCACCCTCAACCCTCTCACCGGACCCCGGCGCGCCGGAACGGTAGGGATCGCTTTCCCCGGTCAGGAGATGCGCATCGTCGACGAGAACGGCGTCGAACTGGGCCCCGGGGTGGACGGCGAGGTCGTCGTGCGCGGCCCCAATGTGATGCGCGGCTACCTCGGCCGTCCGGACGACACCGCGCGAACCGTCATCGACGGATGGCTGCACACGGGCGATGTCGGCCACCTCGATCCGGAGGGCTACCTGACACTGGTCGGGCGCTCGAAAGACATGATCATCCGCGGCGGGGAGAACATCTATCCCAAGGAAATCGAGGACGTCCTCGCCGGTGACCCGTCCGTGCTCGAGGCCGCCGTGATCGGCGTCCCCGACGAAAAATGGGGCGAGGTCGTCGTCGCCTACGTCCAACCACGACCCGGCACAACCGTCGATACGACCGCGCTGCAAGCGCGCTGCACGCACCAGCTCAGTCACTACAAGCGGCCCACCACCATCGTCGTCGTGGACGCCATCGCCAAAAACGCCGTCGGCAAGATCGACAAGACCATGCTGCGGACCACCCACCCCACCACCACCACCACCGCCGCCGCAACGCAACGCATTGACCAACCCTGACCACGCCGCCAGTCGCAATGAATAGCAGCGAGGTGCTGGCCCACAATTTCTCGAGACCGGTCCAGGCGGGCGTGACCGGAGATCTAGCGGCGCTGTACTCGCAGCCAGGCAGCTTCGAACCGGCGATCCTCGCGCACCAACGTACTGACCCGGCGTGCAGCGCGGCCGGTGTCACGAAAACACCATCTGTCAACGGAAGGACATTCGGATGAAAGACGACCAGGCGCAGCTCGCACCCCACCGAGGTGGTAGTCCCACCCGGCGACGATTGCAGTGGACCCTCGCGGTACTGGCTGCAATACCAATGGCTAGCGCGGCCGGGGAGGTCGTGCGCGGCCCTCAGGGCGTGCCGGGCGGATCGCCAGCTGTGATACCGACGGTGGACAGCGCTCTTCGATATGCCAATGTGTACAAGTTCGCGGTAGGGCCTGCCATCTGGTCTCAGCTCGCGCATGTCGAGCGATCGCCTGCCTTGACCTTCGCTCTCTCAACCGTGTTCATCGGCGGTCTGGCTCGCCTGAGGTCGTGGCAACAGAGCGGGCGACCCCACCCCGTTACCGTGGCAGCAATCGCGCTCGAAACCGTCGGAGTTCCAATTGTGCTTGCGTGGCAGAGGCGCGTTTCGTCGGATTGACCGCAACCAACCGTCGTCCCTGACGCCCAAAGCATTTGCGGTAGCGGCACGGATAAGAGGTCGTCTCATGTCGGGAGCTTCTTGTAGCAAGTGAGCGCAGCCGCGAGATGGAGGAATCCGGCAAAGTGCTCGGCGTGGCGTTCGTAGCGGATGGTCAGGCGCCGGTAGCCGGTGAGCCAGGCGATGGTGCGTTCGTGAGTTCGGCGATGACCCCGAACGGTATGCCACCGCGACGGCCCGCAAGAACTATGCCGCCACCAGTCCTATCACCCGAGCCTCCGACAAGAAGAAGGTGGTTGCTGCCCGGTTTGTACACAACGATCGGCTCGTCGACGCGCTGAACCCTCAGGCGTCCTCGGCCCTGCAAGCGTCTCCCGGGGCACGCGCTCACTACGACAAACAACGCGACCGCGGTCTCGATCACGGTTCCGCCCCGCGGCACCTGGCGAACCGACTCGTCGGCATCTTGCACGGGTGCCTCAAGACCCACACCCGCTACGGCGAAACCACCGCCTGGTCACATCACGCCGAGAAGCGTGCTGCTGACACTTTAGCTCCTGGGATGTCTTGTCGCCCGGACGCTGGCCGCGTCCAGGATCGCTGCCGACCAGTCGAGTTCGCCGGTGTCGCTGAGCCGGTCATGAACCTCGCGATGCAGTTTTTCGAATACCCCTGCCGCCGCCCATGCGGTGAACCGGCGGTGCGCGGTAGGGACGGTCACTCCGAACGAGGGCGGAAGGTGCCGTCACCCGCACCCACTTGTCAGCACGAACACGATTGCGGTAAAGATCGCACGATCGTCGACCGGCGCGCTCCCACCTCCCTGCGGGCGGGCGGCGAAGCGCGGAATCAACGGTTCGACAATCTCCCACAACGCATCCGACACCAACCGCAGTGACAACTCATCTACCACACGTCGCATCATGTCCCACAAGTTACTTCATCCACATGAGACACATTCTTAGTAGTTATCTATCGCGGCAATTGTTCTTTTGGAATGAGTAAGTACGGTGCTGCCGTCTCCATCGGGTTCGAGCACAAAAGATACGCGAACTGCGCTTCGCTTGTCGCTGTACTCGATCCAGCTCAATCGCCTTGGTGCATCGAGTTCCACGACGCGGCACCTTACTTCTTGCTTCTTACTATGGCTCCTCAACCGAAACGTGAAGTCCACCTTCATCGTCTCGACAGAGCCAGTGTGCTGGATTTCGTCCCACTCTTCGTACCAACCGGTTATCTCGTCAACCGTGGTCAGTAACCTCCACAGTTCTTCGGATGATGTCGCGATCGTGATCGACTGCGTCGGAACATCGGTCATGTGACCTCCACGGAAGTGTTGTTCATGATTTTCGGACGGTTTCAACGAAAGGTTGATGGCGCAGAGGGACGCTGACCTGATTGACATCAGGCGATGAGTGACCTCACGACGTCGGGCCGGTCGAGCAACGTGGCCCCAGCGTCGTCGCGCCGGGTCGATCCCCGGCCAAGTTTCGCGATCAGCTCACCGGCACGCACGAGAACTGTGCTGCGGATCTGCGGCGGGCGGGCGGATCGCGCCCTGCTCGTGCCTTCTCGGCAAGCTGGTTCGGCCTGTCGGCAAGATCCGAATCGACCGTCCCGTGATATCAGCGGGCGAGGAACTCGAGCGCTGTGGGGGCGAACTTGTCGTGGTGCTGGAAGATGCCGCCATGACCCGAGTCGGGGTAGATAATGAGCTCGGAGCCGGTGATCCGGCGGTGCAGGTCCTCCGAGAGGACGGAAGGCACCATCCGGTCGTTGTCACCGTTGGCGATCAGGGTGGGCGCGGTGATCTTTGACAGGTCGGCGGGCCTCGCGCGTCCCCACTTTTTGATCGCTTTCAGCTGTGTCTGAAATGCTTTCACTTTGATCGGCATGTCGCGGTCGGTGGTGCGCTCGGCGAGACGCTCGACGAACGCGTGTGCGGCGCGTTTGCCGGTGGCGTTGCGGTTGAAGAACAAGAATTCCTTCGGGTCCCGCCGTGCGAGTGTTGCGCGCAGTGTGTCGTAGTAGGTGGTGCCTGCGACCTTGTCGATGTTTTTCCCACCGGCCGGGCCGGTGCCGGTGAGGATGAGCTTGCGGACGAGCTCGGGATGCCTGACGACGAGGTCTTGGGCAATCATGCCGCCCAGAGAGAACGAGAAGATGTCGACCTTGTCGAAGCCAAGGGCACGGATGAACCTCACGGCGTCGTCGGCCATGGCCTCGATGTTGTCGGGAACGGTGCCGGTGGAGGCACCGACTCCCCGGTTGTCGAAGGCGATGACATGGTGTTTCTTCGCGATGGGGTCGATGATGCGGGGGTCCCAGTTGTCCAGCGTCGCGGCGAGGTGGACGAAGAAGACGACGGGAATCCCGCCCTTGGGGCCCAGCTCGCGAAAGGCATAGGTGACACCCTCGGTAGTGACGGTGCGCGCCGGCGCGTCCTTGTACGCGGTAATGATGTTGTCTGGTGTGGGGTTTTTCGTATTCATGGTGTTCTCCTGTGATATCGATTGTCGTTCGTTCCATGGGGATGTAGGTGATGTCGCGGGCGTTCCGGCCGTTGCGCCGTCGGCTGTCCATGGATTTGCCGCGGCTGCCCGAGTTGCCAAACGGATTGTTCGCTATCCAAGTTCGCCAGGTGCGCACCTCTTTTCGTGATCTTCGCCGAGGTCGAGTACGCGGAGCTGACGCTTCGCTGCTATTTTCCGAACTGGTCGAACAGTTCCATCAGCTCTGCTGCTCGGCACCCAAGAATGCGAGGGCATTCTGGACGCCCTGCTCGAGGACCTCGTCGGCGAGCTGTCGATCGGCAAGGGCGCGGGAAAGTTGCAGTGTCCCGACCATCAGGGCGAAGACGCTGAGTACGTTCGCGCGCGCCGACTGCGGATCCAGCGGCGCCACACGAGCGGCGATTTGATCGATGACGACCAGCATGCCATCGGTATATGCCCGCTTGGTCGCGTCCGTGCAGCGTCCGATCTCGTCGAGCAGGGCCGCAGAAGGACAGCCGTCCTCTGGGTTGTCGCGGTGCTCAACCGACAGGTATCCCCGCACCAACTGTTCGAGTCCGGCATGGTCAGGCGCGAACGCACTGAAACTCGAACCTTGTTCGCGGAGTTGGTCGATGACGGTGGTGGCGACCAACTCTTCCTTGGATGCGAAATGAGCATAGAAGGCACCATTGGTCAGGCCGGCGTCCTTCATCAACGTA
>SEEV01000177.1 GCA_004211695.1 Rhodococcus sp. (in: high G+C Gram-positive bacteria)
TTGCAATCCGTTCGTTCGCTCGTGTAACTTTGTTCATGCAACGCGGGGTGGAGCAGCTCGGTAGCTCGCTGGGCTCATAACCCAGAGGTCGCAGGTTCAAATCCTGTCCCCGCTACCACTGAAGAACCGGCGTCCTGGAATCCAGGACGCCGGTTCTTTTTTGTCTGCCTCGCTTCTGTGCGGGCAGTCCTCACATACGCGTGGTTCGCACCAGCAGTCCGGCCACGTGCGCGCACGCCGCGGCGCGTGCTCCCACCGCATCGCCGGACTCGATGGCGCCGACGATTCGCTCGTGCTCGGTCACGGCGAGTCTCCGATTGAGATCCGCACTCCACATGTCGGACCGGTACAGATGTGACTGGCCGTCCAGCCGCAGCAATGCTTCACTCAGCGGCTTGTTGCGGGCGGTTTCCCGGATGAGGGTGTGGAATTCGAGGTCGAGCCGGGAATCGCGGCGCTGATCGGCGGGACCGTCCAGCAGTTCACGCTGGACCTGCACCATCTTCTTCAACTGCTGCACCGTCTCGTGCGTGGCGGCGGACGTGGCGTGGAACGCGGCCAGACCGTCGAGCACCTCACGGACTTCGAATACGGCCCTTATCGAATCCGCGTCGAGCGATTCGACCTTGGCGCCCGCGTTTCGCGTGTAGACAGCGATGCCCTCGTAGATGAGTTGCTGCACCGCCTCGCGGACGGGAGTGCGGCTGACATTCAGTTTCGCTGCCAGCGCGGGAACGCTGAGCGGGGTTCCGGGTGGGAGCTCGCCGGAGAAGATCTGCTCACGAAGAGTGTCGTGAACGGATTCGGTGAGCAGGGCTCGTTCCGTGTGTGTCATCGATCTTTCCGAACCCTTTCCTCGGGGCGGGACGCGACCTCGCCGCCCGGCCCGGCTCCTGCGTCGACTCTATTCGATCGCCGGCGGGGCGGCGTCCCTGCTTTCGGGCGGACAGCACCCGCTCGGCTTCGCGAAGTGCCGCAGTCGGTTTGATGCCCGCCTTCAAGCCGGCGACCTTCGCCGCGATGTTCTCCGCGACGGTGATCGGCGGATACCCCGTCTCGCCGTCGCCGAGAGTGCCGGGGAGCGCTTCGATCAGGGCGTCGTGGTTCCCGTCGAAGAAGAACGCCGCGGAGCGACGGCGCAGGATCTGCCCGTCGATGACGGGCGGATTCACCCGGTGAACCGTCGAGCGCCATCGGTCGTTCGTCCACCGGGCCATGGCGTCGCCGAGGTTGACGAGAAGTGCTCCGTCGGCGGGCTGTGCGTCGTGCCAGGTGTTGTCGGAGCCGAGGATCTGCAGGCCGGGAACCTGATCGGCCCACAGGATCGTGAGGATCCCGAAGTCGGTGTGGGCGCCCATGCCGGTGGCATCACCGTCGAATGCGACCTCACCCTGGGGAAGCGCGTAGTTGTTCATCTTCAGTGCGTCGATCGAGTGGTCGACCATCGTGTCGAAATGTCCCGGTTCCACGCCGAGGGCATCGGCGAACGCGGCCAGGAGAATTCGCGCGAGCACCTGAGCCTGTCCGAAGTACTCTTCGACTTCGCTGCGGAAGGACGGGGCGTCGTCGGGCCAGGTGTTCGCGGCGTAGCTGGTTTCGGGGAGGTGCAGGTCGGGGTAGTCGGTGATCTCGGTGCCGACGATGAAGGCCTCGTAGAAGTCGTTCATCATGTTCGCGGACTGCACTCCGAGGCTCATGCTCAGAGACTCCGACCGGGGCGGCGAGTATCCCCATTCTCGGAGGCGGAACGCCGGTACTTCTTCTTGGTCTCGAGGGGGAGTCCGAAGAACTCGTCGAGCGCGTGGACCAGGCGGTCGACGGTCGAATTGGGAATCCGGTGGCCGACGATCTGTACGAAGCCGACTTCTCGGCACGCGGTATCGAGTTCCGCTGCCACCCGGGCGCATTCGGCGCTATTGTGGGCGCGCGCTCCCTCGGCGAGGTACGGGCTGATGTCGACGGTCGGGACGACGAAGGGTGAAGTGGACATGACGGCCTTTCGGGAGAGGGGTGCTCAGGACTTCTGACCGGACGCGTGCCAGCTGCCGACGAGCACCCGGGACAAGATGCCGAACGCGGAGAACACGGCGACACCGAACAGTGACGCGATCACGATCGCCGCAATGAGGTCCTCCGACTGGAGTCGGCTGCGGAACACGTCGAGAAGCGTGCCGATGCCGGGTTCGCCCTTGGCGAAGAACATGTCTCCGATGATCGCGCCGACGACGACGAGACCCGACGCGGTGCGGATGCCGGTGAGGATGGCAGGCATGGCTGCGCGAAGTTCCAGCTTCACCAGGCGATCCCAGCGGGAGGCCCGGCCGAGGGTGAAGAGTTCGTGCAGGCCGCGGTCTACCGACTGAAGTCCGAAATGAGTGTTCGTGATGATGGGGAAGGCTGCGATGAGGACGCACACCAGGGTGCGTGCCGTCATCCCGTAGCCGAACCACAGGCCGATCAGCGGAACGATCGCCAGGATCGGAATCACCTGCAGCACCACGGCGTAGGGGTAGATGATCCGCTCGATCCATTTCGCGCGGCTCATCAGTACTCCCGTGCCGACTCCGACGGCCACGGCCACCACGAAGCCGGCCAGCGCCACCCGGGCGGTGACGGCGAGGGCCTCGAGCATCGGGGACAGGTGTTTCCAGTCCAGGAGCGACTGCGTGAGAACGCGATTCGGCGGAGGGAGAAGGAATTGCCGTTCGGGAGAGAGGACGAACCAGCTCACCGCAGACCACAGGGCGAGTGCTCCCGCCAGCGACAGCACGGGGAGCATCAGTCCCGAGGTGACGGTGACCGTTCGCGCACGCCGTCTCGATTTCGCGCTCGTGGGTGGAGTCGTGACGAGCAGCGTCCGCGCACCGTCGACGGGACGGGTCAGGACGGCGTGTGCCTCGGTCATCGTGTGCTCCCGTGCAGGTTGTTCGAGATCTGGGCGACGTACTCGGTGTAGTGCGGGTCGAACCGCAGTTCGGGGCTGCGCGGATAGGGGAAGTCGATGTCGATCACCGAGTCGATTCGCCCGGGACGTGCCGTCATGATCACGACGCGATTGGCGAGGTATACCGCCTCCGACACCGAGTGGGTGATGAACATCGACGTGAAACCCTTGTCGCTGTACAGCCGTTGGAGTTCGACCTGCATGTCGAGCCTGGTCATCTCGTCGAGTGCGCCGAACGGCTCGTCGAGCAGCATCACCTCGGGGGCGAGGGTGAGGGCGCGGGCGAGGGAGACGCGCATCTTCATCCCGCCGGACAGTGCCGCGGGCAGTTGGTCGGCGAATCCGTCCAGCCCGACCGCGGTGATCGCCTCGGCCGCGCGTGCCTTTCGGACGGCCGCGTCTCCCCGGCCGAGTTCGGCGGAGAGCTCGACGTTGGCGCGCACGTTCCGCCAAGGCAGCAGCGTGGGTTCCTGAAAGATGAAACCGACCGAATCGGTGCCGAGCGCCACCGATCCCTCGGTGGGACGTTCCAGGCCCGCCGCCATTCTCAGCAGCGTCGACTTCCCGCAGCCCGACGGTCCGACGACGGCGACGAAGTCGCCGCGGCGCACATCGAGGTCGATGCCGTCGAGTGCGACAGTTCCGGTGTCGAACCGTTTGACGACGTTGCTGAACGTCATCTCCAGGTCGTGCGTGAGCCGGCGTGCGTCGACGTCCTGCGTCGTGTCGGCGAGTGTCATCCCAACCTCCGGTTGTGTGGAATCAGGTTCTCCGTGAAATGCATGCAACATGTTCACAGGAGCGCTAAGTCGAGTGTGGATTGCATGTATAGCCGGTGCATTGCGGAGTGTTAACGCGCGGTGACAAGTGGGCAAGCGGGTCGCATTGCAGGGCGTGAAGTGGGCGAAATCGGGAGGAATCGATTCGATTTACACAGTCGAAACAATATAGATATTGCATGTAATCACTGCACGTGCACACTTGCCGCACCGGTGGCCGACATTACGAGCCGGCACCGAATTCCCTTGGTCGTCACGAGCGTTCACCGCACTGCGGTGCCCGGGCGACTGTCGTCGATCGTGTTTCGCGAGGAGAACAATGAACCGCAACAGCAGGCACCTGCGGCAGGCCGGTGTGTCCGTCGTCGTGCTGGCCACACTCGGCCTCTCGGCGTGTAGCTCGCCCGACGGGGACGGCGCCGCCGCGATCGCCCTCGAACCGGCCGCCGAGTCGCAGAATCTGGCCGCGGTGTGCCCGGAGAACGTCGTGATCCAGCTGCAGTGGCAGCCGCAGTCGGACATGGGCGGACTGTTCGGGATGCTCGGCCCCGGATACACCGTCGACACCGACGACAAGTCCGTCACCGGACCGCTGGTGGCCGGCGGCAAGGACACCGGTGTGGACCTGACGCTCCGTGCCGGTGGTCCCGCGATCGGATTCCAATCGGTGACTTCGCAGATGTACGTGGACGATTCGATCGATCTCGGTGTCGTCCACGGGGATCAGGTGATCGCTGCCGCGGCGAGCCAACCGGTGGTGGCGGTGACGCCGCTGCTGAAATACAGTCCGGCGATCGTGATGTGGGATCCCCAGACGCACCCGGACTGGCACACGGTGGCCGACATCGGAAAGTCGGATGCCTCCGTGGTGGTGTCCAAGGAACAGTTGTTCCCGCAATGGCTGGTGGCGCGGGGCCTGCTGAAGGAGTCGCAACTCGACACGAGCTACGACGGCGCGCCCTCACGGTTCGTCGGGGATCCTGCGATTGCGCAACAGGGATTCGCGAACTCGGAGCCGTACACATACGAGCACGAGACGCCCGCCTGGGACAAACCGGTCGCCTACGACCTGCTGAAGGATTCGGGATTCGACATCTACGCTTCCAACATCTCGGTCCGTTCGGACAAGGTGGAATCGCTGGCTCCGTGCCTGCAGAAACTCGTGCCCGTCATCCAGCGGTCGACGGCGGACTATGTCACGGCTCCCGAGGCCACCAACGAGACCATCGTGGACGTCGTTTCGCAGGACACCTCGTTCTCGCCGTACGCCGAGGGTGAAGCGGAGTTCAGCGCTCGCTTGCTGAAGGACAAGGGGCTGATTGCGAACGAGGCCGACGGATCGGTCGGAACGTACGACATGGCCAGAGTGCAGGGGACCGTCGACGAGCTGAAGCCGATCCTCGTCTCCGGCGGTGCCGCGATCCCGGACTCTCTGACCGCGGAACAGATCTACACGAACCGGTTCACCGATCCGGCGATCGGGATCGGCATCGGCTGACGCCGCAGCCCCCGACCCCCGGCGCGTGCCGGGGGTCGGGGGGCAGTCAGCTCTCCGTGACGTCCATCTCGATCAGTATGCGACGCAGCAACTTGCCGGTCGCGTTGCGGGGGAGTTCCTCGATGAAGATGATCTCGCGGGGCACCTTGTACCGCGCGAGGTTCGCCTTGACGTGTGCCTTCATCTCCTCGGCGTCCTTCGTGGCCCCCGGTCCGGGTACGACGAAAGCCCTGAGGCGATGACCGAATTCGGAGTCCTCGACGCCGATCACGGCAGCCTCGATCACGTCGTCACGGTCGGCGAGCAGGTTCTCGACCTCGAGGGGGTAGACGTTCTCGCCTCCGGAGACGATCATGTCGTCGTCCCGGCCGTCGACGAAAAGCAGGCCGTTGCGATCGAAGTGTCCGACGTCGCCGGTGGACAGGAGGCCGTCGATGCGCTCCTTGTCGCGACCGTCGGTGTACCCGGAGAAGCTGAGACCGCTGGCGACGAAGATTCGTCCGACGGTGTCGGGTTCGGTGATCCGTCGACTCGACTCGTCGTAGAGTTCCACGTGGCAGGTGACCGGCGCCCGGCCGGCCGTGCCCGGTGCGAGCGCGAGGTCCGCGGGAGTCGCGACCGCGGCGACGGCCACCTCCGTGGAGCCGTAGAGGTTGTGGAGCACCTCGCCGAACGCGGCGGTCGTGCGCTTGCAGAGGTCGGGGGACAGCGCCGAGCCGGCCGCGAAGATGATCTTCAGGCTCGACGTGTCGTACTTGGCCAGGGACTCCGGCCCGAGGTCGATGATGCGCTGCAGCATGGTGGGGACGACGACCAGTGTGTCGCAGCGGTGCTTCTCGACCAGACGAATCGTGTTCTCCGGATCGAACTTGCGATGCATCACCACGGTCTGGCCCAGTGCCAGTGCGAGGGCGAACTGTGACACACCCGTCCCGTGGAACGCGGGGGCCGCCATCATCATCGTCTGCCCGCGCCGCAGCGGCACCCGGTCGAGGAACTGGGCCGAGGCGAGCGGCGACGTGTGTCCGCGCGGAGCGCCCTTGGGTGTGCCCGTGGTGCCGCTGGTGAGCAGGACGAACCCGCCCAGCGTGGACGGGGCGGGCAGTGAACTGCGGTCTCTGCCCTCCATCACGTCGTCGAGGGTGCGGACCTGCGACGTCGAATCGTCCTCGGCCCATGAACGGTAGGCGATCACCTCGTCGGGGAGCGCCTCGGCGACTGCGTGGAACTCGTCGTCGTACACGAAGGCCTGAACCTGTTCGCGCGCCGCGACGTCGACGAGTTGCGGCCGGGCGAAACCGGTGTTCATCAGCACCAGTTTGGTGCCGTTCTTGGCGGCGGCCAGCATGGTGAGCACCAGACCCCGGTGATTACGGCACATGCAGCCCATCACCGAACCGGGAGTGATGCCGTCGGCCTGCCACGCCCGCACCAGGGCGTTGGACTGTTCCTCGATATCGGCGTAGGTGAGCGAACCGCGCTCGTCGATCAGGGCCACCGCATCGAGGCCCGCCTCGGCATTCGCGTGGACAGGACCTGCGAACGGACCGTACTTCCGCACCGCCAGAATGGATCGGATGCCCTGGTCGACCCGGGGAAACGGAACGAGGCCTGCGCGGTTCATCACCCGTACCGCTCCCACGGTGTCCGTGATCTTGGTGAGGAATTGCTGAGCTGGCATGGAGAACCCTTCCGGCTACGATGACGGATTTCCCGTCCAGCGTAGATGAAGAAAACGGTCCAGCCACGCGGTCCGGCGAAGCCGGACGCTCACGGAAACGCGCAGGAAAATCCGGCACGAAGAAGCCCCCGCCGCAGGTGAGCGCGGCGGGAGCTACACCCCTCGAAAGTCCCCGAGCTGCTACTTCAGCTCTGCGGACGACTTCCCGAGCAGACGGCGGGCGACGATCAGCTGCTGGATCTGCTGCGTGCCCTCGAAGATGTCGAGGATCTTGGAATCGCGTGCCCACTTCTCGAGCAGCGGGCGCTCCGAATATCCCAACGTGCCGGCGAGTTCGACGGCCTTGAGGGAGATGGCCGTTCCGGTGCGACCGGCCTTCGCCTTCGACATGGACGCCTCGAGTGAGTTCGGCTTCTTGTTGTCCGCCATCCACGTCGCGCGCAGCGCGAGCAGGTAGGCGGCTTCCCAGTCGGCCTCGAGCTGCAGGAACTCGGCGGCAGCCGCGTGCTGGTTGTAGGCGGGGGTGTCGTAGGAGATCTCGACACCGGCGTCGGACAGGATGCTGCGCAGTTCCTCGAGCGCCGCCCGGCCCAGGCCGACGGCCATGCCGGCGACGATCGGACGGGTGTTGTCGAACGTCTGCATGACGCCGGCAAAGCCCTTCTCGACGTTGACCTCCGGCGTACCGAGCAGGTTGTCCGCGGGGATCCGGCAGTCCTGCAGGAGCAGTACCGCGGTGTCGGACGCCTTGACGCCCAGCTTGTGCTCGAGGCGGGCGACGCTCAGGCCCGGGGCGTCGCGCGGGACGACGAACGACTTGATCGCGGCGCGGCCCTTGGTCTTGTCGACGGTGGCCCACACGACGATGTGGGTGGAACGCTCGCCGGCCGTGACGAAGATCTTCTCGCCGTTGAGGACGTACTCGTCACCGTCGAGGACCGCGGTGGTGGTGACGGCGGCGGAGTCGGAACCGAAGCCGGGCTCGGTGATGGCCATCGACGCCCAGACCTTGCCGAAGCGATCGAGCTGCTCGTCGGTGGCGACCGCGGCGATCGCCGAGTTGCCGAGGCCCTGGTAGGGGATGGCCAGGGTGAGACCCACGTCGCCCCAGCAGGTCTCGATGACGTTCATCAGCGACGACATGTTGCCGCCGTTGACGTTTCCGATGACCTTCGGCTCGTCGCCGCGCCCGAGGGCGGCACCCGCCGCACCCTTGCCGGAGTCGTTGAGGCCCTCCACCATGGCGGCCATGGTGTCGAGTTCCTTGGGGTAGGCGTGCTCGGCGAGGTCGTACTTGCGGGAGATCGGCCGGAAGATTTCTGCCGCGACCTGGTGAGCCTGGTTCGCGGAGGCTTTGAGCTTCTTGGGAAGTTCGAGGTTGATCATGACAGTTTCCTTAGTTCGAATCCGGCCGCTCAGATCAGGACGATGCCCTCGGCGACGCCGATGGCGCGCAGATCGCGGTACCAGCGCTCCACGGGATGTTCCTTGGTGTAACCGTGGCCGCCGAGCAACTGGACGCCGTCGAGGCCGATCTGCATGCCCTTCTCGGACGCCAGCTTTCGGGCGAGCGCCGATTCGCGGGCGAAGGAGAGTCCCTGTTCGGCGCGTGAGGCGCCGCGCAACGTCACCAGACGCAGGCCGTCGAGTTCGATTCCGATGTTCGCGACCATGAAGGCGACCGCCTGACGGTTGCTGATCGGCTCACCGAACGCGACCCGCTCGTTGACGTACGGAATCACGTAGTCGAGGACGGCCTGTCCGGTGCCCACTGCGAGCGACGCCCAGCCGAGGCGGGCCAGCCGGATGGCGTCGGCGTACTCGGCCTTCCGCACGTCGGCATCGGCGTCGCCGAGCAGACCCGACTCGGGTACCGCGACGTCGGTGAGGTTGAGCCGGCCGATGCCCGCGGCGCGCAGGCCCATGCTCGGATCCGCCTCGACGACGAGTCCCTTGGTATCGGCCTCGACGATGAAGAAGGAGGGCTTGCCGTCGAGTTCGGCGGCCACGATGAACAGCTCCGACGAGGCGGCGGCGGGGACGAGGCTCTTGACGCCGTTGAGCTTGTAGCCGCTGGGGGAGCGAACGGCCTTGGTCTGCAACGCGAACGGGTCGAACAATGCGCGGGGCTCGTTGACGACGACGGCGGCATTCGGAACCTGCTCGCCCGTGAACGAGGGCAGGTAGGTCTTCTGCTGGGAGTCGGTGCCCCACTGGGTGAGGGCGACGGCGACACCGCTCGGTGCGAGGATCGGCAACGCGAGCCCCATGTCGCCGTGGGCGAGGGCCTCGGCGACGAGGGAATTGGTGACGGCGCCCCGCTCGCTGGCGGCCCCGTCGAGTTCCTCGGGGACGTTGATGTGGGTGATGCCGAGTTCGGCGGCGCGCTTCACGAGATCCGCGGGCGCAGCGGCGGCAGCATCGGCGTCGTGGCCCGCGGGCCGCAGGATCTCGGCCGCGAACTCGCGCACGGTCTCGACGATCATCTGCTGCTCGTCGCTGGGGGTGAGGTCGAAGTAGCCGGCCTTCGCGGTCGGGTTGTCGGGGAGGCGCTTCGGGGCACCGCCGCCGGAGACCTTCTTGAAACCGCGGGTCGCGGCGCCGAGCGTCTTGAATCCGGTCTTGGTGCCTTCGTAGGTCACCCGGTCGATCGTCTGGCGCAGGTTGTACTTCTCGGCCAGGTCGGAACCGGTGATCTTGGTCAGCACTCGCATCGCGGCACCCATGGCGTCGCGCTTGACCGGATTCAGGCCGACGGCGGACGTGTCGCGGGGCTTCCGCTTCGCGCTGTCGTGGGGGACAACAGTGTCTTGCTTGCTCATGATCACCAGCTGTTTCTCGGTGTTCGGGCGTGGACACGATCTATCTTACTCAGCGGTAAGGTTGGTGTCTACTATCGAGTAAGTTCCACCGTCGACGACCCTCCCGACGGCGCGCCGGCCTCCTGCTCGGGGAGGAGGTGACGGGCGAATCCACTGGCCTACCGTGAAGCCGTTATCGAGATCCCCGCGATTCGCCGGCTGCAGCCCCTCATGCGTCTCGCGCCGGTGGCGCTCGTACCGTTACTACTGCTCGCGAGCAGGTTCCCCGGCGAGTACCGGGTGCCGCCGGACTACCGGCTGTCCTGAATGATCAGCGGAATATCGTCCAGGCCATAAGTTTTCGGCAGATCGAGACCGTCGGTCGTGTCGGGGGTTCGCCGTCGCACCTGGCCGGGACGTGCATTCCGCGCCGGTGCACCGACGTCGGCTCGGGCAACTCGTTCTCGATGACGAGGCCACCGATTCTCCGCGCCGGGCACGAAGGGTCGGGCCCAACACCGATCCGTCGTAACCCCAGGTGGGGTCTCGTGACCGGGCAGGATCTCGGACGTGCAGGCGGCGGACAGGACGAACGGCGCGGAGGCCGGTCCCAAGAGGAAGGTCGGGCGAGGGCGGTCACGATTCGCCTGGGTCCTGTCGCCGCGAGGATTGCGGTGGGAATTGGCTCAGGAGAAGTTCTTGGTGACGGACACCGGCGGTCCGCCCTCCTCGGGGCCGAGGATGACGGGACCCGACCCCTCCGCCGAGGGCTTGTCGGGAGTATCTGTCTGTGTTGCCCCGACGTCAGTGCGAGCGCAGTCGGGACAGCGCCTCGTCGTGCAGCAGTGTGTTGGTGGCCAGTGCGCTGCCCCCGTGCGGACCGTCGGCGCCGGCGAGGTTGGTGAACCGGCCACCGGCCTCGCGCACCAGCACGTCGAGGGGTGCGAGGTCCCAGAGCGACACCTCGGGTTCGGCGGCGATGTCGACGGCGCCCTCCGCGAGCAGGCAGTAGGAGAAGAAGTCACCGAATCCGCGGACCCGCCACACGTCGTCGGTGAGGGTGAGGAACTGTTCGCGGATACCCAGTTCCTTCCAGCCCGACAGGCTCGAGAAGGTGAGACTGGCCGAACCCAGCCGGTCGACGGCCGACACGGAGAGGCGAGCGGGCTCGGACCCGTCGAACGTCGACCAGGCGCCCGTACCCGACGCGGCCCACCAACGGCGCGCGAGTGCCGGGGCACTCACGACGCCCACAGTGGGAACACCGTCCTCGAGCAGCGCGATCAGAGTGGCCCAGATGGGGACGCCCCGGACGAAGTTCTTGGTGCCGTCGATCGGGTCGACCACCCACTGCCGGCCCGAGAACTGCGCGTCACCGCCGAACTCCTCACCCAGGACGGCGTCCGCGGGCCGCTCGGATTCCAGCGTCGCCCGGACTGCCCGTTCCACGGCCAGGTCGGCGTCCGTGACCGGCGTCAGGTCGGGCTTGTCGTCGACCGAGAGGTCGAGCGCCCCGAATCGGGCCCTGGTGATCGCGTCCGCCTCGTCGGCGATTCGGAGGGCGAGTTGCAGGTCGGCGTCGAGGTCGGTCACGGTCGCACAGATTACTCGTAGCGCTTACTCGTACCGCGCCGGCGCGGACTCAGTCGATCTTCACTTCGGCGAGCTTTCCGGTGGCGACGTCGAAGACGAACCCGCGGAGGGAGGTGGTCGCCGTGATGAACGGGCTGGACTCGATCCGGCGCAGCGACTGCCGGACGTCCTCGTCGAGGTCGGCGAACGCCTCGGCCGACCACGCCGGCTTGATCCCGACCTCTTCCTGGATGGAATTCTTGAAGTCGTCGTCGGTGAACGTGAGCATCCCGCAGTCCGTGTGGTGGATCAGGATGATCTCGGTGGTGCCGAGCAGTCGCTGGCTGATCGCGAGGGATCGGATCTCGTCGTCCGTCACCACCCCGCCGGCGTTGCGGATCACGTGCGACTCGCCCTCCTCGATGCCGAGGATCCGGTAGACGTCCAAGCGCGCGTCCATGCAGGCGAGGACCGCGACGTGCTTGCTGGGTGGGAGGGGGAGCGGCCCGGTGAATCCGGCCGCGTAGGCCTCGTTGTTCTTCAGGTACTGGTCGGTCACGGTCATATGCGACTCCGTCCGGGATGGCGGCACAACCATGTGCGTACCCGTGCATGGAACAAGGCGGGTGCGGTGCCTGCAAGGCTTCCACGCGACGTGATCGGAAGGGGTGACTTCCGCCGAGACGAAGGGGTGACAGCGCCCCGGCGCGCACCCGGTAACCTTGGGAACCGTGCATCCCGACGTATCCGCAGACCTCAGCGAGCTCGACACCACTCTCCGTACCGTCGAATCGGTGCTGGACGTGGAGGAGTTGCGCCGCCGCATCGACGAGCTCGAACACCAGGCCGCCGATCCCGAGCTGTGGAACGACCAGGAGCACGCGCAGCAGGTCACCAGCCAGCTGTCGCACTCCCAGGCCGAATTGCGCCGCGTGGAGGAACTGCGTTCGCGCCTCGACGACATGCCGGTGCTCTACGAACTCGCGGAGGACGAGGGCGCCGACGCGATAGCCGACGCCGACGCCGAACGGCACAGCCTGCGCGAAGACATCGCCGCGATGGAAGTCAAGACGATGCTCTCCGGCGAGTACGACGAGCGTGACGCGCTGGTCAACATCCGCTCCGGCGCCGGTGGCGTCGACGCCGCCGACTGGGCGGAGATGCTGATGCGGATGTACATCCGCTGGGCGGAGAAGCACGGCTACGGCGTCGAGGTCTACGACACGTCCTATGCGGAAGAAGCCGGCATCAAGAGCGCGACGTTCGCGGTCAAGGCGCCGTACAGCTACGGAACCCTGTCCGTCGAGATGGGCACGCACCGGCTGGTCCGGATCAGCCCGTTCGACAACCAGGGTCGCCG
>SEEV01000178.1 GCA_004211695.1 Rhodococcus sp. (in: high G+C Gram-positive bacteria)
GGCGGTGATCATGTCATCGTCATCGCCCGGGTCCTGCAGATGGACACCGGACACGGCGAGCCCCTCGTCTTCCACCAGGGCCGACTCGGCGGAATCCGGCAACTCACCGCCGCCTGACCCACGACCGGGGCAATTCTTGCCCAAGTGAAAAGGGTGTGGCTCGAACAGTTTTGAACGATAGGAACCGCGTAGAGGTGAGTCGCGTCCCGAGGTGGGACGCGCCGAAGGAATCGGGGGTGTCATGAGCGAGCCGAAAGCGGCTGCATTTATCGCGGTGAAGACCGGCGAACCGACTGAGATCGCCAACAAGTCGGTGACCAAGGCGGTTCGTCTGCTGCGCGAGCTTGCTTCCCGACCCAAGACCGGTGCGACGGTGAGCACCCTTGCGAAAGCGGTCGGAATCTCCCGTCCCACCGCGTTTCGCCTGCTCCACAGCCTCGAGCGGACCGGTTTGGTGGACCGCATCGACAACAACTATATCCTCGGCTCGGAAATGTCCCGGCTCGGACGGCACGCCGACCCCTATGCCGGTCTGGCTGCCCGCGCTCAGCCGTTACTGCAGGAGCTCGCCGACACGTTCAACGAAACGGTGACTTTGTCGGTGCCGAATGCAAAGGATGAGCTCGACCTCATCGCCGAGGCTGCCGGTACGCACGTCGTGGGCACCACATCCAGGACGTCGCATCACATGATCGGCAAACAGTACCCACTCCACGCCAGCTCCAGCGGCAAGGTCCTCCTGGCCGAGTGGCCGATCAAGAAGATCGTCGGCCGGCTGCCCGAAAAGCTCGACGCATTCACCGTGCACACCATCACCGACCGCGCAGCACTGCTGACCGACCTCGAGCGGATTCGCGAAAACGGCTTTGCGCTCATCGACAACGAGCTCGAGGAAGAACTGATCTCCCTTTCGCGCCCCGTCCGGGATTCGTCAGGGAATCTGGTGGCGATCGTGTCACTCAACGGTCCCCGATACCGGTTCGGCCCTGACCGTATCCCCGAAGGCCTGCAACAGATGCAGCTGCTCGTCGACCGCCTCGTCGATGCCTTCTGGCGAGATTCGGCCATCGCCTAATAGGATTAGACACGCACTGAACGGGATACATGTCAACGATGCACGAGACCGACAACACCAATTACATGCTCACCTTCGCTCGAAAGTGGCGCCACTGGGGTGGTGGATCCGGGGAGGACATTCTCGTCGAATTCGGTCTCTCCCAGCGCGAGTACTTCCGGAAACTGCTGGTACTAGTCGACCAGAGAATCGGCGCCGCCGCAGATCTCCCGCACCCGATTCGACAGCAGCTCACCCACATTTGCCACTCACGTCTCCGAGATCGGCGCACCCACCGGACACCGTCCTCCCGTTACCGGCCCGTCGGACTGGACTGAGGCCCGAATCACATCGCTGCCCGAGTTCAGGAAACGAGATTCGCTGCGGGTTCGAGTGCGGCGCGGACAGCGAAGATGTCGCGTATCTCCTTGGCGGTTGCGCCAGGTCAGATCGCGACCAGAATGATCGACAACTTGGAAGAGCAGTGGTCGCCGGGCAACACGGCGGCGAATGTCTCGCTCCTCTAGATCGGCCTTCGAGGGGTACGAATTCCTCGGAGATGGAGTGCTGCCACTGGTCGAACGGGGTGGGTGCGCAGGTGGCCTCAGCGTGATCGACCAGTAGCGCGGGGTCTCCTCACAAAGCAGTTCGGTCGTCGATCCGGCAACCGGAAACACGTTGGCCGCAGTCTTCTCCCTCGCGTGGGTGCCGTCTATTGATAATCGAACTTTTGGTCGGCAAGCAAGGAATATTGCGAACAATTACTTGGACTGAGACGCACGCATGGAGTATTGACAGTGCCGCGCAGGCAGGGCGACGCGACCGCGGCTCGAGATGAATGCATTCTGGGCGTGCATGTTTGAGATATGTAGAGCGCGGCGAGGACTCCAAAAGCAAGTATCGAATTCAGATCTTGACAAAGGGCAACACTGGAGGAGATCCTCAGTCACCTACCGAACGTACGGTGACGCGAGTTGCCGAATCAATGAGAAGGAAGTGACCTGTGAGCCTGAAAGTCGTTGTCTGTTACGGACACCCCGATGACCCGGACGCGTTCGATGCGTACTACCGGGATACCCACGTACCGCTCGCGCGCAAGATCCCCGGGCTGACCGACTTCACGTGGGGCAAATGCAGTGCGCTCGAGGGTGACACGCCGCCCTACTACGGTGTCGCGAGCCTGTCCTTCCCGGACGCGGAAACGCTGCACGGCGCCTTGACGTCGGAGGAGATGGGCGCGGCCGCTCGAGACGTGGCGAACTTCGCCACTGGTGGGGTGACGATGTGCATCCAGGACGAGCGGTCGGTCGTCACCGCGTAAAGCTGTCTGGATCAGGTTCCGGTGCCGCGGGGCAGGGTGGTGAAGTAGGCAGCGGCAGCATCCGACCAGCCGAGCGGCCGGGGGTGCGTGCGCAGCGCGTTGTCGAGGGCATCGAGGACGTCGTCGATGCCCGGTCCGCCGTCCAGGAGAGGGCGGATGAGGTCGTGCTCGGCGCAGGTGACGATGGCGGGCACGAGTTCGCCCACGGCGTCATTGGTTCGGCCCGCGGCGTGCAACGCACAGATGAGAAGAAGGCGTGCCCGCAGTTCTGCGCGCGGCCGTCCCGATTGCTGTGCGCGGGTGAGTAGTTCGGTGGCCAGCGTTACGGCCTGGTGGGCGTGCTCGTCCTCGGGATCGGCGAGCAGAAGCCGGATGGTCGAGTCGGCGTCGAGTTCGGCGGTGATGGCCGCGATGCCGTCGGACACCGCGTCGGTGGGTCGTGGGAGCTCCCCCGTGTGGCGTTCGGTGATCAGGCCGGCGCGGATGCGTTCGTTCTCGATCCGCGCCGCCAGTCGTGGCAGGGACAAGTTCGCGGCGATCTCGGCGCCTTCGCGTAGTCGCTGTTCGGCCGCAGGTCGGTCGCCGCGCAAGGCCTTGATACGGGCTCCGGTGCCATAGGTTGCCAGCATGAAATCGACGACCCCGCCCTCGGATCCGAGTTCGTAGCTCTCGTCGAGAAGCTGATCGGCGTCGTCGATGTTCCCCTGCTCGTACACCAGGTCGGCGAGGATCGCTCCGGCCAGCCGTAGGGCGTGTGAGGAGCGGCCGCCGATCTGCCGGGCGAGCTGCCGCGCAGTGAGGAAGGCATCGTGTGCGCCGGTGGTGTCGAGTTGTTCCATTGCGGCGATGCCGGTGAAGCATGACCCGTACATCACGCTGAATGGTCCGGTGGTGCGTTCATGGTACGGCGTCGCCCACTCCTGCCAGCGGCGGGCGGCGGCGAAATCGAAGGTGTAGATGGCTTGGAATGCGGCGACATTGGCTGCCGCGGAGACGATGAACGGACGCCGTGTCTCGGGTCGGGCGAGGCATTCGGCGATTCGCTTGTCCAGGCTGGCGACGTGGTCTGCGAACAACTCACTGACTCCCCGCACGAGGGAGACCTCGGCGAGCAGGTCGGCGGCGTCGTCGTCCGTGGTGTGCAACCGTTCGAGTGCGGATTCGGCGCTGCGGAGGGCATCCTGGACCGGGTGAGGTGGGTGGTGCAGTAGGACGTGAGCCCAGGCCACCGCGATCTGCAGGCGCGGTCGAGCGTGCACCTGCTCGGGAGCGAGCTTGGCGGTCAATCCCAGCAGTGTGGCCATCTGGGAGTGTTCGATCAGCAGCATGCCCTGGGCCTCGACGAGGTCTGCCGCGGTGTCGGGGTCGCCGGCGGCGAGGGCATGGTCGACGGCCTCACTGAGCATGGCGTGCTTGGCGAACCATTGCGAGGCTGTGGAATTCAGGTCAGCGACCAGGTCGGGGTGGTCGCGTTCGAGTCGGCGACGGAGGAAGTCGGCGAAGAGGTGGTGATACCGGAACCATTCGCCGTCGTCGTCGAGCCGGCGGAGGAACAGGTCACGCGCCTCGACGTGTTCGAGCATGGCCTGCCCGCGGGGGATGTCGGCCAGCCGGGCGGCGAGTGGGCCGCACAGTCGTTCGGTGACCGAGGTGCGCAGCAGGAAGTCGAGGACGTCGGGTTCGAGGGTATTGAGGACGTTTTCGGCGAGGTAGTCGCCGATCGCACGGTGGCGGCCGGACAGGTGCGCGATCAGCTCGGTGGGGTCGTCTCGGCCGCGTAGTGACAGTGACGCCAGTTGCAGGGCGGCCACCCAGCCGTCGGTGGAGGCCCGCAGCCGGGTGATGTCGTCGGCGGCCAGGGTGAGACCGGCCAGGTCGATGAGGAAGGAGCGAGCTTCGTCGTCGTCGAAGCGCAGGGCGGTGGCATCGATTTCGACCAGTTCGTCGCGAACGCGCAACCGGCTGATCGGCAGCCCGGAACGATTGCGGCTCGTCACCACGACCTGGAGGTGGTGGCAGCTGTGGGTGAGCAGGAAGTCGACGGCCGCGAGCGTGGCGGGTTCGGTGACGCGGTGCCAGTCGTCGACGATCACCACGAGCAGTTCGCCTGTCTGGTGGATCTCGTTGACCAGCGAGGTGAGCACGTATCGTTCGGCATCGTCGCCGTGATCTTCGAGCGCTTGCCCTAGTTCGTGGGCAAGGGTGGGGCGCACCGTGCGGATGGCCTCGATCAGGTGGGCGAGGAACCAGACTGTGTTGTTGTCGTCGGGGTCGATGCTCAGCCAGGCCACAGGGACCCCGTCAGCGATGAGGTGCTCGCGCCATTGGGCGGCGAGAGTGCTCTTGCCGAAGCCTGCGGGGGCATGGATGAGGACCAGGCGTCGGCGCTGGCCGGCCTGGATCAGGTCGAGAAGCCGTGCCCGGGGCACGAGGGCGCGGGTCGGGGTGGGGGGCCGGAATTTCGTTGAGGCGCTCGGTGGGACACCTGCTCTCTGTGACCGTGACGACGACGAGGTGGCCGGAGCACCTGCGTCTACGGATTCGCGTGGTCCGGAGAGATCGTCGGGAAGGGCCATGTCGTCGAGGGGAAGACCGAGCTGCCGCTGCGCGTCGCGCAGCCGTTCGGCGAACTCGGCGACGGTGGCGGGACGCCCAGCCGGTTCGCGGGACATCGCCTGCTCGAGGACGGTGCAGACCGTGTCCGGGACACCGGTGGGACGCAGGTCGGGAATCGGTTCGCCGGTGATGCGCAGAAACTGTGCGACGATGCGCTCACCGGGCTTGCGCTCGAACGGAGAGTGGCCGGTGATCAGGCAATAGAGGGTGACCGCGAGGCTGTAGACGTCCGAGGTGACGGTGGGTGGTTCCCCTTTGAGGACCTCGGGGGCGGTGAACGACGGGGATCCGGCGACCGAGCCGGTGGTGGTCTCGAATCCGCCGGTGACCCGGGCGATACCGAAGTCGGTCAGCTGCGGTTCCCCGTACGCGGTGACCAGGATGTTGGCGGGCTTGACGTCGCGGTGCACGATGCCCGCGCGGTGCGCGAGGTGCAGGGCCCCGGCGAGTTTGACGCCGATGGTGAGGACGTCGGAGACCGACAGCGGTCCGTGCTCGCGGAGGCGGGCGTCGAGGGAGGCGCCGGCGTGGAAGGGCATGACGATATAGGGGCGGCCGTGGGAGGTCACCCCGGTCTGCAGGACGTCGACGATGTTCGGGTGCCCGGACAGGGTGCCCATCGCCTGCTGTTCGCGGAGAAACCTCGCGCCTTGGTCGTCGTCCGCGTTATCGGTGAACAGCACCTTGATCGCGACGGTGCGATGCAGTGAAGGTTGCCTGCACCGGTAGACCACCCCGAAACCGCCGCGGCCGACCTCACAGGCGTCCTCGAATCCGGCCTCGGCGAATTCGTCCTCGAGTGTCGGGCTCGCGTCCGCCTGGGTCGGCTCGGGATCGGTCGGATGCGACGGCATCTCACCGGTCCGTCATCGGACGCCGGCCGCGTCGTTGCTGTGGAGGTGGACGCATCTCTCCTCGACCGTCACTGTGCTCAGACAGGTGGGTGGTCGCCCCGCAACGACCGGTCACCTGCGGCGGACGTCCTGGCTCGACCCACTGTCATTATGCGCGCAGCGGTCCGTCTGCAGGCGAACTCGCGCGGTTCTGCTCCCAGGTCTGCGGGCGGTCGTGGTCGGTGCGAGCGGCCTGCGCCCTGTACTCCCGGGGAGAGACGCCGTAGGTGGTCTTGAACAGCTTGGAGAAGTACGAGGAGTCGAGCAGACCCCATTGGGCGGCGATGGTCGCGATCGGTGTGGTGCTGTTCCGGGGGTCGAGGAGGTCGCGGCGGCAGTGTTCGAGGCGCCGGCGGCGGATCCATTCGGTGACCGTTGTTCCTTCGCCCTCGAACATCTTCTGCAAGTAGCGGGATGAGATGTTGTGGGCACGGGCGATCAGTGTCGAGCTCAGCTCGGGATCGTAGAGGCGGGCGTCGATGAACGACTTGATCTGCAGCACCAGGGCGGCCCGGTGCGTTTCCGGCGGCACATTGGACTCGCAGCCGAGCTGTTCGGACAGCGCCGCGGCGAGCAGATTGAGGACCCCGTTCGACAGTTGCTGGTTGGCGGCGAGTTCTTCGACGCCGCGGAGCTGTTCGGCGATACCGACCAGGAACTTCGATACAAGTCCGCCGACGCCGTGGCGACCGGAGACACGGCGGGCGGTCATGTCCTTCATCGAATCCGGCCGCAGGTGGATCAACTCGTACGGAAACATCACCACCAACTGCGCGAAGTCCCGTTCGAACGAGACCTGGTAGGGGCGGCGGGTGTCGTAGATGCTGAAGTCCCCCGGGGTCAGCGCGGCCTCACGGTCGTCCTGGGACAGGACGCAGTAACCACGGATCTGCATGCCCAGCTTCAGGTACCCGGGGTCGGAACGCCGGATCGACTCGCGGGTGCGGCGCACCTCGACGGCTCCCCCGGTCACCTCGGAGACCTGCAATGAACCGATCGCTTCGGTCAGTAGATTTCCGCTGAAGGTGCCGGGGACGTGCGACTTGGCATCCAGTGGCACGAACGCACTGGACACCGTCTCCCGCCAGGCGTCGAACTTATCCTGTGCGGGAAGGTCATTGAACGAATACAGGGAACTCACGGAATCACTCCTCACTCGCCATCCTGCGGCGTTCAGAGGTCGATACACCGTCTCCGGAACAACGCTTTTCGCGTTCTACGGGGAGTTCCGCCCTCTGCCGGAAACGATAGCCGCATCGGGGGTGGGGCATTGTCCGCCGAGCGCAGAGACTATCCGTCTTGCGCAAAGACTTTGTCACTCTGTTGATCTCGGGGCTTCTACGCCTTGGCCAGGGTCACGGAGGGGGACTGACCGTAGCGTTTGCGGTACTCGATGGAGAATCGCCCGAGGTGCCGAAAACCCCAGTGATAGGCGATATCCGATACCGCGTTGTAGCGCGGGTCGGCCGCGACCAGCTCTTCGTGAGCGCGCTCGAGGCGGATGCCGCGCAGATATGCCATCGGCGAAGCGCCGACGTACCGGGCGAATCCGTCCTGCAACGTACGCACACTGACACCGGACAGGTCGGCGAGAGCGCGTACGGTCCACGACTCCTCAGGGTGCGCGTGCATGGCATCGAGGGCCGACTTGACCGTCCTCGGGCGAGCTGCCGGCACCCGGGTGTCGAGCAACTCCCGGTGATCATGGTTCGCTGCAAGCAGTAAACCGCTGGTCAGAGCCTCGACGAGGGGACGTGAGATCAACGGTGAGTAGAGCATGCTGTGATCCTTGTCCAGATCCGCCACGAGGGTCCTCACCAGCGACAGCCAGCTGCTCACCTGGGGATCTGCCAGGTCCAGTACCGGGTCGAACGTCACCGGTGCCCGGGTGGGCCGCCCGAGAATCCCCTGCAGTTCCGCTTCGAGGTAGTCGCGGTCGAACTTGATGCCGTACTGGATGCCGTCCGCACTCCATCGTGTGATCCGCGTGGGTCGGTGCGGAAGGTAGATACACGCCTGACCAGGAGTGAAGATATGGCGCTGACCAGCGGATTCCGTGTCGTGTCGACCGGCAAGTGGAATGGCGATGTTGTAGGCGTTTCCGAGTTCGCCGAGATCGAGGCTGACCTCGACTCCATAGGTCAGCCGCCCCACCGTCAGCGGTCCGAGTTGGACCGTGTGCAGCGACATGTCCATGACACCGCCCGTGCTGAGCTGGTCCAATCGGTGGGGAAAATAGGTGTCCCCGAGCGCAGCCTGTGCATGATCGAGGTCGGTGGCCTCGAACGCGTGGACCTCAGGCTCCTCCGGAGCACCGGTGGCCTCACCTGCTGCCTTCGGCGACTCCTGCATCGTCCCTTCGCCTCCAATACCTCACGCTACGCGCCCACCGATATCGCTGGACCGGACGCCGAATCCGTCAGGTCCGCAACAGATCTTGGCAGGTGTCATCACCGCCGAAGAACGATACTCAACTCGGCGTGCGGTTTTCTCCAACTATCCGTGCGCTCGAGTGCATGACTGAGCGGTGCGGACGTGTACATACTCGTGATGCGGGTCACAACTGACCACAGTAATCGGGTGCAGACACCCTCGGGCGCACGAACAAGCGCAATCGACTCACCCAGAAACCCCCGTGTCACACACACCGACGCGTCCGACGCGTCAGCAGGAGGAGACCTTCCATGAGCAAGCGAATCGCCATCGTCGGAGCCGGCACCGCCGGCCTGCACCTCGGTCTGTACCTGAACGAGAAGGGCATCGATGCAACGATTTTCACGGATCGCCGCCCCGAGGAGTACGCGAACATCCGGCTGCTCAACACGGTGGCGCACCACTCAGTGACCATCGACCGTGAGGACGCGCTCGGGATCAACCACTGGCCGAACGATGGCTACTTCGGTCACTACTACTACGTCGGGATCCCCGGCATGCCGATCCGTTCCTACGGGGATCTGGCCAAGCCCAGCCGCGCGGTGGACTACCGCATCCTGCAGCCGCAGCTGATGCGCGACTTCGAAGAACGAGGCGGGAAGATCGAGTACCGGCCGATCGGAGTCGAAGACCTCACCGACCTGTCCGACGAGTACGACTTGGTCGTGATCGGTACCGGCAAGGGCGGGCTCGGCACGCTGTTCGCCCGTGACGAGCAGAGTTCGCCGTTCACCGAGCCACAGCGGCAGCTGTGTGTCGGTCTGTTCAAGGGGATCGCGGAACCCGAGACCCGGGCCGTGACGTTCTGCATCTCCCCCGGTGCCGGCGAAATGATCGAGATTCCCACGGTCAGTTTCAACGGCCACGCCACCGCCCTGGTGTTCGAGAACCACATCGGCAGCGACCTCGAGGTCCTCGCCCACACGCGCTACGAGGACGACCCGCGGGCATTCCTCGACCTGGTGATCGAAAAGCTTCGCAAGCATTACCCGATCACCGCCGAGCGGCTCGACGAGGACGAGTTCGACGTCGCCAACAGCCACCTCGACATCCTCCAGGGTGGTGTCACTCCCACCGTGCGGCACGGACACGTCAAACTCGACAACGGCAAACTCGCCGTGTTGCTCGGCGACGCACACGCGACCGTCGACCCGGTGCTCGGCCAGGGCGGCAACATGGCCTCCTACGCCGCCCACGTTCTCGGCGAGGAGATCGCCGGCAACGAGGTGTATGACGAACTGTTCTGCGAGCGCGTCGACGCCCGCCGCGCCGGCCGCGTCCTCGGCGCCACCCGCTGGACCAACTTCATGCTCACCAATATGCGGGAGCTGCCGAACCACTTCGTCGAGTTCCTCGGCCGGATGCTGACCGACCGCCGGCTCGCGGACCGGTTCACAAACAACTTCAACTACCCCGAGAAGCAGTGGGACATCCTCTCGAGCCCGGAGACCATGACCGCCTGGATCGAGGCGAACGAGACCGGCGCCGAGGAGTCCGACCGCCCTTTCGCACAGACGGGAGCACAGTCATGACCAGCGCGGCCGAGGCTCCCTCCGAGCCCGAGGTTGTCCCCGCGCCGGTGGAGGTCGCCGCCGACTCGACTCAATTCCGAAATTCGGTCGCGCTGTTCGCCACCGGCATCGCAGTGGTGACCATGCAGGACGGTGAGGGCGGTGTGCACGGCGCCACCATCAACAGTTTCACCTCGATCAGCCTCGACCCGCCGACGGTGATGATCTCCCTCAAACCCGGCTACGCCCACGAGCTGATCAGCAAGAGCGGCTGGTACGGGGTAAGCGTGCTGAGCAAGACCCAGCAGGAGCACTCCCGATACTTCTGCGGCACTCGCGACAGCGACTGGCATCCCCAGTTCGTCGCCGGCGAGAACGTGCCCACTCTGTTCGGCAGCCTCGCCCGCTTCGAATGCAAAGTCATCGACACGATCACCGTCAACGACCACACCTTGTTCCTGGCCCGAGTGGCCCGGTGTGAATCCGAGGACGGCTCACCGCTGATGTTCTTCGCCAGTACCTACCACCAGCCGGCGCTGGGCGAGAGCTGACGTCAGTCGTCCCGGGCGGCCGCTGACGCGATTTACCCACAAACACCTGAGATACACGGAGAAACCATGAAAACGCTCGAACGGAAGATTTACGGACACGGAGTGCTGATGATCCTCAGCACGCTGATCTTCGGGTTGTTCCTGTGGATGAACCTCGTCGGCGGCTTCGAGATCGTTCCGGGGTACATCATCAACTTCAACATCCCCGGAACCGCAGAAGGCTGGGCGAAGGCCCACGTCGGGCCGGCACTCAACGGCATGATGGTGATCGCCATCGGCCTGGTCCTGCCCAAGCTGGCGTTCCCGCTCAAGACCGCCAAGAGGCTCGGGTACATCATCGTGCTCGACGGCTGGGGCAACGTGTGCTTCTACTTCTTCAGCAACTTCGCCCCCAGCCGCGGCCTGAGCTTCGGCTCGAACCGCCTCGGTGAGACCAACATCTTCGGCATCCTCGCTCTGGCTCCCGCCTACGTCTTCGGTGTCCTGGCCATCGGCGCGCTGGCGATTATCGGGTTCAAGGCCCTGCGGCAGACCGACGCCGAGGATCGTGCCATCGAATCGGCAAATGCCTGAGATCACCTTCACCGAGCGGATCCGACGACTCGGGTCCCGCTTCACAGCCCCTCGACCTACCCAGAAAGAACTCGCGATGACCACTGCAGACACCCTGCCCGGAGTCGGTACACCCCTGCCGGCCGGGACCCCGACCCAACTGTTCCTCAACGGCAACTGGCAACCGGCCTCCGACGGCGGCATCTTCACCGACATCAACCCCGCCACCGAACAGGTCCTGGCCGAGGTGTCGGCCGGAACCCCCGCCGACATCGACGCAGCCGTCCGCGCCGCCCGAGCCCAGCTGGGCGGCCAGTGGGGCGCGACCCCCGGGGTTGTGCGCGGACAGTTCCTGAACAAGATCGCCGATCTGATCGAGCGCGACATCGACATCCTCGCCACGCTCGAAGCGCTCGACGTGGGCAAGCCGGTCGGTCAGCCCAAGATGCTCGACGTCCCCAACGCGGCAGCCACCTTCCGGCACTTCGCAGGCTGGGCCGATAAGATCACCGGCTCCTCGATCCCCACCGCCGGATACTTCGGCAAGCCCACCCACTCGTTCACCGTCCGGGAACCGGTCGGCGTCATCGGAGCGATCGTTCCGTGGAACACCCCACTGATGATCGCCGCCTGGAAGCTCGCCCCGGCACTGGCATGCGGCAACACCGTCGTCGTCAAGCCGCCGGAAGAAGCCCCCCTCTCGATCCTGCACCTGGGCAAGATCCTCCAGGAAGCCGGCTTGCCCGCGGGCGTGGTCAGCATCGTGCCCGGCAACGGCGCCGTCACCGGCAACGCGCTCGTCGAGCACCCTCACGTCGACAAGATCAGCTTCACCGGTTCCCCGGCGGTCGGCCGCCTGATCCAGCAGCGGGCAGCGGCGACATTCAAGCGCGTCACCCTCGAACTCGGCGGCAAGTCCCCGCAGATCATCCTCGACGACGCCGACGTCGAGGCCGCCGTGCAGGGCACCGCCATGGGGTTGTTCTTCAACCAGGGCGAGGTCTGTGCGGCCGGCACCCGCGTGTTCGTGCACCGCTCCCTCTACAACGACGTCGTCGACGCGCTCAGCGTCGCTGCCGACGCGCAGGTTCTCGGAGATCCGTTCGATCCGTCGACCACGCTCGGTGCGGTGGTCAGCGCCAAACAGCGGGACACCGTCCTGAGCTACATCGAACAGGGCAAGAAGGAAGGCGCCCGCATCGCCGCCGGCGGCACCCGACCCGATCACTCCGGCTACTTCGTCCGGCCGACGATCTTCGCCGACGCCAACAACGACATGACCATCGCGCGGGAAGAGATCTTCGGTCCCGTCGGTACCGTCATCGCGTTCGACGATCCGGAAGAGGCAATTCGCCTGGCCAACGACACCAAGTACGGTCTCGCGGCCGGCATCTGGACCCGCGACGTCTCCCGTGCTCACACCCTGGCCAGCCAGGTGCGTGCCGGTGCGGTGTGGGTCAACGGCTGGGCCGCCATCGACCCGGCACTGCCCTGGGGCGGCATGAAGACCTCCGGCATCGGGCGGGAACTCGGCTACGCCGGCATCCTCGCCAACACCGAGGAAAAGGTCGTCACGATCGTCCTCTGACACGAAAATTGGGTGACCACCACGGGTGAGGACAGGGGTAGGCGACCCGCCGATGTCCGATGGGGTGGCGTGGTCCGGCGGGGTTGTGGTTATGCGGTGTCGGGGAGGGGCGCG
>SEEV01000623.1 GCA_004211695.1 Rhodococcus sp. (in: high G+C Gram-positive bacteria)
TTGTCGGCGTCACCGATCGTCTCGACCACGACCTCACGCACGTCGTCGCGGAGCCCCTCGCAGTCCCAGGAGTAGAAGTTCAGCAGCCGCTGCATGCCCTCCGGGCCCGCATCACCGGCCGCCTCGGCCAGTGTCCATCCGTTCTTGCGCTCGACCTCACCGAGCAGTCCGCCCACATACGCGCCCATCCGCCGCCGCGACTCCACCCGCGAAAACCGGTGGGCGAACCGCGCACAGATCGCCGTGAACCCCGCTGACCACTCCAGCACCTCTGGCTGCAAACAAGATCAATTACCACAACAGTCCCATTAGTCACAAACTGTCGTTGCAGTACTAGTGCTCACAAAGCATAGTGACATGGAGCGACGCGGGGGCGCGGCCTTCTGCGACTGCCAGGCAGCCAGTCTCGCTTTAAGCTGTCATTGCGGTTGTTGAAACGAAGTCAACTTCGCGAGGCAGTGTTCCCGAAGTTGCTGTCTTATGGTCGGGTCGAGGCCTGAGGCGAGCCGCTTTTCCACCATCCACAGCACGCGTTGGTAGAAAATTTTGGGGGGTATTCCGAACTCAGTGAAGATGTAATAGTCACCGCCACCATAGCCGCTCCACCGTAGGGCGAAGCTCAACAACGCATGGTCGTAGGTATCCATCTAATTCTCCGTGGTTTCGATCTAGGTCGGCGTTGAGCTGAGAATGAAGTCGACCGTGGCATAGCCTGCTGGTCGACGCGACCGGTGTGGGGTTGCGGGGTCCCGAGGAAAGCGACGGTAGATGGCTAGACCTCCCAGTCAAGTCGCGCCAGGCGCACCTCACCCTCACTGACCTGTCTAGCGATGCCCTGCTCGGCTGGCGGTAACGCACCCGAGCCCCCCTGGTGCCGCTTCGCACCAGTCCTTCCGGATGATCCTCAGTGCGGAAGTCGATTACCTCGGCCTCATGGTGTTCTGCCGCTTGCAGGCGTACAGACTTGACTCGTCAAATGGACCTCGACGCTGTCCTGCTCGAGGGTGGCAACCATGGGCTGGCGGCACGGTCGTCGACGTCGTGGTCTGCGGTGGCACTAACCCAGGCGAAACGCCGTCGGGTCGGATGAGCCGAGCGGCGAGGCCACGATTATTGCGTGCGGGATTGGTCGCGTACCGAATTTGGCCAGCCCATCTCTGCGTTGCCTGCTCGGACTTTCAGTCAATGGTGAAGTCGAGTGCCACGCCGGTGCCCGCGTCTCGCAGTTCACCGAGGTAACTTCCGTCGGCGAGGCAAAGTCGCGGCACTACTGAGGCTGTAGCAAAATAGATCCCCCCGCCAACTCGGCCATCAACCAGGGCCCTGCCCGAGGTAGTGGGAACCGTGTACTGAGACTGACGTCCTATGCGAAGACCCCTCCTGGTTCTCCTACCTCTGGGAGTGGATACCCGTTAATGGTGTTCGTAGAGTTCCGTCGGTGGGCGGGCGCTTTGATTCGCGCAGGGGCGGCACCTGCACCTACGCGGCCATGGCTTGGGACCTGGGCATCAGCGGCCAGACGCTGTGAACCCGGAAACTTTCGGTTAGTCGGTGCTCACCTTGACCACGACCTTCCCTGTGTTCTCGCCGGCGAGACTGCGGTTGAGAGTATGTCTCGCATTCTCCAGACCGTCGACCACGGTCTCCGCGGAGCGCAGGGTGCCGGCACTGAGAGCCAGCGATAGCTGTCCAATGATCTCTGCGTAGCGATCCACGTGATCGAAAACGATGAACCCTCGCAAAGTTGCCCTCTGCATGAGCAGCTGACTGACATTACGCAGGCCGCGTTGGGCGTTATCGCCGTTATAGTCGTTGTACTCGGAAACCAGCCCGCAGAGCGTTATTCGTGCCCCGATGTTCAGTCGGCCGAAAACGTGGTCCATGATTTCGCCGCCAACATTTTCGAAGTCCACGTCGATACCATCAGGCGTGGCGTCGTCGAGTTGCTTCTGCCAGTCACCAGCATGTCGGTCAATGCACGCGTCAAACCCCAACTCTTCTACCAGGTATCGACATTTCTCGGCGCTGCCTGCGATACCGACCACTCGGGCCCCCCGTCGCTTTGCGAGCTGACCGGCAATAGAGCCCACTGCTCCTGCCGCGGCGGATACAAAGAAGGTCTCTCCCGGTCGAGGATCACCGAACTCGACACCGAGGTACGCCGATATTCCGGTGTGGCCCAGGACCCCGACGAACGCGGGGAGGGGGGCCGGTAGCGGATCAGGTAGGACGGTGAATGACATATCTTCACTCGCTGCATCAGCTACGCAATAGTCCTGCCAGCCCGTCAATCCCACAACAAACGAGCCGACAGGAAGATCGTCACGTCGGCTGGCCACGACCTGCCCCACGCCGGCCCCGCGCATGACCGCATCCAATTCGACCGGAGGGATGTAGGAACGCATCGCACTCATCCACACACGATTCGTGGGGTCGACCGACAAGTAGTGCGTCCGAATAAGCGCTTGCCCATCACGGATCTCGGCAACCGGCTCTTCCAACCATTCCAAATTGTCGGCAGTTACTTCCCCCTCCGGACGACTCCGCAATCGGTAGAGCCGGTTGGTCAAAGTACTCATCACATCTCCTTAAGGGGCGCATAAATGCTCAAAGCGGAATGCCTCTCGAGCCCGCCGGAATGCGGCTTCGTGGGCACCCTGGCCAGTCGAACTCTGGGCCGACCACCCTGAGATTAGACTCACAGTCGGCGATAATCAACACATCGTCCACAATTGCGGTGAAGGCTTGGCGCGCCTGTCGCCGAATGGTGTCGACACACTGTTGACTATCGCCGACAGTACGGGCATTCTTTGATGCTACGGCGGCTGGCGCATCAGTCGTCAGGCTTGGAAGGACTGGTTCGCCGAAGATGCTGTTTGGGAGATGCCGTTCGCCCCTGAGCCGCTCGCGAAAACCGTCCCCGGCCGCCAACTCATCGGCCACTTCATCGACTGGTTCTTCAAGTCCGTGCCCGACCTGAAGATCGACTCGTTGGTTGTGCACGACACGACGGATCCCGAGCTGTTCGTGCTTGAGCTACACGGAGAGGCGACCGTAACGCAGAACGGAAACGTGTACGCGAACACCTATTGCACGCACATGCGAATCAGAGGCGGCAAGGTGGTCTTGATTCGCGAGTACTTCGATCCAAATATCGTCGAACAAGCCTTCGGCGTCGAAGTCATTGCCGAGGGTATGTCCCAGGTGATGGCAGCCGCAGGCCTGGAGGTAAGCAAGTGAAGCTCATCCCGGAATTTTCGTACACCGCAGAACTCGCTGCGCCGCAAGTCGTCGGTCCTGGACCATACGGAATGCGGCAGGTCCTCCCCGTTACCGGCGGCACTGTAAAGGGTGATCGACTGAGCGGTACAGCAGCCATCGGCGGCGGTGACTGGCTTCTGGCTGGAGATGACGGATTCGGGCGCCTGGATGTGCGCGCTCAGTTCCATACCGACGACGGTGCCGTCATCTACATGAGCTACCAGGGCCTGGTCGAGGTGACCGAAGCTGCCGCAGCCGCATTGACCGGCGGGGAATCGAGCACGAACTTTGGCGACCACTACTTTGTCACTACTCCGCGCCTCGAGTGCGGGGACGATAGGTACGGCTGGGTCAATCAGACCATCTTCGTGGGACAAGGGCGAATTACACCAGGACCCGTCATCGAGTTTCAGGTCTTCCGCGTAGCCCTGCAGTAGGAGGAACGGGAATACAGTCGGCGGGCCGCACATCGCATGAAATTGTGATGTGCGGCCCGCCGCTTTCGTGCGAAGCCCGCTTTCGTGTGAAGTTGGGAAGTTGGAAAGCGTGGCATCGACCGCCAAAATGAAGCCACGCAGCTCTGAGCGAAACCGGGCCGATGTGATGGCGAAACCGGGCCGATGTGATGAGTGATGACGACGTAGCGAGTTGCTCGACCCAGATCACCTAGCGCAGCAATCTAGACAACCCTTCCGCGAAGCCAGTGATAGCACGCTCTCCCTCCTCGACCACGCCGGCGAGTAGAAAGAAGCTATGAGGCATGCCCGCATACTCGTGCTGGGCGACTGCAACGCCCGAAGCTTGCAATTGAGATGCAAATCGACTGGCATCATCTGACACTGGATCAATCTCTGCGTTGACGATAAACGCCGGCGGGGCGCTGGTCAGATTCATACTGAACAACGGTGAGACTTCCGGTGACTTTCGAAGCCACACGTTGGGCACGTATTGATCGATACACCATTCGAGTGCGGCACGCGAAAGAAGAGGCGCCGATCCGTATCTGTTTACAGAGTCACTACTCAAGGTCAGATCTAGCACCGGGCACAGAAGTCCCTGCGCCTTGACCGACGCACCGTCTGTACGTGCACTGAGAGTCGCTGCGGTCGCCGCTGCGAGCATCCCCCCAGAGGAGTCTCCAGCAACCGCCAGCGCCTCGCC
>SEEV01000624.1 GCA_004211695.1 Rhodococcus sp. (in: high G+C Gram-positive bacteria)
TTGGCCGGTTCGACGTAGAGCACCCTGGTGTCGTTGATGCTGGTGATCGCCAGGATCGCCGGGTAGTCCTTGGCCTCGACGTTCTCGTACGGACTGTACGAGCGCATGTATTCGTAGACGTCGGGGTTCTCGAGCGGGTTACCCCATTCGTCCCATTCGATGACGGTGAGCGGCAGCGACGGGTCGAGGATCGAGGTGAGCGGGTCCACGAAGGGAACGTTGGCGAGGATGCCGGCGAACAGTTCGGGTGCCAGGTTGGCCACCGCACCCATCAGCAGGCCGCCTGCGCTGCCGCCGTCGGCGACCAGTTGCTGCGGCGTGGTGCGTCCGGTGTCGATCAGATGCCGTGCGCTCGAGACGAAGTCGGTGAAGGTGTTCTTCTTGGTGAGGGTCTTGCCGGTCTCGTACCAGTGCCGGCCCATCTCGCCGCCACCGCGCACATGCGCGACCACGAACACCACGCCGCGGTCGAGGAGGGAGAGCCGCGCGACGGAGAACGCCGGGTCCATGCTGGCCTCGTAGGAGCCGTACCCGTAGAGGAGTGTGGGGGCGGGACCGTCGCCGCCGTTCGTCTTCCGGCGGACGATCGACAGCGGGATGCGCGTCCCGTCGTCGGCGACGGCCCAGTCGCGTTGCTGCTCGTAGTCGGCGGCGTCGAAGTCGCCGAGCACCGGTTGCGACTTGCGCAGAGCGAGTTCGCCCGTCGCCAGCACGTAGTCGTAGACCTGCCCGGGTGTGATGAACGAGGTGAACGCCATCCGCAGCGTCGGCTGCCGCCATTCCGGATTGGCCCCGAGCCCGACGCTGAACAGTTCCTCGTCGAATTCGATCTCCGTGAACTCGCCGTAGCCGTTCTCGCCGAGCGGCCAGATGGCCAGCCGGGTCAACGCTTCCCGGCGGTATCCGAGCACCAGGTGATCGGCGAACGCGTCGACCTCCTCCAACCGCACGTCGGACCGGTGCGGGATGAGGGTGGTCAGCGACGTCGGGTCGGACACCGGCGCCTCGGCGAGCACGAAGTTCTCGGCCTTCTCGCCGTCGACGACGTCGTTGTGCATGATCAGGAAGCGGTCTTCACCGGCGACGACGGCGTGCTCGACTCCGTACTCGACGCCTTCGCGCCGCGGCAGCACCACCCGGAACTCGCCCTCGGGGTTCGCCGATTCGAGGACCCAGCCTTCGCTGGTGATCTTCGACCCCACCCAGATCATGAGGTACTTCTCGCTGCGCGTGGACCCGACCGACACCCAGAACCGCTCGTCGGGCTCGTGGAACACGGAGACGTCCTGCTCACGGTCGGTGCCGAGCTTGTGCCGCCACACCGTGTCGGGTCGCCAGGACTCGTCGACGGTGAGGTAGAAGACGTGACTGTGGTCGATGGCCCAGGTGACGCCGGGCGCGGTGCCGGTGATCTCGTCGGGCAGCAGTTCGCCGGTCTCGAGGTTCTTGAAACGCAGCGTGTAGCGCTCGTCGCCGACGACGTCCACCGAGTACGCGAGCAGCGTGCCGTCGTGGCTGAGGGAGAAGGCGCCGACGGAGAAGAAGTCGTGGCCCTCGGCCTCGGCGTTGCCGTCGAGCAGGACCTGTTCCCCGGTGAGTTCCACACCCGGGGTCAGCTCGGGCGGGGTCCAGTCGTCGGGGCCGGTGATCGGGGCCCGGCACTGCACGCCGTACTGCTTGCCTTCGATGGTCCGGGCGTAGTACCACCAGTCGCCCATCCGGGTCGGAACCGACATGTCGGTTTCCTGCGTGCGGGATTTGATCTCCTGGAAGATCTGGTCGCGCAGCGGTGCGAGGTGCGCCGTCTCCTGCTCGGTGTACGCGTTCTCGGCCTCGAGGTACGCGACGACCTCGGCGTCTTCCTTGTCGCGCAGCCACTCGTACTCGTCGACGAACGTGTGACCGTGGTGGACGCGTTCGGTGGGGACGGTCTTCGCGACCGGCGGGGTGAGCTTCTGGTCCTCGGAGGTCATGGCTCAGCCCACCCACTCCGCGAACGACAGACCCGAGATCCGCTCGTACGCCTCGATGTACCGCTCACGGGTCGCCTCCACGATGTTCGCGGGCAGCGGCGGCGGCGGGGTGTCGGACGCGCGGTCCCAGCCGGATTCGGGGCCGGTGAGCCAGTTGCGGACGAACTGCTTGTCGAAGCTCGGCTGCACCTTCCCGGCCTCGTACCCGTCGGCGGGCCAGTACCGGGACGAGTCAGGGGTGAGGACCTCGTCGGCGAGAACCAGGTTGCCCTTCGGGTCCAGCCCGAACTCGAGCTTGGTGTCGGCGAGGATGATGCCGCGGTCGGCGGCGAAGTTGGACGCCCGACCGTAGATGTCGAGGGTGTCGTCACGCAGCTTCACGGCGAGATCCTGGCCCACCTTGTCGACCACGGCCTGGAAGCTGATGTTCTCGTCGTGCTCCCCCAGCTCCGCCTTGCTGGCGGGCGTGAAGATCGGGTCGGGCAGCTGGCTCGCCTCCACGAGGCCCACGGGCAGTGCGACTCCGCACACCGCGCCGGTCTCGTTGTAGTCGATCAACCCCGACCCCGTGAGGTAACCACGGGCCACACACTCGACGGGGACCATGTTCAGCTTGCGGACCACCAGCGCGCGGCCGAGGACCTCTTCGGGGATCCGGCTGTCGTCGGGCTCACCGGCCAGGTGGTTGTTGCCGCCGAGGACGCCGAAGAAGAAGACGCTCATCGCGGTGAGCACCCGCCCCTTGTCCGGGATCGGGGTGCTGAGGACGTGGTCGTAGGCGGAGATCCGGTCGCTCGCGACCAACAGAAGGTGCTCGTCGTCGATCGTGTAGAGGTCGCGGACCTTGCCACCGGCCAGATGGGCGTAT
>SEEV01000625.1 GCA_004211695.1 Rhodococcus sp. (in: high G+C Gram-positive bacteria)
GCAGGACCGGTGTTCTCCGCAGGCCACGACCTGAAGGAGATGATCGGCCGCACACTCGAGGACGAGCAGGCCATCTTCGACACCTGCGTCGAGATGATGCAGACCGTGCAGGACATTCCGCAGCCGGTGATCGCGTCCGTGCAGGGTGCGGCGGTTGCGGCGGGCTGTCAGCTCGCCGCCTCGTGCGACCTGGTCGTGGCGGCGTCGAACGCCGTGTTCGGGACACCGGGGGTGAAGATCGGCCTGTTCTGCTCCACCCCGATGGTGGCCCTCAGCCGCGCGATCGGACGTAAGCGCGCCCTGCAGATGCTGCTCACCGGCGAGACGATCGGCGCCGAGACCGCCGCGGACTGGGGCTTGGTGAACCTGGTGGTCGCGCCCGGCGACCTCGACGCGGAGACCCGGGCCCTCGCCGGGAAGATCACGAAGGCCAGCCCGCTCACCGTGAAGATCGGCAAGCAGGCGTTCTACCGCCAGATCGAACTCCCTCAGGACGAGGCGTACAAGGCGATGGCCGAGACGATGGCCACCAACGCCGTGACCTGCGACGCCCAGGAAGGCATGCAGGCGTTCGTCGAGAAGCGCGCACCCCAATGGCAGGGCAAGTAGTGGCTCGCTGCCCGCATTGCGCCGCACAGCGAACCGGCGAAGGATCAAGTGTGCAGTGGCTGCGGCCGCGGGCCGTCGGTGCCCGCTGACGGTGGACCGCGACGGGTCGGCCACCGAGATCGTTCTCACTGCGGGGCGACCGTCCCGCGGGAGGTGACATCGATGTTCATCCAGATAATTCAAGGCAAGGTGTCGGACGAGGCGGGCCTGCTCCGGTGCATGGACCGCTGGACCGAGGAACTGCGCCCGGGGGCGACGGGCTTCCTCGGCTGCACTCAGGGCCTGTGCGACGACGGAACGTTCATCGCGCTGGCGCGATTCGAATCCGCCGACGCGGCCAGGCGCAACAGCGAGCGTCCGGAGCAGGGCGCGTGGTGGGCAGAAACCGAGAGGTGCTTCGAGGGTGCCGTGTCGTTCATGGACTGCCCAGACGTGATGGAGTGGATGGGTGGAGGCTCGGACGACGCGACATTCGTCCAGGTCATGGAGGGGCAGACCACCGACGCGAGTCGGATGCGGGAGCTGCTGGAACAGGCCGAACCTCAGGTTCATCAGCTGCGCCCGGAGATCCTCGGTGGAACGTTGTGTTCCTACGGCGACGGCGGGTACGTCGAGGCGGTGTACTTCACGTCCGAGGCGGAGGCCCGTTCGCACGAGAAATTGGAGATACCGGACGACCTGAGGTCGTTGTTCGAGGAAGAGGGGCGGCTGATGGGCGACGTGTCGTACTACGACATGCATTCGCCGATGCTGGTGTCGGCGGGGCGGTAGCCCCGAACCTCTGGCGGGGTAGTTGGACGTCCTATAACCTTCGTGCATGAGTCTGGATGCGCGTACCGACACCGTCGACGGAGTGCTGCGGCGCTCGGCTGCCAAGTTCCCCGACCGCAGGGCGCTGACCTTCGAGGACCGCACCTGGACGTACCGCGAACTCGACGACGCGGTCAGCCGGGCCGCCGCCCACCTGCAGTCGCTCGGACTGTCGGCCGGTGAACGCGTCGCCGCGTACGGCACGAACTCGGACGCGTACACGATCGGGTTCCTGGCCTGCGCGCGTGCCGGTCTCGTGCACGTCCCCGTCAACTACGCGCTCAAGGGTGAAGAGCTGACCTATCTGGTGTCGCAGTCCGGAAGCGCTGCGGTGCTGGTCGACCCTGCGCTCCGCGGCACGCTCGACGCGGTCCGGGATGCGTTGGACCTGCGGCACGTGGTGCCCCTGCGCGACGCCGAGGATTCCCTGCTCGCCCACGCCGGCTCCGGCGACGTGCCCGACGTGGCCGCGCCGGTCGCGTCCACCGACCTGGCCCAGCTGCTGTACACGTCGGGGACGACGTCGAAGCCGAAGGGCGCCATGATGACTCACGGCGGCCTCGTGCACGAGTACGTGTCTTCCGTGATCGCGCTCGCGCTGAACGAGCGCGACAATCCGTTGATCTGCATGCCGCTGTACCACTCGGCGGGCATGCACGTCTTCATGCTGCCCTACCTGTCGGTGGGTGCCTCGGTGAATCTGATGCAGACCCCGGACATCCCGGAGATCCTGCGGCGCATCGAGACCGATCGCATCGGCTCGCTGTTCCTGGCGCCGACGGTGTGGGTGCCGCTCGCCGGGCACCCCGACCTCGAGACCCGCGACCTGTCCTCGCTGACGAAGGCGCAGTACGGCGCGTCGATCATGCCGGTGACGGTGCTGAACAGGCTCCGCGAACGCTACCCGGACCTCGGCTTCTACAACTGCTTCGGACAGTCCGAGATCGGGCCGCTCGCCACGGTGCTGCAACCCGAGGAACACGAGGAGCGGCCGTCGTCGTGCGGGAAGGCCGTGTTCTTCGTCGAGACGCGGGTGGTGGATCCGGACGGCAACGACGTTCCGGACGGCACCCCGGGCGAGGTGCTGTATCGGTCGCCGCAACTGTGCCAGGGGTATTGGGACAACCCCGATGCCACCGTGGAGGCGTTCCGCGACGGCTGGTTCCACTCGGGTGATCTGGTGACGCGCGACCCGGAGGGGTACATCACCGTCGTCGACCGCATCAAGGACGTCATCAACACCGGCGGCATCCTGGTGGCGTCGCGGGAGGTCGAGGACGCCGTCTACACACACCCGGACGTGGCCGAGGTGGCCGTCATCGGGACGCCGGACGACAAGTGGATCGAGGCGATCACCGCGGTGGTGGTGCTGCGGGAGAACGCGGCCGGCGTGACGCCGGACGGGTTGATCGC
>SEEV01000626.1 GCA_004211695.1 Rhodococcus sp. (in: high G+C Gram-positive bacteria)
AGCGGGGGCGGCCCGGCGACGATGGTGAGCATCCCGCGCGACTCGTACGTGTCGATCCCCGGCTACGGCGAGGACAAGATCAACGCGTCGTTCGCGTTCGGCGGTCCGCAACTGCTGACGCAGACGGTCGAGGAGGCGTCGGGTCTGCACATCGACCACTACGCGGAGATCGGGTTCGGCGGTTTCGCCGGAATCGTCGACGCGATCGGTGGCGTCGACATGTGCCTGGGCACGGCCATCGACGACCCGCTCGCGGGGATCAACCTCGCGCCCGGCTGCCAGGAACTGTCGGGGGCGCAGGCCCTCGGTTTCGTCCGCAGCCGCGCGACCGCGCTCGCCGACATCGACCGGATGAATCATCAGCGGATGTTCATGGCGGCACTCATGTCCAAGGCCACCAGTCCCGCGACGTGGCTCAACCCGTTCCGCGTCTGGCCGCTCGTCACCGACACCGCCGCATCGCTGCGCGTCGACGAGAGCGATCACATCTGGAACCTCGCCGCGCTCGCCTGGGCGGTCCGCGGCGACATGGTCACCACGACCGTCCCCGTCGGTGGTTTCGAGGACGTCGACGGAGCCGGCAACGTGTTGCTCTGGGATCACGAACGGGCTTCCCAGTTCTTCGACGCGCTGGCGAACGACCGTCAGGTCCCGGCTGAACTTGTCACCACCGGACCGTGACCGACGCCCGTAAACTGACACCCATGTCTCAACCGGCGACCAAGACCCCCACCGAATTCCACGCCCTCCTGCTGCAGCAGATCCGCAACGAGTTCACCGCATCCCAGCAGTACATCGCGGTGGCCGTCTATTTCGACTCGCTCGATCTCCCGCAATTGGCTCGCCGTTTCTACTCGCAGGCCGCCGAGGAGCGCGACCACGCGCTGATGATGATCCAGTACCTGATCGACAACAACCTCAAAGTGACAGTCCCCGGCGTCGACGACGTGGTCACCGAGTTCGATTCGGTGCGCGCACCCGTCGCTCTGGCGGTGGAACGGGAACGAGTTGTCACGGAACAGATCACCACACTCGCCCGAACGGCCCGCGACACGGGCGACTACCTCGGTGAGCGGTTCATCCAGTGGTTCCTCGAAGAGCAGGTCGAAGAGGTCGCAAGCATGCACACACTCCTGACGATCGTCGAGCGTGCCGGCGACAACCTGTTCGACATCGAGGATTTCATCGCCCGCGAGATGAGCGGGAACTCGCCGACCCGGCCGGGTGCGCCGAAGCGCGCGGGCGGCGGCGTCTGACCCTTTCCAGTCAGCAGCGAGTGGGTGCCGGTTCGCCGCGGAACCGCGCAGCCACGTATTCGTACGCGTCGGGGAAACCCACCACCGCCGTCGTCATGTGCTCGGAGATCTCGTACGGGACGAACGTGAGTCGGGCGCCGGCAGCGCAATAGCGGTGCGCGGTCTCCGCGACCGAATCGAACGGCGTCAGCCCGTCGAGGGTGCCGTGCCACAGGTAGAGCGGCGCGGTCGGGACACCCTCGAAGAACCGCAGGCTGTTCTCGCGCAGCACCTGATGTGCGCCCGAACTCGCCATGAGGCTGGTCGAGGCGGCCAACTGTCCCGCGCTGCGGAACGCGCCGTGGAACAGGAGGAATCGACGGCATTCGTTCGACATCCATTCGCGCAGCCACAGCCCGGTCGCGTTCAGCTGCGACGAGATCGGCAGCTGCTCGGGGTATTCACGTTCCAGGCCGATCGCGGCCGCGAACGCGAGCCCGAACCCGGGATGGGGGTTGAATCCCAGCCCCAGCGCCATCTGTTCGAGATCTGCCGGGATCCCGCCGGCCACCACCGCGTCGATCTTCAGTTCGGGTGCGTAACTCGGGGCGAGGGCCGCCGCCCACGCGCTGGCCATTCCGCCCCCGGAGTATCCGGCCAGTGCCACCGGGCTGTGCGACAACCCCAGTTCGGCCACCCGCTGCACCGCGCGGACGCTGTCGAGGGTGATCATGCCGCCGAGTTTCGCGGCGCCGTAGGCACCGGTCGGCCCGAGGTGATCGGGCACCGACACCGCCCAGCCGCGTTGCAGCCCCAGATACAGTCCCGGCGATTCCTGCAGTTCGAGGTTGAACAACGACCGCGACGGTGCGCACTTGGTGCCGAGTGAGTTCACGATGGCCTGATACGACACGAGCGGCGGGTTCGCGACGCCGCGGGGCAGCAGGACCGTGGTGACGGCCAGGATCGGGTGGCCCGTGGAGTTCGTCGACCGGAATGCGATCTGCCACCCGTCGGAGTTCGCGTACATCCAGGTGTCGATCCGGCGGGTGCGGACGACGTCACCGGGGCGGAGGACCCCGAGGTCGGCCGGAGCCAGATAGAAGGGGTCGGGATCGGGCCAGGGATACAGCGGGTCGGCCTGCGCCGGGGCGGGAATCGCCGCTCCGAGGAAGAGGGCACCGAGAATCAACGCTATCCATGCACCGGGTCGTCTCAACATTGGGCCTGCCCCTCGGCCGCGTCGTCAGATCGGTGTGAATTTTATACGCGCGCGAGGGCCGGCCGACGCGGATTGCGCCGTTTCCCTCGGGCATCCGGCGCCAGCTCAGGTTAGGAAAATGTCATCGAAATGGTCCCGAATTTAGGTTGACTTTACTTTGGGAATGCTTGGTTCAATTAGGCTCAGCTTGCATGACAACGTGCTCTGACCAGCGATATTATCCTTTTCATGACCTCCGCTGATGCGCACAAGACGAAATTCCACGCTCTGCTTCACGACCAGATTCGTAACGAATTCAACGCGTCACATCAGTACATCGCGACTGCCGTCTATTTCGACAATGCGGACCTGCCGCAGTTGGCCATCACCGAGCAGATCGTGCAACTGGCGAGCACCGCCCGCGAGGAGGGTGACTACCTCGGCGAGCAGTTCATGCAGTGGTTCCTCAAGGAGCAGGTCGAGGAGGTCGCGACCATGACGACGCTGCTGACCATCGCCGACCGCGCGGGCAGCAACCTGTTCGACCTCGAGGAGTTCGTCGCACGCGAGATGAGCGGCCCCGCAGACACCTCCGGGGCACCGCACGCAGCCGGCGGTTCCATCTAGGCGGCTTCGCCGCCCGTGAGTGGTTGACGAGTCCCTGGACTCCTCAACCACTCACGAGCCCGAAGGGCCTATCGCAGCGTGACCTGGCGTCCGCGCAGGCCGTCGCGGGCGCGTCGTTCCTCGGTGGTGAGGGGCGCGTCGACGGCGAGAGCCTCCGCCAGTCGCTGACCGAGTTCGACGGTGGCGGCGGCCCATTCGTTCGCATGCTTCTCGCGGTCCAGGTCGAACACCGGCACCAGCAGACCGTGCGTGCGGAACGATCCGGCATACCGCGAGCCCTCACCGAGGTGCAGGCCACCGGTCGCGTGCACGCGCGCGAGCGCCAGCATCAGATCGTCCTCGTTCTCCGGGCGCACCCAGCGGATGTGCGCCTTCTCGCCGGCGTCGACCCACCACGCCGCGACGACGCCCTCGGCCTCGACTCGCGCGGACGGCATGATCGCCGCGTTCGCGTGCTGCACCGTGGCCGCGACCTCGGGGGCCGGCTCGACTCCCTCGGGGAGCCACCAGTTGAAATCCTGGTGCACGGTGATGTCGAGAGGCGCATCGGCATCGATCACGTCGGCCAGTGCGGGGGTCTCCGGTCCCGGTTGGGCGGAGGCCAGCGACTCGCCGGCGGCGGCGTCACGGACCCAGGCGACGGACGCGGCCAGATCGGCGCCGAGATCCGCAGAATGTGCCTGGACCTGCACACCGACGAAGCCGGTTGCAGTGTCTCCCTCGTCGCGGACCAGCGCCGCGACAGCGCCGGGCAGCACGGTCGCGAGCGTCACCGGCCGGGACGTATCCTTCACGGGAAGCGGCGCGGTCGCCGACGGGACGAATTCGCGCAACGCCACCAGATCGCATTCGGCGGCGAGGCCTTCGAACGGCCGGGTCACGGCCGCCGCGGCGCTCTCCCGTTCCGCCTGCCGCTGCGCGAGCTTCTCGGCGCGGGCACTACCGGGCTTCG
>SEEV01000627.1 GCA_004211695.1 Rhodococcus sp. (in: high G+C Gram-positive bacteria)
GGGCCGAGCCACCGACTCGCCAACAGCTGCAGCAGGTAGGACGCGATATTCGCGGTCATCGAGCCTGCCGTCACCATCGTCACCCCGGCGACCGCCGAGCTGGTGAGGGTCTGGCGTGGCATGCGCCCCATGATGCACTACGTGCCGTGCGAGCCGAGTCGATGCACCACGTATCGTGACGGCCCATGACCGCCCGGCGCCGAGCACCGTTCGTCGCGGCGGTCTACAGCCTGATCCTGGCGGCGCTGATCCTCGGACCTCTGCTCGGTCCCGGCTATCTGCTGCTGCGTGACGCGGTCAGCACTCCCCGCTCGTATCTCACGGATTCGGCGCTCGGGCTCACGGACGCCGCAGCGCGGGCCGTGCCGCAGGATGCTCTCCTCGCGACGCTGAGCGTCGTCGTCGACGGCGGCCTGGTGGTGAAGGCGATCCTGCTGATCGCGCTGTGGGCCGCGGGCTGGGGCGCCGCCAGCATGGTCCGCACCGTCCTGCCGACGGCCGGGCTCGGACCGCAGCTCGTGGCCGCGACCGTGACGCTGTGGAATCCGTACGTCGCCGAGCGACTGTTGCAGGGGCACTGGAGCCTGCTGACGGGGTACGCGGCCCTGCCGTGGACGGTGTGCGCGGCTGTCGCGGTTCGGCGTGGCAACCGCGCGGGGTGGTTCGCGCTCGCGGCCTGCCTTGCGGCCGCCGGTCTGACACCCACCGGGGTGTTGCTCGCGGCGGTGACGGCGCTGGCCGTCCTCGCCTTCCCGGGGGGACGCTGCGCCCGGTGGCGTCGTCTCACCGGTGCGCTGACCCTCGTCGTTCTCGCGAGCGCACCGTGGCTGGTGGCCACGGCCCTGTCCGGCGGTGGTGGGGACGGCTCCGACCCCGCGGGGGTTGCGGCGTTCGCGGCGCGGGCCGAACCGGGACTGGCGACGCTCGGCAGTCTCGCCGGCCTCGGCGGCGTGTGGAACGAGACCGCCGTCCCGCAGACCCGGACGTCGCTGTTCGCGCTCGTCGGAACGGTGCTGCTGCTGTGTGTCGTCCTCCTCGGCCTGCCTGCGCTGTGGCGGCGACGCCGGCATCCCGTGGTGGCCGCGCTGTCGGCGCTCGCCCTGGTCGCGGTGCTGCTACCGACGCTCGGGGCGACGGCGTGGGGTCTCGACCTCGGGCGCTGGCTGGTGCAGAACGTCCCGGGGGCGGGGCTGCTCCGGGACGCGCAGAAGTGGGTGGCGCTGGCGGCGCCGCTGTACGCGCTCGCCGCCGCGGCCGCGGTGCTGCGACGGCCGGGCACCTGGTCCGTCTCGGCGATCCTGGTGGTGTTGCTCGCCCTGCCCGACCTCGCGTGGGGAGTCGGGGGCGCCCTGCGTCCGGTCGTGTACCCACCGTCGTGGCAGCAGGTGGCCACCGCGTTGGACGGCGATCCGAACAGCGGGGACGTCGCCGTGCTCCCCACCGGCATGTTCCGGAAGTTCTCCTACAGCGGTTCCGCCCCCGTTCTGGACCCCGCCCCGCGGATGCTGCCCGCGGACGTCCTGCAGACGGGTGAGCTGGTGGTGGCCGGGGGCACGGTGAAGGGTGAGGGGTCCCGGGCCCAGCAGGTGGAACGGGTGCTGCTCACCGGCGGGTCCGCCGCCGATCTCGCGTCGCTCGGTGTCCGGTGGGTTCTCGTCGAGCGCGACACGCCCGGGCCGCGCGGCGAATCCGCGACCACCCTGGCCGGCCTGGAGCGACAGTTCTCGGACGAACATCTGGAGCTGTACCGCGTCGACGGCGATGTCGCGGGGCACGAGGCGTCCGACCGGGCGCGGGCCACGGTGATCGCGGCCCACGTGCTGTGGGCGCTCCTGCTGGTGGGCGGACTACTCGGCGCGGGCGTGCTCGAGGCCCGGACGCGCCAGCGCCGGCGACACCAGCCCTGACGTGCGGAGGCCTGCGGCGGTGCCCGCCAGCACCTCGTGAACACCGTTCCCGGTGTGCCTCCAGGAGAATTCGCCGGCACGGACACGCGCCTTCTCGCCGAGCACCAGACGGGTCTCGGGGTCGAGCAGGAGCGCATTGACCGCCGCGGTCAGTTCGCCGACGTCCGCCGTCGACGCTTCCGCGCTGCCGACGAGAACTCCGGTCACGCCGTCGACGATCGAATCCGTCAGCCCCTTGGAGCTGCGGTAGCCGACGGTCGGGACCCCGTGCTGGGCGGCCTCGATGACGGCCAGGCCCCAGCCTTCCTTGCGGGACGGCATGACGTGCACCCACGACTGCGACAGCAACCGGTGCTTGCGGGTCTCGTCGACGTGCCCGTGGAACGTGACGGCGTCGCCGATGCCGAGTTCGTGCGCGCGGTCGCGGAGGTTCTGCTCCCACCAGCCGCCGCCGATGACGTCGAGGTGCATGTCGGCGATGGTCGGGCGCAGGGCGGCGACGGCCTCGAGGGCGTCCTCGATCTGCTTGTGCGGCACCAGCCGTGACAGCACGCACACGCTGGGGTGCGCGGTCCGGGTGCCGGTGCCACCGACCTCGACGCCGAGCGGAATGTCGTCGGCTCCGTTGCGCACCACCGCGATTCGTTCACGCGCGACACCGAGTTCCACCAGTTCGTCGGCGGATGGCAGCGACACGGTGAGATACTGGTCGTCGCGGTGGGTGCGCGGCGACAACCGTGATTCCACCCACCAGCCGATCTTGCCCATCAGCCGGCCCGCGACCGGCCACTGCTCGCGGTGGCAGTGGTGGACGAGCAGCGTCACGGGCGCGCCGGCGACGACGCGGGAGAAGAACGGGATGCCGTTCTGGGTGTCGATGACGGCGTCCGGGCGGATGCCGCGGAGGGG
>SEEV01000179.1 GCA_004211695.1 Rhodococcus sp. (in: high G+C Gram-positive bacteria)
CGACACGTCAACAGCGGTTCACTCGCGTTCGCCTTCCCGAACCCCACCTGACGCACTCAAAGGCGCGCCTTCCCCCCGACGCTCACCACGACAGTCTTCAGCTAACGCAGCTCGGGGTGGTTTGAAGCCTCCTACCGCAAGGCGACTCCGAGGGGCCACAAAACCCTCATCTCCTGCACAGCACCGCTTCCAGCAAGGTCACCTACGCAACCAAACCTCACCTTCCGCGCTCGTGGCGCACTTAAACGACAAGCTGAGATCCGGTGGTGGCTCCGCCTCGCGATGACGATGTCGCGGAGTGCAAAGGAGGCTGTCGCTGAGCGTCAAACATCACGCCTCGGAAGCTCCTACCGTTCGAGTACGCCAGAAATCCCCGGATTGTTCGTTTGGCCCCTCGACCGATTGACGATCCCTGGTCCCGCCGACAGCGGATCGCAGATATAGACAAGGACGAACCATGGAAGTCATCGCCGTTCGTTGCTCGGTGGACCCCAATCGAGCAATCGCGCCTCGCGGCATGCGCTCCTGCTGCTCGACGCCGCAATTGCTCTTCTCCGCATGCTGATCCGCCCCTACCGTTGGCAGGCCGGCATGAGCAGAATCGCCATTGCTCGAGCCGACCGACGGTCGATTGCACTGCACGCACACTTGGCGGGTGCACACGACGAGGGCATGAACGCCGATCATTCGGCGGTGCAGCTTCGTTCTGCGGAGAACCACGACTGAGCACCGCGTGCGGCAAGAAGGCATCGAGAATCGCTCGATCACCCAACCTTGGGGCTGATCCGCCGGCGGACTCACTGCTACGGACAACGGAGCTGAACTTCGCTCCCCTCGAGCCCAGCGGGCCTTGTTCTATCGTATTTCGTTCTCGGCATTGCGCGCTCTTCGGCAGTGACCACAGGGTCGTGCGCCGAGTGCGCGGAACGTCGAACTATCTGGCGCTCGCAGTCAACTTCACACCGGCACAAGAAAATAGCTTCACATCCGACCGAGTTGCCGAACGTTCTCGGCAAGCCCCAACTCGATGAATCAGGAGTCGTCATGGAATCTGCAATCAACGACCATCTGACATGTCCGCGGAGTTTGACCCGGCGCGTGCCCGACAACTACCAACCTCCTTTCCCTATGTGGGTAGGACGTGCTGACGAGCACTTGCAGAAGGTAGTGATGGCGTATCTCGGCGTGCAGTTCCGCGGCGACGAGCAACGTCCGGCCGCACTTGCCGCCATGCGCGCCATCGTTGCCAGCTTCGATCTGGACGACGGCCCCCTGCACCACGACCTGACCCATCATGCGGACAATCAAGGCTACGAAAATCTGATGATCGTGGGATACTGGAAAGACGTTGCTGCGCACAGCCGTTGGCTCCGATGCCCTGCTGTGACCGACTGGTGGGCATCGGACGATCGACTATCAGAGGGACTTGGCTATTTCCGCGAAATCGTAACCCCGCGGGCCGAACAATTCGAAACGCTGTACGCATTCCAGGACGACCTCCCCGGTGTCGGTGCCGTCATGGACGGGATCAGCGGCGAGATCAACGAACACGGGTACTGGGGTTCGATGCGCGAACGTTTCCCGATCTCCCAGAATGACTGGATGCAGCCCTCGGGCGACCTACGGGTGATCAGCGGCGATCCTGCTGCGGGTGGCCGCGTGTTGGTGCAGGGCCACGACAACATCGCGCTGATTCGGTCCGGTCAGGATTGGAAAGATGCCGAAATAGAGGAACGCGCCCTGTATCTCGAGGAGATCCTCCCAACCTTGCAGCAGGGCATGGATTTTCTCCGCGACAACGGCGAGTCTGTGGGCTGCTACAGCAACAGGTTCGTGCGCAACATCGATCTGGACGGGAACTATCTCGATCTGAGCTACAACATCGGCCACTGGGGCTCTCTCGACAAACTCGAGCGCTGGGCAGAATCCCATCCGACCCACCTGCGAATCTTTACCACCTTCTTCCGCGTCGCAGCCGGCCTGTCAAAACTGCGGCTCTATCACGAGGTATCGGTGTTCGACACGCGTGACCAACTCTACGAGTACATCAACTGCCACCCCCAGACCGGGATGCTGCGCGACGCCCAACCAGTTTGAGCGCTGGATCCGTCCGCTGGATGCCCCACTAGTTGTTCACATCCCTCGGGGGTCGCTGAACGCTGTATGCGGTGTCGGCCCCGCCCAGGCTCGCCGAAAGCGAATCAAATCACAAGAGGAGCACCACCTGATGACCGTAATCCGACCAACCGACGACGCAATCGGCTCTGCCGCCGATCATTACGGCATGAACCTCGACGCTGCGGCTCGGCAGGAGTTCGCAAGCCTGGTCGATAGCGCACTCGGTTCCTACGACGTGGTGGACGAACTGTATGCGGACGAGACCTCCTCGGCACCCTCCCGCGATCACGCGACACCTGATGCGAGCGACAATCCCCTAGGCGCGTGGTACGTGACCACGAGCATCTCGACCTCAACGGGTGGGCCGCTGACCGGCAGTCGCGTGGCGATCAAAGACAACGTGACTGTGGCCGGGGTGCCCATGATGAACGGATCGCGATCTCTGGAAGGGTTCGTTCCCACCCGCGATGCAACCGTGGTCACCCGGCTACTCGATGCCGGCGCCACCGTGGCGGGCAAGGCGGTGTGTGAGGATCTGTGCTTTTCCGGTTCGAGTTTCACCCCGGCCACCGGTCCGGTCCGCAACCCGTGGGATCCTGACCGCGAGGCTGGTGGATCCTCCGGCGGCAGCGCCGCTCTCGTCGCAGGCGGCGATGTCGACTTCGCGATCGGCGGCGACCAGGGTGGGTCGATCCGCATTCCGGCCGCATTCTGTGGCGTCGTCGGACACAAGCCCACATTCGGGCTGGTCCCCTACACCGGTGCCTTCCCGATCGAACGCACTGTCGACCATCTCGGGCCCATCACCCGCACAGTCGAAGACGCCGCCCTCGTGCTCTCGGTGATCGCCGGCCGCGACGGCCACGATCCCCGCCAACCCGAGAACCTCGTCGTGGATGACTATGTGTCAAACCTCAACTCGGGGATCGAGGGCCTGAGGATCGGCGTCGTGAGTCAGGGTTTCGGGCAAGCGATGTCACAGCCGGAGGTCGATGATGCTGTCCGCGCGGCAGCACGACGATTCACCGATGCCGGTGGTGTGGTCGAAGTGGTGAGCATCCCGTGGCACCTGCACGCGTTCCACGTATGGAATGTGATCGCCACCGACGGCGGCGCCTACCAGATGCTCGACGGCAACGGCTACGGCCTCAACGCAGACGGACTCTACGATCCCGAACTGATGGCGTACTTCGCACAGCGCCGGATCCAGCACGCCGATGCCCTGTCCGAAACCGTCAAACTCGTCGCCTTGTGCGGCCATCACGGCGTCACCGCGTTGGGCGGATCGAGCTACGGCAAGGCCCGCAACCTGGTGCCGCGCGCCCGCGCCGCTTACGATTCGGCGCTGGAAAACTACGACGTCCTGATCATGCCCACCCTGCCCTACGTCGCCTCAGAACTACCGGCGCAGGACGTGGACCGCGCCACCTACGTCACCAAGGCCCTCGGAATGGTCGCGAACACCGCCCCATTCGATGTCACGGGCCACCCGGCCCTTTCGGTGCCGACAGGGCTGGTGAACGGTCTTCCCGTCGGAATGATGATCGTCGGAAAGCGATTCGACGACGCCACAGTTCTCCGCGCCGGCCACGCGTTCGAACAGATCCGCGGCGCCGTCCCCACACCGACCCGCCAACCGGCTGCCGCTGCGCATCTGAGCCCCGCCTGAGCCTAGGCGCGGCCTACCCGGCTACTCATGCCACCACTTCGCCAATACCAGCCCCTACAGAAAGTGGAAACAATGTCGACAACGATCGAACACACACCAGACAACGCGGCACCAGCTCAAGCGCCGGCGTCTGATCGCGCGTGGGCGCTGTTCCGTGCGCTCGACGGAAAGGGTCTGGTCCCCGAGGGTTACACCGAAACGTGGAAGAAGACCTTCGAGGAGGACTTCAGCCCGAAACGCGGCGCCGAACTCGTCGCGCGGGCCTGGACCGACCCGGAGTTCCGCGAACTGCTCCTCACCGATGGCACCGCGGCCGTGGACCAGTACGGCTATCTCGGACCGCAGGGCGAATACATCGTCGCGCTCGAAGACACCGCCACCCTCAAGAACGTGATCGTATGCTCCCTGTGCTCGTGCACCGCCTGGCCCATCCTCGGGTTGCCGCCGACCTGGTACAAGAGCTTCGAGTACCGTGCGCGCGTCATCCGTGAGCCTCGAAAAGTGCTGTCGGAGATGGGCACCGACATCGCCGAGGATGTCGAGATCCGCGTGTACGACACCACCGCCGAGACCCGCTACATCGTGCTCCCCCAACGGCCCGCCGGCACCGAAGGCTGGACCCGAGAGCAACTACAGCAGATCGTCACCAAGGACTGCCTGATCGGGATCGCAGTCCCGCAGGTCCCGGCCAACTGAACCACCGAACCAAGGAGATAAACCCATGGATGGAGTACACGATCTCGCCGGTGTTCAAGGATTCGGCAAGGTCCCCCACACCGTCGACGCCGATATCGGCCCCACCTTCCACGCCGAGTGGGAACACCTTCCCTACAGCCTGCTGTTCCTGGGAGCGGCGGACCTGGGAGCATTCAGTGTCGACGAGGTCCGCCACGTCGTCGAACGGATGGAACCCCGCCACTACATGATGACGCCGTATTACGAGAGGTACGTCATCGGCGTTGCCACCCTGATGGTCGAAAAGGGCATCCTCACCCACCACGAACTCGAAGCCCTCGCCGGGGGCCCCTTCCCCCTGTCCCGGCCGGCCGAGTCGGAGGGACGTCCGGCCCGCACCGACACCATCACCTTCGAAGTCGGGCAACGTGTCCGGGTGCGCGACGAGTACGTTCCCGGGCACATCCGCATGCCGGCCTACTGCCGCGGCCGGGTCGGGACCGTCACCCACCGCACCAGCGACCAATGGCCGTTCCCCGACGCCATCGGCCACGGCCGCGCCGACGCCGGCGAGGAACCGACCTACCACGTCAAGTTCGCGGCCGAGGATCTCTTCGGAGACGACACCGACGCCGGCAGCGTCGTAGTCGACCTGTTCGAGGGATACCTCGAACCGGCAGCCTGACCCTGCGCCCAGACTCACCCACGGCGTCGGCGAGTACGCACCCGCGTGCGCGTACCCGCCGACGCCCGCTTCACAGCCGACATCTCCCCAAACCCGCGGAAGGATTCAGAACCATGGGCGACACACGACTTCCTGTGACCGTGCTGTCAGGATTCCTGGGTGCAGGAAAAACCACCCTCCTCAACCAGGTCCTGCGCAACCGTGAAGGCCTGCGGGTGGCCGTCATCGTCAACGACATGAGCGAGATCAATATCGACAGCGCCGAAGTCGAACGGGAGATCTCATTGAGCCGCTCCCGAGAAAAGCTCGTCGAGATGACCAACGGCTGTATCTGCTGCACCCTGCGCGAGGACCTTCTCGCGGAAATCAGTGCACTGGCCGCTGCCGGACGATTCGACTACCTCCTGATCGAATCGTCCGGGATCTCCGAGCCGCTACCGGTCGCTGAGACGTTCACCTTCATCGACGCCGACGGACACGCGCTGGCAGATATCGCCCGGCTGGACACCATGGTGACCGTCGTCGACGCCCACAGCTTCCTCCACGACTACCAGACCGGTGGCCGCATCGAGGCCGACGCACCCGACGACGAACGCGACATCTCCGACCTGCTGGTCGATCAGATCGAGTTCGCCGACGTCATTTTGGTCAGCAAGTCCGACCTCGTCACAGCGGAGCATCTGACCGAACTGAGCGCGGTCCTGTACTCGCTCAACCCAACTGCCCGCATACAGTCGATGTCCCACGGCCTGATCCCCCTCGAAACCATCGTGGACACCGGCCTGTTCTCCTTGGAGAAGGCCGCCCAGGCACCCGGATGGCTCCAAGAGCTCCAGGGAGAACACACCCCCGAGACGGAGGAGTACGGAATCAGCTCCGTGGTCTACCGTGAACGCGCCCCCTTCCACCCCGGGCGGCTGCACCAGTTCCTCACCAGCGAATGGGGCAATGGGCGTCTCCTGAGAGCCAAAGGCTACTTCTGGAACGCGTGCCGATTCACCGAGATCGGCAGCATCTCCCAGGCCGGCCACTTGATCCGACACGGCTATATCGGACGCTGGTGGAAGTTCCTACCCGAGTCCTACTGGCCTGATGACGATTACCGCCGCGCGGGGATACTCGACAAATGGGAAGAGCCAGTTGGTGACTGCCGGCAAGAACTGGTCTTCATCGGCCAAGGAATCGATCCCGACGCACTGCGGCACCAGCTCGACGCGTGTCTGCTGACCACCGCCGAGATCGAACTCGGCCCCGACACCTGGACAACATGGCCCGACCCACTCGGCAACGGCCACAGCGACCAGGTCGCCAGGACCACCGCCCAAACAAGCACGGTCTGACGCCAACCTTCGCCGACCGACCACCTCGGTTTGTCACGTCACTTGATCGCGGCGCCACGTAATTCGGAGTACGAATTTTCCATCGCCTCCGCCAGCCCGGCTACATCGGGTAGCGCCTCGGGGTCGGTGCAGAGCCCGATTCCGACGATCCCGGCGCAGGAGATCGCCGAGATCCGCAGCGCGTGGTGAGCGGCGGGCTCCGAGGAGGAGAAGAGTCGCTCGACCCGGCGTCCGGCAACGCTGACGGGCGCGGGCGGGCCGGGGACGTTCGAGATCGAAAGGCTGAACTCGCGCGAGCTTCCGGCGAGTCGCGTCGCGGCTTCCCCGACCCGCTTCACGCGTCCGAGAGCGTGGAAGAGATCGAAGAGCTCTTCGGCGTCGTCGAGGAGCTTGCGCTTGCTGGTCTCGGCGTTGATCCGGTCGAGTCGGGTGAGCGGATCCGCCTCGGCGAGCGGCAGATCGATGTTCAGGAAGGAATCGCGGTTTCCGAGCTCACCCGCTTCCTCATCCCGGTGGTGAAGGCTGACCGGGACCTGAGCACGGAGACGTGGCAGCGCCGTGTCGCCGGTGCCGAGCCAGCTGCGCAGGCCGCCGGCGACAATCGCGAGGAGCACATCGTTGACAGTTGCGCGGGTGGGGCGCGAGGCGCCGATTGCCTTCAGCTCCGAAAGCGGGACGACGGTAAAGGCAAGCTCGCGGGCGGCACTGATCGGGCGGTCGAAAGGCGAATGCGAGCCGCGATGGCCGAGCTCGCGGCGCACAGCTGCGGGCATCCGCAGCGCATCGTCAACCCGCGAACGCTGCGGCGAAGCGGCGCGAAGGCCCGGTCGCGATCCTCGCGGGGGTGGCTCGACGTGTCGATCCCAGAGCACGTCGTCGAGGAAACGCACCGCGCTGATCCCGTCGGCCATCGCGTGATGAATCCGGACCGCGATCGCTTCGCGGGCGTCGCCGAGTGGGCCGATCAGATCGATCGTCCACAGTGGACGATCGTGGTCGAGGTGCTCGGACATCAGCTTGCTGACGGCCCGCCACAGGTCGGCCCGCGAGGCACACGCGGGCTCTTCCCTGCGCCGGACGTGGTCGCTGATCTCGAACGCGGTCGCGTCGATCCAGCACGGCTCAGGTCCCGAGGTGTCGATCCGCTGCATCGCTCGCGGCTCGCTCGGAAGCCGCTCCGCGACCGCAGTCCGCAGGGCCTCGAGGTCGAGCGGCCCAATGCCCGGCTCGAGTACTACCAGCTTGAGCGTATGGCCGGCTATCACCGCTGATTCGAGCCCCAAGATGTGTGCGTCGTCGGCTGAGAGCCGATCGGGATCCTCTCGGGTCACCTTGACCAGTGTATTCGGGGCGGCACCTCCTCGAACCAGGAATTCCGGACTCATAGCGAGCGCGACCTGGGGAGTATCGATCACCTGCACCACCGAGATCCGCAGCCTGGCGGCCCGAGCGGGCATCTCGAGCATCGTCCACGACCCACGTCGGGTGGTCGGAGGGGCGCAGTGACCTCTCGAGCAGTACGCTCGCTTCCTTTGATAGGTGCGGTCGTCCCGAGCCGTCGCCGGGGTGGCAGGATCAACGGTATCGAGATCGGGAATTCGATGTGAGTGCCCGGATCGAGGTTGTAGGGAGTATCGGCATGGCGCAGGGCATTGTGAAGTGGTTCAACGGCGAGAAGGGCTTCGGTTTCATCGCACCCGACGACGGAACTCCGGACGTCTTCGTGCACTACTCGGAGATCTCGGGCAGCGGCTTCAAGTCGCTCGATGAGAACCAGCGCGTGGAATTCGAGGTAGGCCAGGGGCAGAAGGGCCCGCAGGCCACGAATGTGCGGGCTGTCTAACTAGTCTGTGGGACCGCATCCGGTGGGTGCGGTCCCCGTTCGATCCGTCCTTCGGCTGTCACTGCCTCGGACACCGGTGTCACCTATCGGCATACCGTTAGAAGTCGACTCCGTGGCCCTCGAGCCACCGCGCGGGGGTAAACCACGGTGTATCGAGGTGATACTCCTTGTCGAGGGCATCCAAGATCGCATGCGCATCCGACCCGCGGTAGCTTTCGTACATCCGAACATTAAGTCCTGAACGCTTTTTCACTGCGTCGAACAGAATGCCGTGACGGAACATCACAGTCTCGGAGGGGCGCACCACGATGATGCCGCCGCGGTCGGCCGCATCTCCGTCCGCAACGTCTATGCACAACACCATGCGCGGATCGGTCGAGAGCACAACGAGCAGCAAATCCAGGTCGTGGAGGCTCGTCACCCCGTGCCAGGGCCTTCTACCCTCCCTGCCGCCTGCCGCCACACAGTCGAGTGCCCGACGCCAGGGCCGACCCTCGACAATGTGTAACCGACCACCAGACCTCAGAGGTGGAAGGCGACAGTCCCCCACTGACCCGGATCCTGAGACGTGCCTCGCGCCGTGTTCCGTCGTCATACTCCCGGCGTGCCCGTAGACATCCCTCCCGAAACATCAGGCTGCCAGTGACCGGTCGGCTGACCGTGATCGCAAACACCGGATTCGACATCAATCCCCATTGTCCGTTGCGGCAGGTCACGCGCGGGCTGTCGCAACACGGTGTTGTTCGCAACACGGTGTTGTTCAACGGGTCTACGGTCGGCCCTGTCATCGGCTACCGGCGTGAAATCGCGATTACGAGGATATCTTTCGCCCCCGAGTACCTCTCCGGACATGTGCGGGAGTCCTCAGCCGTTGGACGGCGGCGACGGTCATATCCGTCATATTCGGACCTGCAGAGCCCGGCCGCCCGGACCTTGCGGCAACACATCGGGGCGGCTCCCGGAACAACGGTGAGATCGTCAAAGATCTCGGGGAACTTCCTCGACACGATCGCGCATCGATGTACCTCGAGTCTTCCGCCGACTACGTGCCAACGTCAATCGAGGACTCACCCTTGGGAAGTGCGGTCTCGTGGTCGTCGATCACGTGCTTCCACCAGGAATCGAGTGGGCTCGGTTCCGGCCACACGATAGTGTCGTCGTCGGCGGCGGGCGGCGTCCTGTCGCGTGGGTGGCTCGATTCCGTACTGCTGGTCTCGTTGGGATCAGCATGAAAGGAACTCACCGCCCGCGACCCCTGGCGCTTCAACTCGCCTGAGCGTGTCGGCGCGGGGGGAGCTGAATGAGGAGCTGCTCCCATTCGTCGAATCGGACTACGTCGGGACTGCGCCGACGGGGTGAGTTACCGGCGGCGAGGTCGACCAGGCTCCGGGCGGCACCGAGGACGGTCAGGTGATGACGTCGAGCGACGTCGAGGAGTTCGTCGAACGCCTGGGCGTCACTGCAGCCGCGGGCGGCGATCAGTATTCCCTTCGCCGTGCCGAGGAGTTCACGACCGTCGGGTCGCCTGCGGGGGATCAGGCGCGTCGGGCCGGGAACCGGAGTGAGGGATAGTTCGGTGCTGTCCTCGATCATTCCGCGTTACTCCTTCGCTCTCGTGCATCGGCCGCCGAGCCGCCGGTGTGCCGACTAACCCGTCCGGACGCGAAATGTGAGTCACGTCACTGCCGATGCCTGATCAGTTGTAGCCGACGAATCCGCAGCTGTCATCTGTACAACCGTCCAGGTCGGTCGGCCGTGGGCCTCGCGGCACGTGTCGCCGAATGCCAAATTTGTTACCTGACCACATACTTTCAAGCCACGATGACACACGTGTCAGCTCGTGCCGGAACAGCACACACGTCATGTCAGCGGACCCGCGTCCCGCTGACGGCGTTGACGAAACCGCTCGCGCTGCTCATCGAGCAAGATCACACCACGATGCTGGACGTGGTGATGTTCACGGGCAATCAGCAGTCGCACCGACGCAGTTCGTCGCTTCAGGTCGGCCGCGCGCCTGGCCGCGTTCTCATCGTTGAGCAGGTAGCCCGCGGCACGGTCGCAGTCGATCAGAATCTGCTCGTACGCGAGCCGCATCGGCTCCTGTTCGTCGAGTCGAGACACCGCCACGTCTTCGACCAGTTGCAGCGGAAGCCGCGCCAGTCGGTAGTTCACACGCAGAAGGGCCAGGGACAGGGAGCCGAGTGTCACGCTCGGAATCGTAAGCACGGCGAAAGCACTTGCGAATAGGGTCTTAAGTCCCACTGTTGGTCTCCGCGCCTTCCGCGGAGCGCTCATGCGAGTGGGCCATCGTCTCGATCGCCATGTCACGTGACATCGGCCTCGACCCCACCGGCCATCTCGCCGGGCAGATACCGCCGCCAATCACACTGAGCCCCAGCCTCTCCCGATGCGTAGAAGTTCCCAATTCTGCGCCGAATGGAACATCGCAGCGCAGCGCAGTGCGGTATCGGTGAGGCGCTCGCACTTGACGATACGGCGAATGCTCGATGTCGGTTACCGAGCGGCACACCGAATGGTTTCGGGGACTTTCAAACATGGACGGTTGCCCAGTGGCGCTCCTCGCAGTAATGCGGTACAAACGAGACCCTGCAACTTAATTGTGATCCAAATCACTCTTAATCGTTACCGGAGGAGACAGACAAACCCTCACAGGCGGCCACTGCCTATCGCACGCGATATCGCCACCGCCTGCATCTATCCCTTGCGAAAGGAGCATGAAATGCATCCCTCGCTACCCATGAAGCAGCGGATACCCGGCGGTACAGAACGCCTCATACAGCCAGTCATCGGTGCCGGTGCCTCACTATCCGTAGCCATGCCGGCCTGGATGGTCACCAACTCACTGTGCGCCACCGCGGCGATCGTCGCCGCGACATTCGCCGGCCTCATCGCGGCAGCTGTGCTGCTCCGACCTTCTCCATGACGGAACCCGCTCCACGCGCGCACACCACGACCGGCACCGCAGACGTCGACCGCACCCGTCGACATCCCAGCAATCGTAAAGGCACGGTACAAACATGCCCTGGACTGTTGTGATCATCGCCGTCACGTTGATCGTGGTGGTCGCCTCTCTCAGCGCAGCGCTCGCCGCAGACGCGATGTCGCACCGTCACGGGCATGAACCCGAACCGTCAAGTGCCGGTGGACCAGGCGCTGCCCCCGCGCCGACCACCCAGACCGGACTTCCGCAGTTCGTAGGCAATCTCGCACCTGCCCGCGAGTGAAGGCGCAGGTCAGGGCGGCTGAGGGTTCGCCGGAACGTGCAATTTTGTAGGCACACGACTTGCGGCGTGTCCGCTGGTGAATCGGCCTGCATTGTGGTGTTGTGTAGGTATGTACCTGCGGGAGACCCGGCGGAAGAACAAGGACGGCTCGGTCGTGTCCTACCTGCAACTCGCCCACAACGAGCGGCACCCGGACACCGGCTCGCCGACCGCGAAGGTGATCCACAACTTCGGCCGGGCCGAGAACGTGGACCGCGAGGGGCTGGCCCGGCTGGTGTCGTCGATCTCACGGTTCCTCGCCCCCGACCAGGCCGCCGCGGCGTCGGCCGGGGGCGGCGAGGTGGAGATCCTCGACTGCCGCCGCCTCGGCGGCGCGTGGACGCTCGACCAGCTGTGGGAACGGCTCGGGATCTCGACGGCGATCCGCCGCGCCGCCGACGGTCGGCGGCTCGACGCCGACGCGGCGGAGCGGGTGATCTTCACCCTCGTCGCCCAGCGCGCGCTCGAACCGGGCTCGAAGCTCGCGGCGACCGGCTGGGTGACCGAACGCGTCGCCATCGAGCGCATGACAGGGTTGTCGGACGATCAGGCCTACCGGGGTATGGACTTCCTCCTCGACGCACTCGAGGAGATCGCCGCAGACGTGTTCAATTCCGTTGCGCACCTGTTAAACCTGGACCTCGACATCGTCTTCGTCGACACCACGAGCACCTACTTCGAGACCGAAGGAGCGGACCAGGTACCGGAGCGGGCCCACCCGCCCAGCGACGACGGGGCTGGCAGCCCGGCCGAGTCCGGCGCGCGGGAGTTCGGTCACTCCAAGGACTTCCGCACCGACCTGCCGCAGGTGGTGATCGCGATGGCCGTCACCCGCGACGGGATCCCGGTGCGCTGCTGGACCTTCCCCGGCAACACCGCTCCACGCCGAGAAGCTGCGCCACACCAATGCCGAGGCCGCCGCCGCGCTCGCGAGGCCCGGCCGCTACCACACGGTCGCCGGCAACCTGCGGGTCAAGGAGGTGCACGTCGCCCCCGGCGGCGACGGGGACGGCGACGGCGGCGCCCGGGCCCAGCGGTTCGTCGTCTGCCACAACCCCGACCAGGCGCAGCGCGACGCGGCCGTGCGCGAGAACCTCGTGAACCACCTGCGTGAGCTGATCGAGGGCTCCGACACCTGGGCGCCGCGGCGGCGCGACGAGCTGGTCGGATCCCTCAAATCCAAGCCGGGGCTGCGCCGGTACCTGCGACGCACCCAGGCCGGGCTGCTGCGCATCGATGCCGCCGCGATCAAGACCGAGGCCGGCCTGGACGGCAAATGGCTGCTGCGCACCTCCGACACCACGCTGACTCCGGAGGATCTGGCCGCCGCCTACAAGCAGCTGCTCGCCGTCGAACGCGGCTGGCGCGACATGAAGGGTGCCCTGAAGCTGCGGCCCGTCTTCCACCACCGCGAGGACCGCATCCGCGCCCACGTCCAACTGTGCTGGCTCGCGCTGCTGCTCATCCGTGTCGCCGAGACCGCCACCGGCGACACCTGGCGCACCCTCGCCCACGAACTCGACCGCATGCACCTGATCACCCTCGCCACCGACCACGGCCGGGTGGCCCAACGCTCGGCCCTCACCGCCGCGCAACGAAAGATCCTTACCGCGCTCGAACTGCCCGAACCGCCCCGATTCTTCGACTTCGCCCCCGCCGACGGGTAGGACACGCTCCCATCGAAGTGAAGGCCTGTAGTAACACGACTCCAACGCGCCCTCATCCGCGTTACCGCACGTCAACACGACTTTTCACGGAATCGTGTGCTCATCATCTGCGGAAGTCCGGCCAGATCCGCAATCCCCGCTGGAGCCGGACCGCTGTGCAGGCCTGGACAATCTGTGGTGCCGCCTCGGCAATTGCGATTTCAATCGTCGGTTTGCTGACATCAGCTGGTTGAAGGCAGGCCCTCATCGGCGCCAACACTGGCTGAACTTTACGACGGAGGCGCCGGCCAGGGATGGTCGGGGCTGATGATCCTCACGATCTCAGCGAAGAAGTTCCACACGCCCAGCGGATCGACATTCGAATTGACGAGCACCACCACTGTCTTGCCTTCGGGAGGAAGGTAGTAGGCATAGGTCTGGTAGCCGGCAATATTTCCGTTGTGGCCGATCCAGCCGTTTTGGTACTCGACTCCGAGTCCGTACAGCGAACCCGTACCTTCAGACGGCGCCAGCTGAAACTGCTCCCGTTCGCGTTGAGTGGCCGGCGAGAGCAACGTTCCTTCTGCCAAGTCGCGCGCCCACACACGCAGGTCGTCGAGCGTCGAAATCATGTTTCCCGCGCCGAATCCCCACGACGGGTTCCAGTCGGTCGCGTCCACCGTCGCGCCGTCGGGTGTTTTCGTGTATCCCTGGGCGTGTGGGGACGGAAAAGCTGCACTGGTTGGGACGGACGTGTGGTCGAGATTCTCGGGCCGCGTGATGTGCTCGGCGATGTAGGTGTCCAACTGCTGGCCCGAGGCCTTCTCGACCACGAGGCCCAGGAGCGTGGTGTTGGTGTTGCAGTAGTCGAACTCGGCGCCCGGCGCGAAAAGAGGTGGACGGCTGAAACTGATCTCGAGCAGTTCCTGGGGCGTCCACTGGCGTTGCGGCTGACTCGGGAGCGCCGGGATCACCACGTCCGTGTAGTCGGGAAGCCCACTACGCATGGCCGCCAACTGGCGGATGGTGATCGTGTCTCCGTTGGGGACTCCGGGCACATACCTGTCGATCGGATCGTCGAGGCCGACCTTTCCCTGATCGACCAGTTGCAGCACGGCGGTGGTGGTGAAGGTCTTGGTCACGCTGCCGATGCGCATGAACAAGTCGGGCGCCATGGGGTCGCCGGTCGCCGTGTCGCGTACCCCGAACGCCTGGACGTAGGGCGCGGCGTCGTCCTGCCAGACACCGACGATGGCCCCGGGAATCGCGGCTTGCTCCATCGCCTTCGGAATCGTTTCGGTGAGCTGCACATCGGGCCCGGCTGGTTGTACTGCCGACTCACCGCATCCCACCAGACCCGTCATCAGGATCGCCGAGACGGCGACGAATCGCCGCCCGAGAAATGTTTGTGCCACACCTCTCCCCCATCCATGCCTGCAACGTCGATCTGCCCGAAGCTTGCCTTATCGGCTCCGACTTGGATCGGTTTTCGGGCGCCGCGGTCGTCACGAACCGTGCGGCCGACTCCACCGGCATCAGTGGCAGGAAGACTGCGCGAGGGTTGATCACCACCAGGTCAGCCGGACGGACGTCGCAATTTGAGGCAAACGCCCCATGCGACCACGGAAGCGGCGGACCGATGATCAGGGCATGACAAAGCGAATTCAGGAATCACGACGATCACCGGTCATGACCGAATTGATATTCGAACCACAGACCGTCGAGCGGGACGATATGGGCACTTCAGGTCACGCACCTGGAGCGCAGGGCGGCGGGCGGGTCGATGCAGTCGACGTGAGCCGGCATGTCGGGGCGCGGCAGATCCTCCAGGACCTGTCGCTGTCGGTCGAACCAGGCGAGTTGGTCGCCATTGCCGGCGGCAGTGGAGCAGGAAAGAGCACATTGCTGGAGATCCTCGCGGGACTGCAACCACCGTCTTCCGGGGAGGTTCGGCACGACGGCGTGGTTCGCGGTGCGCGACTCAGCGCCGATTCCCGTATCGGCTACGTGCCCCAGGACGAAATCATCCACCTCGAGATGCCCCTGCGCCGCACGCTGCGCTACGCGGCCCGGCTACGGTTGCCCGCGGGCACGTCGGCGGCCGAAGCGGACCGGGTAGTCGAGGAGACCATGCATGACCTCGACCTGGCAGATCAGGCCGAGGTGCCGGTCCGCGCGCTCTCCGGCGGCCAGCGCAAGCGGGCCAGTATCGCCGTGGAGCTACTGACCCGACCACACCTTTTCTTCCTCGACGAACCCACCTCCGGGCTCGATCCGTCAACCGCAGCCGACGTGATGCGCCTGCTGCGCAGACTCAGCCGACACGGGGTCACAGTCGTCCTCACGACGCATGAGCCGGCCGGCATCGACCGGTGTGACCGAGTGGTATTCCTGGCTCGCGACGGCCACCTTGCCTTCACCGGCAGCCCGGACGAGGCTCGGCGCTACTTCGGCGTGGAAGACCTCGCCGACGTGTACGACCGGCTGGCGCGTGAGCACACCCCTCAGATCTGGGCGCAGCGATTCGCGGACAGCGGTGGGACGTCGGAAGCCGGGCCTGGCGTGGCCCTACTGCCCATCCCGGCCACCCGTTCAGACGTCGAACGCACAGGCATGGTGCGGCAATGGTGGCTACTCACACGTCGCAATATTGATGTTCTCCTCCGCAACCGGCTGACCCTGGCGGTCCTGCTCGGCTCACCGGTGCTGGTCACGGCTATGATGGCGACGCTGTTCCAGCGCGGCGCGTTCGATCCGCGTAGCGCAGCCGACCTCGGCCCGGCCCAGATCGTGTTCTGGATCGCATTCGCCGGCTTCTTCTTCGGCCTGACGTACGGCCTGCTCCAGATCGTCGGGGAGATGGCAGTCTTCCGGCAGGAGCGCCTTGCCGGGCTCAGCGTGGGCGCCTACGTGGCATCCAAGGTGACAGCGCTGCTTCCGGTGCTGGCTGGAGTGAGCGCACTGCTCCTCGGTGTCCTGCGGGCGCTCGGTCGGCTGCCCGCCGTCGGATGGGACGTATCCGCCTTCCTGTTTGTGACGATTCTGATCGAGGCGACCTCGGCGCTGGCCCTCGGCTTGCTCGCCTCCGCCGCAGTCTCCAATGCCGCACAGGCCGCCCTCGCCCTGCCGATGCTCTGCTTCCCTCAGGTTCTGTTCGGCGGCGCCATAGTCCCCGTCGACGAGATGGCCGTCCCGGGACGATTGATGAGCCTCGGCCTATCCAACCGCCACGCCTTCGAAGCACTGGGTCGCGACCTTGATCTCGACCGGTACAGCACCACGCTGCCGGCCATGTCCGCCTACGGCGACACCTTCCACGGAGGCACCGGTGCGAGTCTCGTCGCGCTCGCCTCGTTTGCAGTCGGCCTCACGCTGGCCACGGTGTGGGTACTGGACCGGCGGTCCCGGCCCGGCGCATCCCGGCGATGACGACCCCGCGCAGCCGGTCCCGCCAGATGCCTGATGCTTCACTTCCCGACGACCGCATTGACCGGGAAGCCCACCAAACCCCGGTCGATCGCGGCGAGACTGGCCTGCGTGCGGTTGTTCACACCGAGCTTGGCGTAGACACGTTCGACGTGGTTGCGCGCCGTCTTCTCGGCGATGAACAGTTCAGCGGCAATTTCTCGGTTCGACCGGCCCTGCGCGACGAGTCGCAGGATCTCGACCTCGCGGTCGGTCAGGCCGGCCGGCCAGGGCGTCCGCCGCGACAGTCGCTGCCCGGCCGCCGCCAGCACGGCCGCCACCGACTCGGCGTCGAGGCGTCCGGCACGCGCCTTTTCTCGCAACCGATCAGCAGCGCCACGAGGATCGAGCGCCGGCCGGTATGGACGCGGCTCGAGGAGTCGCTGATAAGCCTCGGCCGTGGCAAGCAGCCGGTCCTGCGCGGTCAACTCCGCGCCGGCGATCCCCCGGGGAAAGCCGGACCCGTCGATCCGTTCCCGGTGCTTCATCGCGACGGACACTACCGGTTCCAAGCCGTTGACTCGGCTCAGTATGCGGCCGGTCAGATCCGGATACATCCGTACCCGTTCCCATTCAGCGGTAGTGAGCGGCCCCTTCTTCTCCCAGATCTGGTTGGACACTCCCATTTTGCCGAGGCTGTGCACGAGGCCGGCACGGTAGAGATGCGTGATGTCCGACGGCGACATGCCCAGGCGTCGGGCCGCCCCGGCCACCAGATTCGCGACGCCACGCGAATGCCCCAGGGTGAACGGAGATTTGAGATCGACGAAATCAGCCATGGCTCCGAGCAATTCGTCGCTCTCCTCAGCCTTCAGGGTTCGGTCACGATCCGGCGCTCGAGCCAACGCCGCGATCCAGACGTCCATTTCGAGCAACCCGTCCACGATCGCCGCCGCGTCACGTTCGAACACGTCCGCCACGGCCGGGCTGAACTGACTTCCGCGCCGGGAACGGAGAACGTCCTTCGCGTGCTCGAGCCCACCCGTCCGCAGGTGCACCTCGACGACGTCTGCCACGTGAGCAATGTGGATCTCGACGGGGATACCCTCTCCGCGGGAACCGTTGGGCAACCCCCGGCCGTCCCAGCGCTCGAAGGCGTAGGCCAGCGCCTTTCCGACCTGCCCGTCCAGGCCCATCCGATCGGAAAGAACCCCGGCGGAACTGCAATGTGAATGGATCAGTGTGGCGACCTGGCTGCGAGCCGCGACCAGAAAGACAGCGGCACGGATGCCGCGCTCCCAGCCCGGCAATCCGCGTCCCACGTGACTCATCATCAGCCGCAGAAACGGCAGGCCGGTCATATCCACCGCGTAGGTGTCGGCCCGGAAGGCAATGTCGTCGCCGAAGAGCGCCGAGAGTTCGTGGGAGTCGGCGTGACAACCGATCCACCCGACCAGATTGGCGTAATACACGGTCGCTCG